>NZ_CEETRO010000009.1:0-205436 GCF_979366545.1 Vogesella perlucida
TCTTTGCAGTGCAAGTATTTGGCTTAGCCAGACACTTACACCTATCGGTTATTTGGTCTGTTAAAGAGCGGTGCTGACTGCTTGTTTCGTTTGCGTCGTCAGCTGAGGAGGCGAACTATACCCACCCCGCCCACACCCGTCAACACTTGCACCGCAATAAACTGCAAGTATTTGCTTAAGATGTTGATTTGCAACGGCACAAAAAAGCAAAAAAGTTGGCCGCAGGCGGCCAACTTGATGATGTGTACGGCTTACCCGGCTTAAAGTGATTCGAGCATGGCAGGTGTCATCATGGCTTTGAGGCGGATTTGTTCAATGCCATGGCGTTCGCGATGGTTCAGCCACCAGATGGAGCCCTTTTTCACGCTCCACAATAGTGGCTGCTCGCTAAGCAATGTGGCCGCCAGGCGGCCAATGTAAGGCTGGTGCCCTACCAGAACAATGGTTTTGCCACATTCCGGCCAGCCAACAGCGGCCAGCACTTCTTCTACTGAAGCATCCGGGTTCAATGCCGGCAGGATCTCGTAGCTTTTTGCCAGGAAGGCGGCGGTTTGCTGGGAGCGTACGGCTTCCGATGCCAGCAAACGGTAATTGTCGGGTAGCTGCTTGTGCAGCCAGTCGGCCATCCGACGGGCTTGTTGTTGGCCGCGACGGGTGAGTGCGCGGGCCAGGTCGTCATTGCCGTCTTCGGCTTCGGCGTGTCGCCACAGAATCAGGTCCATGGGTGCTCCTCGTTAGAATGTTGTTGTGTTTATGGTGTTGCAGTGTACGTGGGTGCCATTACAGCAGGTAGTGCACCAGAATGGGGGCAAGGATGGCCGTAAACAAGCCTGTGAGCCCCATGGCCAGCCCGGCAAAGGCTCCCGCTGTTTCTGACAGCTGGAAAACGCGCGCGGTACCGATACCGTGCGCCGCCACGCCAGTGGCGACACCCAGCACGACATCATCGTGGATACGCAGCAGCTGTATCAGCGGCTTGGCGCAGATGGCACCGATGATGCCGGTGACGATGACGAAGGTCGCCGCCAGCGCGGGGATCCCCCCCAGCACGTCAGCCACGCCCATGGCAATGGGGGTGGTGGCAGAACGCGGCGCCAGCGACAGCACCATGCTGCGAGGCATATCAAACAGCAGGCCTGCACAGACCGCAGTCACCACGCCGGCAGCGCTACCGATAATAATGGCCAGCAAGATGGGCAGACCACTTTTACGTAACCGCCCCAGGTTGTTGTACAGCGGGATAGCCAGCGCCACAGTCACCGGCCCGAGCAGAAACTGGATAAAGCCAGCGCCTTTCATGTACTGCTGGAAATCCATGCCCAGCAGCAGCAATACCGCAATCACCATGACCGCCCCCATCAGCACCGTATTCGCCAGCGGGTGGCCGTGATAGCGGCGGCTGAGAGTCAGCGCGGTGCGGTAGGCGGCCAACGTTAGCAGCAGGCCGGTGAGCGGGGCGTTTTGCACCCAGGCCAGTACGCTCATACCGGCCTCCTGCGTTTCTGCCACCACAGCCCCAGCTGTAACACCAGCGCGGTGATGATAAACGTAGACAGCGTGGCCACCACTAGCAGGATGGGCAGGCTAAGCGGGTGCGCCGATAGCATGGGCCAAAACGCCAGAATGCCCACACCGGCAGGAATGAACAGCAGCGACATATGGGTCATCAGCCGCGGGATGTTGTCGCGCAGCGCGTGTGGCACGCCACGGCGTGCGCACAGCGTAATAAACAGCAGCAGCATGCCCAGCACGGCGCCAGGCACCGGCCAGCCCAGGCTACGGGCGATGACTTCGCCGATGAACTGATACGCCAGCAGCCAGATAAAGGTTTCGATCATGGCAATAAGAATACAAGGTTGGCCGCAAGGGCAGGACAGCACAAAGCACGTTTTGGCATAATGCCGCCCATGGATGAAAAACAACGCTGGTCGGCTACGCTGCCGGCATGCAGCCCTTTACTGGCAGCGTGCATGGCGACACGTGGCTCGCTGACCGAACACTTGATGGCAACCGGCCACCCCTTTGCGGTAGACGTGCTGGCGCAAGGCCATACGACTATCTACGCCGACGAGGCGGAACTGCTGCAGATTAGCGCAAAGCAACCGGTTTATGCCAGACACGTTCGATTAATGCTGAATGGCGAAGCCGTGGTGGTAGCACGCAGTATTACCCTGCAAGACAGCCAGGCCTGGCGCCCGATACTGGAGCGCGGCAGCCGCTCGCTGGGGCTTACCCTGTTTGGCGGCCTGCCCGGCCTGGGGCGCGAAGCGCTGCAGTTCCTGCAAACCGCCGCCCCGCACCCGCTGCATACCCTGGCCAGCGCCCACGATACCCACCATGCGCCACAGCTGGGCGCCCGCCGCTGCCGCTTTACCCTGGCCAACTCCCCGCTGCTGGTAAGCGAGGTGTTTTTACCGGCCCTGGAGAATTACCTGCGATGAACACCGCCCTGCTGCGCGAACGCGCAACGGTCTATGGCCAACTGATGCGCGTAGACCGGCCCATCGGCACCCTGCTATTGCTCTGGCCCACACTATGGGGCCTGTGGCTGGCATCCAAAGGCCGGCCAGACTGGCTGGTGCTGCTGGTTTTTGTCCTGGGTACCTTTCTGATGCGCTCGGCCGGCTGCGTGATTAACGATTATGCCGACCGCCATTTTGACGCCCACGTAGCGCGCACCGCCCAGCGCCCGTTTGCCCGCGGTGCCGTCACCGAAAAAGAGGCGCTATGGTTGGCCGCAGGGCTGGCGCTGCTCAGCCTGCTGCTGGTGCTGCCGATGAACAGCCTGACGCTGCTGATGAGCATCCCGGCGGTACTGCTCGCGGCGACTTACCCGTTCACCAAGCGTTTCTTTCCGCTACCGCAGGCTTATCTGGGGCTGGCATTTTCGTTTGGCATTCCCATGGCCTATGCCGCACAAACCGGCCGCGTGGACAGCACCGCGTGGTGGCTGCTGGCGGCCAACCTGTTCTGGACGGTAGCCTACGACACCGCCTACGCCATGGCCGATAAACCAGACGACCTGAAAATCGGCATCAAGACCTCGGCCATTACCTTTGGCGACTACGACGTGGCCGCCATCATGCTGTGCCATGGCGTGTTCATGGCGCTAATGCTGGGCTTGGGCTGGCAGCTAGGGCTGGGCTGGCCCTACTTTGGCGGCCTGGCGATCTCGGCCGTATTGATCGGCAAGCAGTATGGCGAGATCCGCACCCGCGACCGCGCCCTGTGCTTCAAGGCTTTTCTGGATAATAACCGCGTCGGTGCGGTGATATTTGCCAGCCTGCTGCTGGAGTACGGGCTGCTTGCCCACTAAGCCTCGCCAGCAGAGGCCTGGTGCACGGCCCGGCTATGTGTACTGTCTGCGTCGGCGCCGCAGAGACACGATGTGCTGGGGGCAGCAGCGCCAGGCATCACGCTGAAAAATTTCGATAACATTAGCTGGAAATTTCAGCGCCATGCACCAAACTCCCTTTATTCACTACCGGAGTTTTTCATGCCCTCTTTTGCCGACATTCTGCCCACCCTGCCCGCCATCGACCATCTCACCGCGCTGACGCTGCATAATGCTGCAGGCGAGCAAGTGGCGCTGATAGAAGCCAAACCCGGCTCCAGCGGCTCGGTGCGGCTGTATCATGCCCTGTGGCTGCAGCACGGCTGTATCAACCACGCCGCTGCGCAGCAAGGGCTGGCGCTGTATGCCGAGCACACGGCCGACGCGCTGGCTTTCCCCGGCAAGCACCCCAATATCGACCGCTTGCTGGCTATCGGCCCCAATGATGCGCTGAGCGTGCAGCTGGTGCTGGCCTGATACCAAGCCCCTAACGCAAAACACCCCGCCGTAGCGGGGTGTTTTACCAGATAGACAGCTTGGCCGCAGCCTGCGGCCAACTAGCAGGCTAGATGTCCTGCCCTTCCACGATACCGTCGTGGCTGGCCGACTTGCCTGGCAGTATCAGGTTGAGAATCAGCGCCAGCACCGAGCACAGGCCCACACCCACCAGGCCGAAGGAGCCGAACTTCAGCTCCAGGCCGCCGATACCGGCCGTCAGCACCACCGAGATGATCACCAGGTTGCGCGGCTCCATCAGGTCTACCTTGGCTTCAATCAGCGTTTTCAGGCCAATGGAAGCGATGGTACCGAACAGCAGCACCATGATGCCGCCCATGACCGGCATGGGGATGGACTGCAGCAGCGCGTTGAACTTGCCAAAGAACGCCATGGCAATGGCAAAAATCGCCGCCCAGGTCATCACCACCGGGTTGAAGTTGCGGGTAATCATCACCGCGCCGGTTACTTCAGCGTAAGTGGTAACGGGTGGGCCACCGATCAGGCCGGCCACGCATACGCCCAGGCCGTCACCAGCCAGCGTGCGGTGCAGGCCAGGGGTCTTGGTGTAGTCCTTGCCGGTAACACCGCCAATGGCCATCACGCCACCGATGTGTTCAATCGCCGGGGCAATGGCCACCGGCAGCATGAACAACGCCGCTGCCCAGTTGACTTCCGGGCTGTGGAAGACCGGCGTAGCAAACCACGGTGCGTTGGCAACCTTGGCAAAATCCACCACGCCCATGAAGGCTGCGGCGATATAGCCCACGGTCACCCCCGCCAGGATCGGCACCAGCTTGAACATGCCGCGGGCGTAGATCGATACCGCAATGGTGGTCGCCAGCGAGATGGCCGCCAGCAGCAGCGAGGTTTCATACGGCATCACCTGTTGGCCGCCCGCACGACCCATGGCCATATTGGATGCGGCACCGGCTACCGACAGGCCGATGATCATGATCACCGGGCCGATTACCACTGGCGGCAGCAGCTTGTTGACCAGCGCCATGCCGCGCCATTTCACGATGGCAGCAAACACAAAGTACATGAAGCCGGCAAAGAACAAGCCGAACATGGTGGCGCCCTGCCCCCAGGTTTGCATCGAATAAATGATGGGGCCGATAAAGGCAAAAGAAGAGCCCAGGAAGATGGGCACCTGGCGGCCGGTACACAACTGGAACAGCAAGGTGCCCAAGCCGGCGCCCAGCAGTGCCATGGCGGGGTTCAGGCCGGTAAGCAACGGCACCAGAACCAGCGCGCCAAAGGCGACGAACAGGATCTGGGCGCCGGACAGGGCCACTTTCACTTGTTGGAACATAGGTTTTACCTTCTTGTTGTTGAATGCTTTGTGCCTGCAGCGGCATGACACCGCCCAATACATGACCGCCTCACCCAGCGGGCGATCAAACCGCGCCCTGGCCTGCTGATGCTGCCCACAAGGTTGGCCGCGGCTGCAAAAAAGCCGCTTTTGCAAGCGGCTGTCTGCCAGGTATCAGGCGTGTTTGGTACCGAATATCTTGTCGCCGGCATCACCCAGACCCGGGATGATGTAACCGTGCTCGTTCAGGTGGCTATCCAGCGAGGCGGCCACGATCTGCACGTCCGGGTGGGCGTCGTTTACCGCTTTCACGCCTTCCGGTGCCGCCACCATCACCACCGCCTTGATGTGCTTGCAGCCATTGCGCTTGAGCAGGTCGATGGTGGCAATCAGCGAGCCACCGGTGGCCAGCATCGGATCGATGATCATGGCGATGCGCTCGTCCAGATTGCCGACAAACTTTTCGAAGTACGACACCGGCTCCAGGGTTTCTTCGTTACGCGCCAGGCCTACCACGCTGATCTTGGCCGACGGCACCAGATCAAGCACGCCGTCCAGCATGCCGATACCGGCGCGCAGGATAGGTACCACGGTGACTTTCTTGCCTTTGATTTGCTGCACGTCGATCGGGCCGCACCAGCCATCGATGGTAACGGTTTCCAGCTCGAAATCACGGGTGGCTTCATAAGCCAGCAGGCGAGCCAGCTCCTGGGTCAGCAGGCGGAATTTCATGGTGCTGATATCGCCCTCGCGCAGCAGGCCGAGTTTGTGTTGTACCAGCGGGTGATTGACTACGGTGATGTTCATGCTCTTCCCAAACCTTGGCAAAAAGCGGCTGCGTCAGGCTGGCGCCCGTGCAAACCGCTTTTCTTGATACGGAAAACCGGCCGCCAGGCGGCAGCCGGTTCGCTAAATTGGTATGGGGCGATATTGTACAAGCAAACAGCTGTTTGCAGCCATGCCCTGCGTACAGGGTTTTCCCTGTTTCATGCGGCCAACTGTGCCAGATCAAACAGTGCAGCACGCCGTATCTGCAGGCGACACCCATAAAAAGACAAACCCTGCCACAGCAAAGGGCAGGGTTTGCAGCTCACGACAGCCGCACGCGCGGGCTGCCTGGCAGGATCAGGACGCTGCGATGTCTTTCAGCAGTTCCTGCAGCTCGCCGGCTTGGTACATCTCGTACATGATGTCCGAGCCGCCAACGAACTCGCCGTTCACGTACAGCTGCGGGATGGTCGGCCAGTTGGCGTAGTCCTTGATGCCCTGGCGTACTTCCGGGTCGGCCAGCACATCGACGGTCACAAACTTCTCAACGCCACAGGCCTTGATGATTTGTACGGCACGGCTGGAAAAACCGCACTGCGGGAAGGTGGCGGAGCCTTTCATGTACAGCACGACCGGGTTTTCGGTAACGGTCTGGCGGATGGTGTCCTGAATCGACATGATCTTCCTTTTGCATTAATGGCCGGGCGATTACCCGACAAATTCAATCGACTATTCTAGGGCCGCTGGCGCTGCGACTCAAGCCTTGCGCTGCAACACGGCGGCAAAAAAACCGTCACTGTTATGCAGGTGCGGGCGCAGGCTCAGGTAATCGCCGGTATCCAGCGCAATTTTCATCTCGGCCAGCAGGGTGTTGGCTGGCAGCAGCTCGAAATCCGGGTGGCTTTCCAGAAACGCCTTCACGATGTCCTGGTTTTCTGCCGGCAGCAGGCTGCAGGTGGCGTACACCAGGCGGCCGCCGGCGCGCACCAAGCGCGAGGCCGAGGCCAGAATGGCGGTTTGCTTGGCGTTCAGCTCGGCTACGCTTTCCGGGCTCTGGCGGTATTTCAGGTCCGGGTTGCGGCGCAGGGTACCCAGGCCGGAGCATGGCGCATCGACCAGTACGCGGTCGGCTTTGCCGGCCAGGCGTTTTACCTTGGTGTCGTTCTCGTGTGCGATCAGGGTGCTGTTCACGTTGGACAGGCCGGAGCGCGCCAGACGCGGCTTCAGGTTGGCCAGGCGTTTTTCCGAGATATCAAACGCGTACAGGCGGCCGCTGGAAGCCATCTGCGCGCCCAGCAGCAGGGTTTTGCCACCGGCACCGGCGCAGAAATCCACGACCATTTCGCCACGGCGCGCGCCGGTCAGCAGGCCCAGCAGCTGGCTGCCTTCGTCTTGTACTTCGATGGCGCCGCCGACAAACAGCGGGTGACGGGCCAGCGCCGGCTTGCCTTTCAGGCGGATACCGATAGGCGAATACGGGGTAGGCTCGCAGGCAATGCCGGAATCCTGCAGCTGGATCAGAGCGTCGTCACGCTTCATTTTCAGGGTATTCACGCGCAGGTCCAGCGGTGCGTAAGACGCCAGGCCTTTACCCAGCGCAATCACCTCGCCCTCTTCCTGCTCGCCCAGCAGGCCGATCACCCAGCCTGGCAGGCCGGAGCGGGCGCTCAGGTCGTCCGGCAGCTCGGCGCCTTTTACCGATGCCAGCCATTCGCGCTCGGTTTCTTTCATCACGCCATCCAGCTCGCGCAGGTTGGTCCCACCGATACGCACCAGGGTAGCCAGCGCCAGGCGACGCGAGTTCACCTGCTTGCCACACAGCGGGCGCAGGGTTTCCAGGTGGCGCAGGCAGGCAAAGGCGGTTTCGGCAATCAGGTGACGGTCGGTGCCGCCCAGCTTGCTATGCTGGCGGAAATGCGCGGTGAGCACGGCGTCGGCCGGGCGGTCAAAGCGCAGCATGGCAAACAGTACCTGTTCCAGGTGGTTGAATTGGCTAACGTTTACTTTCATTGTCTTGTCTCGGTTGTCGTGGCGGCTGTTTCCACACAGTGTCGCCATCTAGTTCAATCAGATTCGCACGCAGCTCGAAGCGCTTGTCTTTGTCTGCGCGCAGGATACGCAGCGGAATATTGGCAAAGTCGGGCGCTAGCCAGAATTCGGTAAGCTCGCCCTCTTCACGCACGCGGATGACCACGGCGCGAATCACCCCCGCGCCTGTGTCGAAATCGGTTTCCCCTTCTGGCCGCAGCACCATGCGGTACACTTTTTTGCCATTGGTGATCTGAATGGGTGCCTCCCCCATCTTCTTGCCACGCAGCGCCAGCTGCACGCCTAGGCTGAGCCAGTCTTGCGCCCCCGGCTGCAGGGGCTCAGACTTGTGTTCCTTATCGCCATAGGCCAGCGTGGCCGCTGCCCAGTCAAAACGGGCATACTCGCGCGGCTCGCCATTCCGCGTGGCCTTGAAGCTGTCCGGCCGCAAGCCCTGCGGCGTGACGCTGCCGACGGTTTCGTAGCGCAGCTTGGGGCCCACCACCGGCGTAACATCGGTGATCAAACTATAGCTGCTGCCATCGCGTTGCCAGCGCATCTCGCCACTGCCCAGCAAGACACCAGACAGGTACAGGCCGTACTGCATGCGCGCTGCGGCGGGGAAGCGGGTAATGCGCTCGTCCGGCTTAACCACTTTGTCGCTATCCGCATCGGTATGGTCAGCCGGTTTGCTGGCTACCTCTGCCTGCGGTGCACTTGCCTGCCTGGCAGGGTTGGCCGCGTTGGCCATGGGTGTGCTGGCCTCGGCCTGCGCTACCTGATGATCTGGTGCTGGCGGCACGGCGGCTACCGCACTGGCGGCATGCCGTGGCTTGGCCTTGGCCGGGCTAGCCGGTGCTTTCTTTGGCTTCGGCTTGGGCTTGTCGGCCACCGGTTGCGACGCTTCGCCAGCGGGCACACCCAGCGTACCGGGGATGCGCGGGGCGCTCAACGCGGGCGGCTTGGGTATATCCAGCTGCATGTCTTGCAGCGTGGCGCTGAGCTTGCGCAGCGCCGGGTCTTCCGGCATGTCGATGCTGTCAAACGACACCAGCCCGCTGCCCAGCGCCAACAGGTGCGCCAGCAGGGACAGGATAAAGGCCACCGCCATCAGGCTGGCAGCCGGTTTACGCCAGCGCTTCAATGCGGTGCCGGTACCATCAGTGCTGCCTGAGCCTGGCTAGCGGCTACGCCCGTGACACGGCTGCCACGCACCTGCAGCTGGCCGGCAACAAACTGGCGCACGGCCTGCGGATACAGCTGGTGCTCCAGCGCCAGCACGCGGTTGGCCAGCGCGGCTTCGGTATCGTCGTCCAACACCGGCACCACGCCCTGGGCTACGATCGGGCCGTGGTCCAGCTCGGCGGTGACGAAATGCACGGTGCAGCCGGCAACCTTGCAGCCCATATCGATAGCACGCTGGTGCGTGTGCAGGCCGGGGAAAGACGGCAGCAGCGAGGGGTGAATATTCAGCATGCGGCCTTCGTAGCGGGCGGTAAACGCAGGCGTCAGGATACGCATGAAACCGGCCAGCACCACCAGATCGGGGGCGAAAGCGTCGATTTCGCTCGCCAGGCGCTCGTCAAACGCTTCGCGGCTGGCAAACTGCTTGTGGTCCAGGCCGACGGTGGCAATGCCACGCTCGGCAGCCCAGGCCAGGCCAGCGGCGTCGGGGCGGTTGGCGATCACGGCAGCAATACGGGCGCCGGCGATCCGGGCATCGACGATGGCTTGCATATTGGAGCCACGGCCGGAAATCAGGATGACGATGTTTTTCATGTCAGCAGTCAGAAACGGTTATGCAGTAGCAGAAAAGATTGGCCGCAAACAGAAACGCCGCCAGCACTGCCGGCGGCGCTTTGCCTTAGCCAGACAGGGTTTAGCCTACCTGGGTCTGGTGCTCGTCGCCGTTACGGGCGCGAATCACGCCAATGCGCGATACGGTTTCGCCCTGCTCGGTCAGGAAGGCCGCTGCCGCGTCGGCATCCGCCGCGTCCACGATCACGACCATGCCGATACCACAGTTGAAGGTGCGGTACATTTCCTGTGCATCCACATTGCCTTCGGCCTGCAGCCACTGGAACAGCTTGGGCATGGTCCAGCTAGCGGCATCGATCTGGGCCACGGTGTTTACCGGCAGAACGCGCGGGGTGTTTTCGGTAATGCCGCCACCGGTGATGTGCGCCATGCCTTTTACCGTCAGCTTCTCCATCAGCGCCAACAGGGGCTTCACGTAGATGCGGGTCGGGGCAATAACGGCCTCACGCAGGGTTTTGTCGCCGTCAAAGGCAGCGTCCAGGTCTGGCTGGGCGCGCTCGATGATCTTGCGCACCAGGCTGTAACCGTTGGAGTGCACACCGTTGGATTTCAGGCCCAGAACCACATCGCCCGGCTTGATGTCGCGGCCGGTGATGACCTTGCTCTTTTCAACCACGCCAACGGCAAAGCCGGCCAGGTCGTATTCGCCTACCGGGTACATGCCCGGCATTTCGGCGGTTTCACCACCGATCAGTGCGCAGCCTGCTTGCTCGCAGCCTTCGGCGATGCCCTTGATGACGTCGGTAGCTTGCGGTACATCCAGCTTGCCGCAGGCAAAGTAGTCAAGGAAGAACAGAGGTTCGGCGCCTTGTACCAGAATGTCGTTGACACTCATGGCCACCAGGTCGATGCCGACGGTATCATGCTTGTTCCAGTCAAAGGCGAGCTTCAACTTGGTACCGACGCCGTCAGTACCGGAAACCAGTACCGGCTCTTGGTATTTTTTGGAAATTTCCACCAGTGCGCCGAAACCGCCGAGGCCACCGAGGACTTCCGGACGCATGGTGCGTTTGGCAAACGGCTTGATGTTTTCGACGAGCGCGTCGCCTGCATCGATATCGACGCCGGCATCACGGTAACTGAGGGACGTGGTGTTCAAGGTAAACTCGCTTTCTGCTAACGTGATCGTTTTGCTGCTTTGAGCGCCCTGGGCTCTTGGCCCAAAGCGGCTGTATTTTAACTGAAAAGACAATGGAACGCTCCCGCTCTGTTTATCTTCCGTGGTTGATTATCGCTATCGCGCTGGCAGCCTTGCTATGGCTGGCTGGCAGGCTGGCGGGCGTACTGGCACCTTTTGTCACCGCGGCCATCCTGGCCTATATCCTGGACCCGGCAGTAGACCGGCTGCAGGAGAAAGGCCTGTCGCGCACCAGCTCGCTGCTGCTGGTGATGGCAGGCGGGTTTATTGCCATTCTGGGGTTGATCCTGATTGTGGTGCCCATGCTGGTATCACAAGCACAAGCGCTGGCAGCACGGCTACCCGTACTGGTGGATTTTGTGCAACACCAAGCCCTGCCGCGCATCAACGCCTGGCTGGGCACCAGCTTGAGCATAGACAGCGACAGCTGGCGCAGCGTGCTGAGCCAGAATGCCGGCAATGTGCGCCAGACCATTACCCGCGTAGCGCCGCAGCTTACCCATGGCGGGGCGCTGCTGCTGTCCAGCCTGGCCAACCTCAGCCTGCTGCCTATTCTTCTTTATTACTTCTTGCACGGCTGGGACGATATGGTGGTGCGCATTGCCAGCCTGATACCACGGCGCTGGGAAGCCGAAGTTGGCCGCATCGCACGCGAAGTCGACAGCATGCTGGGGCAGTTTCTGCGCGGCCAGCTGTCGGTCATGCTGATCATGGCGGCCATTTACGGTGGCGGGCTATGGCTGGTGGGTCTGGATTCGGGCGTAGCCATCGGCATTATTGCCGGCCTGCTGGTTTTCATCCCCTATCTGGGCGCCTTTCTGGGCCTGCTGCTGGCCACGCTGGCTGCCGTGCTGCAGTACGACAGCGCCAGCGGCATCCTGATGGTGTGGGGCGTATTCATGGTAGGGCAAATGCTGGAAAGCTTTCTGGTGACCCCCTATCTGGTGGGCGAGCGCATCGGCCTGTCGCCGATGACCGTGATCTTTGCGCTGATGGCGTTTGGCGAGCTGATGGGCTTTGTCGGCATCCTGCTGGCGCTGCCGCTTTCTGCCATTAGCGTGATTCTGATGCGCCATCTGGTCAGACATTATTTCAATAGTGGCTTTTATCAGCGTAAAATCGGCCCCTGACTCTTTTTGACCGCCCCCATGTTGGATCAGCTCGTTCTCGACCTCAGCCCCACCCCGCTCCCCGCCTTCGATAATTTTCTGGCGCAGCGCAACCGCGAAATCATCGCTGCGCTCACCCACGAAGAAGGCGAGCGCTTTGTGTACCTGTGGGGCGAGCCTGGGTGCGGTAAAACCCACCTGCTACAGGCGTGGATCGCCCACGCCGAGCGCATGGGCCGCGCCTCCATCTACCTGGACGCCCAGCACGAGCAGCTGCCAGACTTTGCGCGCGAGGCCAGCTTCATCGCCGTCGACCACGTGGACGACCTGCCGCCGGACGACCAGATCATGCTGTTTTCCATCTACAACTCGCTCAAGGAAAGCGGCGAAGGCCGCCTGCTGATGGCCGGCCGCCAGCCACCGATGCAAGCGCCGGTGCGCGACGACCTGCGCACCCGCCTGGGCTGGGGCCTGGTGTTCGAGGTAAAAGCCCTGTCGGACAACGACAAGCTGGCTGCCCTGCGCCACCACGCCGCCAGCCGCCAGCTGGCCATTGGCGACGACGTCTTCCGCTACCTGCTCACCCACTGGCGGCGCGACCTGTCCAGCCTGATTACCATGCTGGACACCCTGGACCGCTACTCGCTGGCCATGCGCCGGCCCATTACCGTGCCGCTGGTGAAAAACGTATTGCAAACCGCCAACCCCGGAACCTGACATGAATCTTGCCCTGTTTGACCTAGACAACACCCTGATTGCCGGTGACTCCGACACCGAGTGGCCCAAGTTCCTGATCAAACGCGGCATTCTGGACCCGGACCACCACGCCCGCCAGAACGACTACTTCTACGAACAGTACAAAGCCGGCACGCTGGATATCTACGAGTTTCTGGACTTTCAGCTGGCGCCGCTCACCCGCTTCAGCCGCAGCGAACTGGACACCCTGCACGCGCAGTACATGCAGGAACACATCCTGCCTATCATCCCGCCCAAGGCACGCGAGCTGGTTGCCGCCCACCAGGCCGCCGGCGATGTGGTAATGATCATCACCGCCACCAACCGCTTCATCACCGCCCCCATCGCCCGCGAGCTGGGCGTGGCGCACCTGATTGCGGTAGAGCTGGAAGAAGACGCAGCTGGCAACTACACCGGCAAGCCCACCGGCACCCCCAGCTTCCAGGCGGGCAAGATCACCCGCCTGAACGAATGGTTGGCCGCACGCGGCGAAACGCTGCAAAGCTACGACAAGAGCTATTTCTATAGCGACTCGCGCAACGACCTGCCGCTGATGTCCATCGTCACCCACCCTGTCGCCGTAGACGCCGACGACACCCTGCTGGCCCACGCCCAGGCGCACGGCTGGCCCAGCATCACGCTGCGCGACTAAACCATGCTGCACCTCACCACCGCTACCGCCGCCGACCTGCCCGCGCTGTGCCACCTGGTCAACCTGGCCTACCGCCCCGGCGCAGGCCAGGCAGGCTGGACGCACGAGTCGGCATTGGTCAGCGGTGCACGCACCGACCCGGCACAGCTGGCCGCCGTATTGGCTGCCCCCGGCCAGATCTTGCTTGGCTGGCAACAGCAAAAACTGGTGGCCTGCGTGCACATCGAGCCAGCCGAGGGTTACGGCTATATCGGCATGCTGGCTGTAGACCCGGCCTGCCAGGCTGGCGGCATGGGCAAAACCATGCTGGCCCACGCCGAAGCCGTGCTGATACAGCAATACCGCCTGCCACGCGCACGCATGAGCGTACTGGCTGGCCGGCCTGAGCTGCGCGCCTATTACCTGCGCCGTGGCTACCAGCCTACCGGCCAGCGCCAGCCCTACCCGCTGGAGGCTGGTGTGGGCCTGCCGCTGGATAGCTCACTAGACCTGGAAATCCTGGAAAAACCGCTGGCCGCCTGAACCGGAGCTGCAATGGACAAACTGGACGCTTTTCTTACCCGCGCCGAAGCCCTGATGGACCGCCTGGCGCCGCTGCTACCACCGGCCATTCCCGATCCGGACTGGTCTGCCCCCGCGTTTCGCTGGTGCCGCGCCGGGCTGAGCGGCTGGCTGGAAGCCATCCATGACCCGCACACCGTGCGTCTGGCCGACCTGACCGATATCGAGCGCCAGAAAGCGCAGATCGTACGCAATACCGAGCAGTTTCTGGCCGGCCGCCCAGCCAACAACGTGCTGCTGACCGGCGCACGCGGCACTGGCAAATCGTCGCTGATCAAGGCCCTGCTGGCGCAGTATGCCGCGCAGGGCTTGCGGGTGATCGAAGTCGACAAAACCCACCTGCCCGACCTGGGCCAGATCGTGGCGCTGGTGGCGGCACGGCCGGAGCACTTCATCCTGTTTTGTGACGACCTGTCGTTTGAAGAAGGCGAAGACAGCTATAAAGCGCTAAAGTCGGCGCTGGATGGCGGCCTGGCGCAGCGTGCGGCCAACCTGCTGGTGTATGCCACCTCCAACCGCCGCCACCTGATGCCCGAGCGCGCCAGCGAAAACCGCGAAGGCTGGGTGAAAGATGGCGAGATCCACCCCGGAGAAACCACCGAAGAAAAAGTATCACTCTCCGACCGCTTTGGCCTGTGGCTATCTTTCTACCCGTTTGACCAGCACGCCTACCTGGCCGCCGTGCGCGGCTGGCTGGCCCATTTCAGCCTGCCGCTAGATGCCGAGGCCGAACGCGCCGCACTGCAATGGAGCCAGCTGCGCGGCAGCCGCTCCGGCCGCGTGGCCTGGCAGTTTGCCTGCGACTGGGCCGGGCGCAGCCCTGCCGAGCGCGTGGCCGAACTGGGCCACTAAACCCGATACCGGCCGCCTGGCGGCCAACCCTGGGCACCATGACTGAACACAAGCACACTATTCCCGTGGTCGCGGGCGCGCTGATGCGCGCTGACGGCCAGTTCATGCTGGGCAGCCGCCCGGCTGGCAAACCCTACCCCGGCTACTGGGAGTTCCCCGGTGGCAAGGTAGAGGCTGGCGAAGCGCCATTCGACGCCCTGGTACGCGAATTCCAGGAAGAAATGGGGATCATCGTCACCCACGCTACGCCGTGGCTACGCCGCGTACACCACTACGAGCACGCCTCGGTCGAGTTGCTGTTCTACCGCATCTGGGCGTGGCAGGGCGAGCCGCAGCCGCACGAAGGCCAGGCCTTTGCCTGGCAGCAGCCCGGCCACCTGTCGGTGAAACCCATGCTGCCCGCCAACGACCCCATCTTGCGCTCGCTGCAGCTGCCGGACGTGCTGAACCTCACCTGCATCAGCGAAACCGGGCGCGACACGCTGCTGCACAAGCTGGCACAGCGCCGGGATGCCCCGTGGGTGATCGTGCGCGAGCCGCAAAAAAGCCGCGAACAGTTGGCCGCACTGGTGGGCGAGATCAGCGAGATCATCCACCCCCTTGGCGGCAAGCTCATCGTGAACGCCGACCCGGCATGGCTGAAAGGCTGGCCGGTAGACGGCGTGCAGCTGAACAGCCAGCGCCTGGCCGCTTGCGAGGCACGGCCGCACTTTGCCTGGGTAGGCGCGTCCTGCCACAGCCGCGCCGAGCTGGACCGTGCTGCCGCGCTGGGGCTGGACTACGCCCTGCTAGGCCATGTACAAGCCACCGCCAGCCACCCCGGCCAGCCCGGGCTGGGATGGGATGGCCTGGCTAGCTGTCTGGCCCCCGCTGCACCGCTGCCGGTCTTTGCCCTGGGCGGGCTGTCTGCGGCCAACCTGGATCAGGCCAGACACGCCGGTGCCCACGGCGTGGCGCAAATGCGGGGGGCCTGGCAATGAAAAAACTCAGCCGCCAGCAATGGCTGTTTGTCGGCATTGCCCTGATCTGCTTTGCCATGCTGAAAGCCGGGCTGATCTACTGGTACCTGCAAAACAAAGGCAGCGAGTTGCAGCGCCAGGACGTAAGCTGCAGCAATCTGCAGCAAGGCTGTACCCTGCCGGACGGCAGCGTGCTGCGCTTTGACCGTGCCCCACGCCACAGCCAGCCCTTTCTGATCAGCCTCGGTAAAACGGCGGGGGCCGCACCGGCGGCCGAGTTCTCCATGGAAAAAATGGACATGGGCTTTAACCGCTACCGCTTTGTCGATGGCAACACACAGTGGCAAGCCAAGGTCACCCTGCCGGTATGCATCAGCGGCAGCGGCGACTGGCTGCTGGACCTGAAATACGCCGACCACAGCTACCGCGTACGCTTTAAAAGCCAGTAAAGCCTGGGATCGTTACAGCACAGGCCAGCTATTACCTTAGTTGGCCTGTGCCGTACCGTTTGTCACGCCCCACCACCCGGCCACACCGCCAGAGCACCGTGCACGCGCCGCGGCTTGACCTGCCCGCTCTGCACGCTGGCCTCTGCCTGATAAGCCAGCCACCCCGTTGTGACACCTGGCCCGATCTTGCCAGCCCCGGCATGCCTCATACCCATGAAAATCCCGGCCACCAGCCGCCATTGCCTAGCCGAATCCATCGACACCCACAGATCTGGCACGCAGCTTGCTTAATAAACCCTGCTCTTTGGAGCGACAGGTGTTGTTTCCCGTATTTTGGGCCGGGTTTAACCAAACCCGACGTGGAGAGGGAAATATTTTTGCACGGATTTGGTGCAAAAGCTTCCCGAATTGGTGCAAAGCGCCAATTCGGGGCTTCTTTTCAGGATATTGCGCCACGCACACTGCGGGGCGCCAGGTTTGATAGAGGGAGAACCAGAACGGCCAAGCCGTCATCTCAACAAGCCAGGGGTTGGCCGCAGCGATGCGGCCAACCTTTTGCTTTTTTAGGCGCCCTACACCACGCCAGCCATGCACCATTTTAGGGCTGATCACCGACCAGGTAGCGCTTGCTCATCTGTTTGAACAGCGCCGACCCCGACACCCGCAAGCACTCGAACAGCACCATTTCCCGCGTTACCAGCACCGCCCCCGCATCCCGCATGCGCTGCAGGCCGTACTCGCGGTTAAGCTCGCCACGACTAGATACCGCATCCGCCACCACAAACACCTGCTTGCCGGCCTGTAACAGCTCCATCACCGTTTGCAGCACGCAAACATGCGTTTCCATACCGCACACAATCACCTGGTGACGCGACATCAGGCCGTCGGGCAAACATTGGCCAGCCACGCAGGAAAAATGCAGCTTTTCCACCACGTCAGCCTGCGGTGCGGCCTCCAGCAACAGCGGCAAGGTGCCGCCCAGCCCTTGCGGGTATTGTTCGGAAAACACCACCGGCAACCCCAGATCGACCGCCGCCGCAATCAGCCAGTGACAGCGCGCTACCATGCCGTCTGCGTCCAGCACGGCAGGCACCAGCTTTTCCTGTATATCCACCACCAACAGCGTGGCATCGTCTTTTTCGATAAGCATCGCTTTTCCTCCGGATGATTTTGCAGCTTAACCGCAGCGCATAATCAAGGGCAAACCCCTGATGGGTACGGGAATAAAGTATGGCAACATCACCTATCCACAAAACCAACAGGCCTACGCCGCCGGAGAGTGACATGCTGCAAGGTGCATACCGCGAATTCCATCAACGCATTCTGGAAACCCTGCCTGCGCGCCGCGTATTTACCGACCCGCTGTCTACCCTGGCTTACGGTACGGATGCTTCCTGTTACCGGCTGACGCCCAAAGTGGTGATCAAGAGCGAAAACGAAGCCGAGGTCCGCACTATCCTGCGTGAAGCGGCCAGCCTGCAGCTGCCGGTTACCTTCCGCGCTGCCGGTACGTCCCTGTCTGGCCAGGCGGTGAGCGACTCCATTCTGATTGTGGCCAGCCACGGGTGGAAAAACCTGCAGGTGCTGGATAATGGCCTGGCTATCCGCCTGCAACCGGGCGTGATCGGTGCCGAAGCCAACGCCGCGCTGCTGCCGTTTGGCCGCAAGATCGGCCCCGACCCGGCCACCATCAACTCGGCCATGATCGGCGGCATCGTCAACAACAACTCCAGTGGCATGTGCTGCGGTACCGCCGAAAACACCTACCAGACGCTGAAATCGCTGCGCATGGTACTGGCCGACGGCACGGTGCTGGACACCGGCGACGCCGCCAGCGTAGCCGCCTTCCGCACAAGCCACGCCAGCCTGCTGGCGCAGCTGGCTGCGCTGCGCCAACGCATTCTGGCCGACGACACCCTGGCCGCGCGCATCCGCCGCAAATACAAGATGAAGAACACCACCGGCTACAGCCTGAACGCACTGCTGGACTTTGCCGACCCGGTGGACATGCTGGCGCACCTGATTGTGGGTAGCGAAGGCACGCTGGCTTTTGTGTCCGAGGTAACGTACCACACCGTGGTTGAACACCCGCACAAGGCCTCGGCCCTGGTGTTCTACCCCGACATCAAGGCCGCCTGCGACGCCATCCAGATCCTGGCGCAGCACAAGGACGTGGTGTCGTCTGCCGAGCTGCTGGACCGCGCCAGCCTGAAATCGGTAGAAAACAAGGCCGGCGTGCCGGACTTCATCAAGACGCTGGGGCCGGACGCCGCCGCCATCCTGATCGAAACCCGTGCCGCCACCCCGGAAGCCATTGCGGCCAACGTGGCAGCCATCAGCGGCTTTATCGCCCACATCACCACAGAAACCGGCATCCGCTTTACCAGCGACGTGGCCGAGTACACGCAGTACTGGAACATCCGCAAAGGCATGTTCCCCAGCGTGGGGGCGATGCGCGCCGCCGAGACCACGGTGATTATCGAAGACGTGGCCTTCCCCATCGAGCACCTGGCCGAAGGCACGCTGAAGCTGCAGGCGCTGTTCCGCCAGTTCCACTACGACGAGGCCATCATTTTCGGCCACGCGCTGGAAGGCAACCTGCACTTTGTGTTTACCCCCAACTTTAGCGGCCCGGCCGAAATCGCCCGTTATGAGGCATTTATCGAGGCGGTGTGCCAGCTGGTGGCGGTGGAATACGAAGGTGCGCTGAAAGCCGAGCACGGCACCGGCCGCAATATGGCGCCGTTCGTGGAAATGGAATGGGGCCCAGCCGCCTACCGCCTGATGCAGGAAATCAAGGCGCTGTTCGACCCGCAGGGCATCCTGAACCCGGACGTGATCATTACCCACGACAAGCTGCTGCACGTGCGCGACCTCAAGCCGATCCCTGCGGCCAACCCGCTGATCGACAAGTGCATCGAGTGCGGCTTCTGCGAAGTGATGTGCCCCAGCCGCGCCATTACCCTCACCCCGCGCCAGCGCATTGTGGCCAACCGAGAAATGGCGCTGCTGGAAAAAACCGGCGACAACGAACGCCTGGCCGACATCCGCGCCGCCTACCAGTACGCCGGCGACGAAACCTGTACTACCTGTGGCCTGTGCGAAACCGCCTGCCCGGTGGGCATCAATACCGGCAGCCTCACCAGCCTGATCCGCCAGGCCAGCCTGAGCGACGTAGGCTGGGCGGTGGCCAATACCCTGGCCGACAACTTTTCCAGCGCCACCACGGGTGCCAAGCTGGGCCTGAAAGCGCTGGACATCGTGCACGCCGTAGCAGGCGACAGCGCCACCGGCGGTGTGATGCGCGCACTGCGCAAGGTGGGTGGCCGCCATATTCCGCGCTGGAACCGCTACTTCCCGCGTGCTGCCGGCCAGATGAAAGCGCTGGGCGTCAACGCGCACAGCCCGCGCCAGGTGGTGTACCTGCCATCCTGCCTTACCCGCACTTTTGTGCCGTCGCGCCATATGCCGGACCAGCGCCCGCTGAACGAAGTGGTGGCGTCGGTACTGGGCAAAGCCGGTTACGGCATTGTCTACCCCGACGGGCTGGCCAACCTGTGCTGCGGCACGCCGTTCAAGTCCAAGGGCGCGCAGGACGCTGCCGATAAAAAGGTCAGCGAGCTGGAGGCAGCGCTGCTGGCCGCCAGCGATAACGGCCGCCTGCCGGTGATCATCGACAACGGCGTGTGTACCGCTGCGCTGCTGGACGGCATCCGCGACCCGCGCCTGCAGGTGATGGACGTGACCAGCTTTGTGCACGAGGTCGCCGCCGAACACCTGGCCTTTACCCCGCAAGACGAGCAGGTAGCCTTGCACGTGGTGTGCAGCATGCGCAAAAAAGGCCAGGCCGGCATGCTCAACGCGCTGGCAAGCCGCTGCGCCACACAGGTACTGGAGCCCAAGGGCATTACCTGCTGCGGCTTTGCCGGCGACAAAGGCTTTAGCCACCCGGAACTGAACGAAAGCGCACTGACCGGCCTGCGCCAGCAAGTACGCGACTGCGGCAGCGGCTTTTCCACCAGCGCCACCTGCGAGATCGGCCTGTCCGAACACGGCGGCATCCCCTACCAGCACCTGATGGTACTGGTAGACCGCGCTACCCAGGCCAAGCGCTAAGCAGCCACGCAGCCCACCTGCGGCCAACCTTGCTGCCCGTGCCGGCTTGCCCGCACGGGCAGTTGCCATGCAGCGGGCAGCAATGGCAAGGTAAAGCTTCGGGTGCGGCCAGCCGCCGCCGTCCATCAACTTCGGAGCCCCCATGGCTTACACCATTCGTCGCCTGCAGCCCACCGATGCGGCTGCGCTGTTCCGCCTGCGCCAATCGCCCGGCGTCGTGCGCAATACCCTGCAGCAGCCGTTCCAGTCGCTGGCTGCCACCCAGGCCTTTCTGGATCACTACCCGGAAACCAGCCACGCGCTGGTAGCCTGTACCGAAAGCGGGGAGCTGGTGGGCTGTGGTGGCCTGCACCTGCCTGGGCACAGCCTGCGCCGCCGCCATAGCGCGCTGTTTTTTCTGTTTGTACGTGACGACTGGCAGGGCAAGGGCGTGGGCAGCGCCCTGCTGCGCGCGGTGCTGGACTACGCCGACAACTGGCTGGACCTGAAGCGCATCGAGCTGGACGCCGTGCACGACAACCACGGTGCCATCGCGCTGTACGAGCGCTTCGGCTTCCGCCACGAAGGTGTCAGTCGTGGTTTCAACCTGCGCGAAGGCGTGTACGAAGACGCCGTGCTGATGGCACGACTACGCTTTCGCGAAGGTGAGCTAGGCGAGCCTTTGGACATATCGAGCGACCAGACAGTGGAGCGCGTGCCCGCCGGCAGCCTGTTCAGCCTGCGCCACGCCGAGCCGGGCGACGCCGCCGGCATGGCTGCACTGATGGCCCACGACAGCACCTACGGCAACACGCTGCAGCTGCCCTACCCCACCACCGCCAACTGGCAAAAACGGCTGGCCAAGCACGGCGGCACCGTACTGGTCGCCTGCGACGCAGACGGTGCCATCATTGGCCACTGCGGCGCCTGGGCACCGCACGACAACCCGCGGCTGGCGCACATCATCAGCGTGGGCATTTCGGTAGCGCCAGCCTGGCAAGGCCGCGGCGTGGGCAGCGCGCTGCTATCGGCCATGGTGCAGCAGGTACGCGATTACCAACCCTACCACCGCATGGAGCTCACGGTATTTGCCGGTAACACCGCGGCCATGGCGCTGTACCGCAAGCTGGGCTTTCAGCAGGAAGCGCTGCTGCAAGGCTACGCCTTCCAGGCAGGGCAATATCGCGATTGCCTGCAGATGGCACTGGCCCTGAAATAGCCAAGGTTGGCCGCATGCGGCCAACCTTGGGCTGTATCGGCACCAGACATGACAAAGCCCCGCAGTGCGGGGCTATTTTTTGACCACCCGGTGCGCTTAGCGCTTGCCGAAGTGGTAGGGCGACAGCTTGTAGTACGGGTTCAGCGGGTGCCAGCCAGTCAGGGCTTTAGGCTGTGCCGTCAGGCGGGTACGCACGGCACCGGCCAGAAAGGCCAGCGCGCCCCCCACGATAGGCATCAGCAGAAAGTAGACCGCGCACAGCACAATCAGGGTTTCCATGATTTTTCTCCAATAATGTCTAGACATTATCGGTCATGACAGCAGGAAAATCGTTCAGAAACAGGACACTAGCTTTGGCCGGTGCGACATGGCGGCACAGAAAAACAAAAAGCCGCCCAAAGGCGGCTTTTTTGATGATGCCGTTACGCTGGATTAAACAGCAGCAACAACAACGATCTTCACTGCAGCAACCACGTCGTGGTGCAGAGCGATTTCTACGTCGTACTCACCGATGGCCTTCAGCTGGCCGTTCGGCAGACGAACTTCGAAACGCTTAACTGCAACGCCAGTAGCGGTGATGGCTTCGGCGATGTCAACGTTGGTTACGGAACCGAACAGACGGCCGTCAACACCTGCTTTTTGAGCGATGGTGAAGGAAGCGTCTACCAGTTTTTCAGCGCGCGCTTTCGCGTCTGCCAGAATTTCAGCCTGTTTGGCTTCCAGCTCGACACGGCGAGCTTCGAATTCTTGCAGGTTAGCGGCGGTTGCGCGTTTTGCTTTGCCTTGCGGGATCAGGAAGTTACGGGCGTAGCCGTTCTTCACGTTTACCACGTCACCCAGTACACCCAGGTTAGCAACTTGTTCGAGCAGAATGATTTGCATCTTGTCGTATCCTTATCCCGGAATTAATGCTGGTCGGTGTACGGCAGGAAGGCCAGGAAGCGCGCGCGCTTGATGGCTTCGGACAGCTGACGCTGATAGCCTGCTTTGGTGCCGGTGATACGGGCCGGGATGATTTTGCCGTTTTCGGCAATGAAGTCCTTCAGCAGATCAACGGATTTGTAGTCGATTTCCTTGATGCCTTCCGCGGTAAAGCGGCAGAACTTCTTGCGCTTGAAGAGTTGACGAGCCATGTGATTAACCTTTAACAAATTCAACAAATTCGATGTGTAGAACCAACCGCGGATTACGGAGACTGCGCTGATTCAGAAAGCCTGTGCAGTGCACAGTGTTTCCTGCCATCTTCCCTGCCAGCTGTTTGGCTAGCTCCCCCATGGCTACGGCCTGTATTTCGCAGGACACGTCGCGTTCCAGGGTGGCAATGGTTTGCCGGGAGTGGTGCCTTAGCCACATTTCCAGTACCGGCATGCCGGCTGGGGTGTGTCGCAAAGGGTCTTCGCGTTCGACCGTAACGGTCAGTTCAAGTCGGTTCTGCAAGGAT
Organism: Vogesella perlucida; assembly: GCF_979366545.1. NCBI lineage: Bacteria > Pseudomonadati > Pseudomonadota > Betaproteobacteria > Neisseriales > Chromobacteriaceae > Vogesella > Vogesella perlucida. Next base: position 22,969 of record NZ_CEETRO010000009.1, read on the forward strand.
GCAGTGTTGCCCAATTAGGCAGCTACTTCAGCCTCGGCTGCAGCTTGCTGGCCTTCCAGCAGGCTCTTGGCCTTTTCGTCCTTCATCATCGGGGATGCTTCGGTGATAGCACGAGTCATCTTGATGGTCAGGTGACGCAGAACGGCGTCGTTGAATTTGAAGGCGTGCTCGATCTCGGCCAGAGTTTCCGGAGCGCACTCAACGTTCATCAGAACGTAGTGAGCTTTGTGAACTTTCTGGATCGGGTAAGCCAGTTGACGACGGCCCCAGTCTTCCAGACGGTGGATTTTGCCATCAGCGTTCAGGACCATGCCCTTGTAACGCTCAACCATAGCACCAACCTGTTCGCTCTGATCCGGATGGACGATGAACACGATTTCGTAATGCCGCATGTGAACTCCTTGTGGCTATAAAGCCCTTCGTCATGCGCGATAGCGAAGGGCAAGGGTTAAAAGCTGAAGATTGTACGGAGTTTGGCCCGCGCTAGCAAGCCAAACGCGTGGATATTCAGGCATTTGCCGCCAGCGGCGGCCAGTGTGTCAGCCGATTACATCAAAACCGGCGTTTTCTACGGCCTGTTGCCAGGCGGCGGGCTGCGCGTCACCGTCAAAATGGATGGTCACGGCCTTGCTGGCCAGGTCTACCTGCACCTGGGCCACACCGGCCACGGCCTGCAATGCGCGGCTCACGCCGGCAGCACAGCCGCCGCAGGTCATGCCGTCTACCTTGATGATGTGCTGGTTCATGCTTGTTCTCCTGTTCAACGCATTTTCTTGAGCAGGGCCATCACTTCGGCGATGGCCTCGTCGCTATTGCCTTCGTTTACCGCACGGGCCACGCAGCCCTTGAGGTGGTTTTCCAGCAGCTGCTGCGCCACTGCGTCCAGCGCCGAACGGGCGGCGGCGATCTGGGTGAGTACATCCACGCAGTAGCGGTCGCCTTCTATCATGCCGGCGATGCCGCGCACCTGGCCTTCCAGCCGCGCCAGGCGCTTCATCAATGCGGCCTTGTCGGGCTGCACCACGCTTTTCGGGCTGCTGCAGCAGTCGTGTTGTGGTTCAGTCATGGTTTAGCCCGGCAAAAAGTCGATTTGCGCCATCATGCCCTGGTCTTCGTGCTCCAGGATGTGGCAGTGGAACATGCGCAGGCCCGGCAAAGTCTGCACAAAGCGCAGGCGCACCATGCCACCAGCCGGTACGTTGACGGTGTCGCGCCACGCCAGGAAAGGCTCATCCTCCCAGATGCCATCTACGGTGCGCGCCACTACCTGGAACTGCGTGCCGTGCAGATGGAAGGGGTGATCCATGTGCGCATCGGCAATGACTTCCCATTCCTCAATGCGGCCAACCTGGCCGGTGCCATCGATACGGTTCATGTCGTAGCTTTGGCCATTGATCAGGAACGGGGCTTTCGGGTCGGCCATGTTTTCGGATAGCACGATCTTGCGACGGAAGCCAGGTGCACCCAACGGTTCAATCGGCCGTAAGCTGGCGGGCAGGGCCAGGGTTGGCCGCATGCCATGAGCCACAATGCTGGCCAGCGTGTCGTCTTTTTCCTGCTCCGGGTGCATGCGCTTGCCGCGCTCGTAGGGCTGGCTGATCAGCCCCGCCGGCTGGCCGGGCTTGAAACGGCCGGTGACGACCAGCTCGCAGCGCTCCCCCGGCGACAACAGTACGCTGTCTACCGGCTGCGGTGCGCCGATCAGGCCACCGTCGGTACCCACCAACTGCACCTCGTGCGCGGGCAGGGCCAGCTTGATGATGCGGCTACTGCTGGCGTTCCAGATGCGCCAGCGCTGGCGCTCGCCTTCGCCCAGTGTGATCACGGGCTGCCACGCGCCGTTGATCAGCACGAACTGGCCTTCGCGGCCATCGTGCAGGTCGGCCATGTCGTTCGCCGCAATCTGGCCATCAGCTGCCAGCTTCAGGTCGGACAGCAGCAGGTGGCGCTCTGGCAGATGGCGCAGCGGGTCGGTTTTGCTGCGCACGATAATCGGTCCTGCCAGGCCCCGAAACGCTTGTTCGGCAGTGTGGCCGTGCGGGTGCGGGTGGTACCAGTAGGTACCGGCGCAGCCTGGCGGCAGCGTGTAACGGTAGCGGCGGCCCTTGCCGGGCGCTACCGGGTCTTGCGGGTTGCCATCCTCTGCCGGCGGCACCGGCATGCCATGCCAGTGGATGGTAGACGGCTGCGGTAGCGCGTTGTCAAAACCGATGTCAACTTCGTCGCCTTCCCACAGCTCGATCAGCGGGCCGGGCACGCTATCGTTAAAGGCCCAGAAGGTAGTTTGTCGGGCATCGCCCCACAGGGCTACCTGCACCGGCGCCGCGCGCAGGCTGGCGGCAAAACGGCCTGGCTCTGCCGCCTGGTTGACCAGTGGCTGTAGCGCAGGCAAGTGCTCGCCACGCGGCAGGCTCAGGCCCTGGGCGGCTGGCGCGGGCATGGCGTGGCCCATATCGTGGCCCATGGCGGCGTGATCCATGGCGGTTTGTGCTTGCGCCTGGCGCAGCGCGGGTACCGCCACGGCCAGCAGGCCGGCGGCTTTCAGAAAATGACGACGTTGCATAACGCCTCCCTGTGTCAGTTATCGATGACTATATACCCCACAAGGGTATACAGACAAGACGATGACGCTCGTGTTCCTGCCAGGTGGCAATAAAAAACCGCCACCTGTTGGTGGCGGTTCGATCATCACAACACACGGTGTTGCTTATCTGGGCAGCACCATTCGGGCGCCGACCATGCAGCGCCCTTTAAAGGGCAACTTGAACTGGGTCAGCAACTTTTCGGTTTCATGTTTGAATTGTTCGGCGTTGGCACGGGCTTCGGTACCCGTCTTGCCTTTCACCAGAAACGCCGCGCCATTGCGGTAGTTTTCATCCAGAAAATACGCTTCGGTAACCGTGCCGCTCTTTACTTTGGCAATGGCCTGTTTGATCAGCTCGGGAAACAACTTGTTGAATTCCTCACTGACCACACCATCCTGCCGTTGGTCCGGCATGCAGGTCAGTAAAGCATGGTGGGTGGCTGCGCTGGTAGCGGCCATTACGCTGGCGGGTAGCGCCATCATTAACAGTAGTGTTAGTTTCTTCATCGCCCTTATTCCTCGTTTTTTATTGAAAGTAAATTCATTTATACTTTCAAAAACAAGGCTAGCACGGGCAGCCCGCTACGGGCAGCCACTGCGGGCGTAGCAATAAAAGCCTGGCGCACAAAACAGCAGGGGCTGGCCTGCCCGGCCAGCCCCTGCTGCGCAAAACTACGTTGGCCGCGGCCACGCTGCAGGGCTTAACCCTGCTTGAGCACGCGCTGACGGCGACTCTCGCTCAATACCATGCCGGACGACACCGACACGTTCAGGCTTTCTACGGTACCAAACATGGGGATAGACACCAGCACGTCGCAGTGTTCGCGCGTGAGGCGGCGCATGCCCTCGCCTTCAGCCCCCATCACCCAGGCCAACGGGCCGCTGGCGTCAAAGTGATACAGGTCGGTATCGGCTTCCATGGTCGTACCGGCAATCCATACACCAGCGTCTTTCAGGTCGCGCAGGGTGCGCGCCAGGTTGGTCACCGTGATGTAGGGCATCACCTCGGCAGCACCGCAGGCGACCTTGGACACGGTGGCATTCAGCGTGGCGGAACGGTCTTTGGGGGCGATGACAGCGTGCGCGCCCATGGCGTCGGCCACGCGCAGGCAAGCGCCCAGATTATGCGGGTCTGTCACGCCGTCCAGAATCAGCAACAGCGGCGGCTCGGACAGGTTTTCCAGCACGTCATCCAGCGTGACGAAGTTCTGGTTGGCGTCGATCATGGCCACCACGCCCTGATGGCGGGCATTGCCGGTCAGGCTGTCCAGACGGGCCTTGTCCACAATGTGGGCTTTCACGCTTTCGCCGGCGGCTTTGTCCAGCACGGCTTGGGCGCGGGCGTCCTGACGGCCGCCAGCCAGAAAGATTTCCAGCACGGATTTCGGGTTTTGCCACAGGCGGGCATTAACGGCATGAAAGCCGTGAATGAGTTTCTTGTTGCTCATGAGGCATCACCTTATCAATAGAACCGCGCATTGTACCGCTTAATGCGCGGCGCTTTGTGCTTTTGCAGCTTACAGCTCATCGTCGCCCTCTATCAGCAAGGGCACCTGCTGCTGGCGTGCGGCCAACCATTGTGCCAGCTCGCCCGCCGGTAGCGGCCTGCTGAAGAAATAGCCCTGTAAGATGGCGCAGCCTGCCTGGCGCAGGAACGCGCCCTGTGCGGCGGTCTCCACCCCTTCGGCGATCACGGTGAAGTGCAGTTTGCGCGCCATGGCGATAATGGCTTCGGTGATGGCCGCGCTATCGCCATCATCCGGCAAGCCTTCGATAAACGAGCGGTCTACCTTCAGGTAATCCAGCGGGAAACGCTTGAGTGTGGACAGCGAGGAATAGCCGGTGCCAAAGTCGTCAATGGACAGCTTGACCCCCAGCGCCTTGAGCTCGCCCAGTAGCGAGATGGCTTCTTGCGGGTTTTGCATCAGCATGGACTCGGTAATTTCCAGCTCCAGTCGCGACGCGGCCAGGCCGGTGACCGCCAGCACGTCGTTCACTTCGTTCAGCAGGGTTTGCTGCTCGAACTGGCGCGCAGACAAATTGACCGCCAGCCGGGGCACACACATGCCGGCTTTGTCCCACGCAATCATTTGATGGCAGGCTTCGCGCAACACCCAGGCACCGATAGGCTTGATCAGGCCGGTTTCTTCGGCCAGCGGAATGAAGCGCCCCGGCGGTACCAGGCCCAGCTGCGGGTGGCGCCAGCGTATCAGCGCCTCCACGCCTTCCAGTGCCACACCGTCGCAGGAGACCTGCGGCTGGTAGTGCAGTTCGAACTCGCGCCGCTCCAGCGCCTGGCGCAAACCGCTTTCCATCAACAGGCGCTCGAAGGTTTGCGTGTTCATCTCGGCATCAAAGAACTGGTAGGTGTTCTTGCCGGCTTCCTTGGCGCGGTACATGGCGGCATCGGCATTTTTCAGCAGGGTGGCGGCGTCGATGCCGTCGTTGGGATACACGCTGATACCGATACTGCCGCTGACAAAGACCTCGTGCTGCTCTACCCGCATGGGGCGCGCCAGCGCGGCCAACACTTCTTCGGCCATACGGCCCAGTGCTTCATGGCTGTCAAAATTGCTGACCAGTAGCGTGAACTCATCGCCGCCCAACCGTGCTACCAGGCCAAAACGCTGTGCCGATTGGGTAAGCCGCGCGGCAATTTCGTGCAGCACCTCATCGCCGGCCTGGTGACCAAACGAGTCGTTAATCAGCTTGAAGCGGTCCAGGTCGATAAACATCACCGCCAGCGCCGGTACTGCCTCAGCTGATTCGATAATGGTGTTGTCGATGGCCTCGATCAGCGCGCTACGGTTAGGCAGGCGGGTGAGCGGGTCGTGGCTGGCCAGAAACTGCAGGCGGTCTTCGGCTTGCTTGCGGCCGGTAATGTCGGAAAACACACCCACATAGTGCGTCAGCCCGCCGTGGGTAGCCCGCACCGCGCTGATGGACAGCTCGGCTACGTAGGGGTCGCCGCTCTTATGGCGATCAAACATTTCGCCTTTCCAATGCCCATCGCGCTCCAGCGACTCGACCAGCGCGCGGTTGCGCTCGCGGTTGGCCGTACGCAGCATGCGCGATACCCGGCCGATGGCTTCGTCCGAACCAAAACCGGTGATACGGGTAAACGCCTGGTTGACCATGACGATGCGGCCTTCGGCGTCGGTCACCAGAATGCCCTCGGTGGCATTGTCGAACACGGTGGCGGCCAGACGCAGCTCGGCGCTGGCGGCGACACGGTCGGAAATATCCATTACCACACCGATAATCGCTTTACGGCCCTGGTAGTCAAACAGACGGCTGTGCACTTCTACATCCACCTCCTCGCCGTCCTTGCACAACAAGCGCGTGGTGTAGTGCATGTTCTGGATATTGTCAGCAATACGGCGGCGGATTTGCGCACTGATGCGCTGGGCTTCTGCCGGCGTGAGCACCATGCCGATATGACGGCCCACCAGCTCGTCGGCATCGTATTGCACCAGGTCGGCCAGCTTGGGGTTCACATACACCAGCTCTTCTTCCTGCGTGATGTAAATCCCCACCATTGATTGCTCTACCACGGCGCGGTATTTTTCCACCGCTTCCTGGCGCAACCGCTCTTCGGCTGCGCGCTGGGTAATGTCTACCGAAATGCTGCCCACACCCGATGGCAGGCCTTCGCTATCGAACAGCGGAAACACACTGGACAGCATGCGCAGGCTCTGACCGTCTACGGTAATGTTTTCTTCAAACTGGCGCGGCTCCAGGCTACGCAACACCTGCAAGTCGTGCTCGGCAATCAGCTTGGCTTCTTCAGCAGCAAACACATCGCGGGCAGCACGCCCCTTGAAGTAAAGCGGAGAGCGGCCAAACAGCCGGGCGAAGTTCAGATTCACCACCAGATAGCGACCATCCAGGTCCTTCAGCGTCATCAGGCTGGTGCTCTGGTTCAGCAGCGACTCGAAACGCGCCTGCACATCCTGCAACAAACGCTCGCGCCGCCGGTGGCCATCGCCAAATACCGCCACCATCCCCGCCAGTAAAACCAGGATCGCCACCAGTAGCCAGCCGGCCAGATTCAGGCTCAGCGGCCAGGACTGGCCCCACAGCAAGCCAGGCAACGACAGGGTAAACAACAGCGCCACACCGACCCCGGCCACGCCAGTCAACCCGCCACGCAGCGCTGCCAGAAGCAGTAGCGGCAAAAAAGCCAGCAGGCACGATGTAAAACAAGCCTGGCGCTGCAGCGCCCACAGTACGCCCCCCGCTAACACGGTTGCCAGCATCAGCCACAGGGTGTCACGGCGCATCGCATCGTTGGGGAAGCTGGCATAGGCCAATGGCAATACCAGCACCAGCGTCAACCAGGCCAGCATGAAATGGTTCAGCAGTACGGGCCAGCCTGCGGCAGGCATGACGCCCGCCAGCGTGGCCACCAGGCAAGCAGCTGGCAAGGCGCAGCGCAGCTGCAAACGCAAAAGGGAAGACAAGGCAGTGAGCCGGTAATCGGCAGCAGGCAGCACACGGGACAGGGCCAGCAGCATGCTGGCAAACGACAGGGCCCACAACACGGCTTCGGCCAAGGGCATGGTCAACAGCGCCAGCAGCGCCACCGGGCCGCCCCACCACCACACCACGCCAAAACGCCCGGCAGCAAAGCGCCAGGCCATCATGGCATGGGCCACAAAGGTGGCCATGGGTAATGCCTCCTGCCACTGTGGTGGCCAGAACAGCATGCCTGTTGCAAACAAAATCAGTGCGACCAGCGCACCTATGGTGTTTTTTTCCACCTCTCCCCTGCCTGTTTTATCGTAACGCCGCCCCGCCCCCGTGCAAGCAGGCTGTATTCATTCTGTGGTGAACTTACGGGTGGGACACTGGATTCATGATGAAGGTCGCTGTCTGGCGCAGCTGTAGGCCCAGTGTGGCTCTATAATACCTGCCTCTTTGAGAATGTGTAGCGATATGACCAGCACTTTGCCACCGTGGCCCGCAAACGGGCAGAAGACCCTGCTGGCCCTGCCAGCCGGCAGCGCCGACAGCGCCCTGATCGCCGCGCTGCCGGATAGCGGCCAACCTATCCTGATCCTGACAGCCAGCGCACAGGATGCCCAGCGCCTAAAAGCAGAGCTGCCCTTCTTCCGCCCCGCGTGGCGCATTGCCCTGCTGCCCGACTGGGAAACCCTGCCCTACGACCATTTTTCGCCGCACAGCGACCTGGTCTCCGAGCGCCTGGCCACGCTGTGGCAAATCCGCAATGGCGAGTGCGATGTCGTCATTGCGCCGCTCACGACTGCCATCACGCGGCTGTCACCGATGAGCTTTTTGCTGGGCCGCACCTTCTGGCTCAAACTGAAACAGCGCCTGGACGTAGACCGGCTGCGCGCCGACATGGTCACCGCCGGCTACCAGCACGTATCGCAAGTGGTGGCACCGGGCGAGTTTTCGATTCGCGGCGGGCTGGTCGACCTGTTCCCTATGGGCAGCGCGCTGCCTTACCGCATTGACTTGTTCGATGACGAAATCGACAGCCTGAAAACCTTCGACCCCGACACCCAGCGTACGCTGTACCCGGTACCGGAGATCCGCCTGCTACCGGCACGCGAGTACCCCACCGACGAAGCTGCCGTCACCGCCTTTCGCCAGCACTACCGCGAGAAAATCGATGGCGACCCGTCCAAAAGCCGCATCTACAAGGATGTGTCCAATAACTTGTGGCCAGCCGGTATCGAGTACTACCTGCCCCTGTTCTTCGACCACACCGCCACCCTGTTCGATTACCTGGGCGACAGCGCCCAGCTGATCCTGCACGGCAATATCATGGCCGCGGCCGAAGACTTCTGGCGCGATGCGCAAAGCCGCCACAATATGGCCGGCGGCAACCCGGAGCGCCCGGTGCTGGCCCCGGCCGAGCTGTTCTTGCGCCCGGACGAACTGATGGGCGCCATCAAGCCCTACGCCCGGCTGGACATGTCCGGCAGCGGTGACTGCGGCTACCTGCCGCTGCCCGAGCTGGCCGTAGACCGCCGCGCCGACAACCCGCTCACCAAACTGGCCGACTTCACCCGCCGCTACAGCGGCCGCGTACTGATTGCCGCCGAAAGCCTGGGACGGCGCGAAACCCTGCAGCACTTTTTGCAGGAGCACGGCATCAAGGCGCAGCCGGTAGACAGCTGGCAGGCTTTTGTCGACAGCCGCGCGCCACTGGGCCTGATTCACGCGCCGCTGTTTAACGGTTTCGAGCTGCACGACGCCGGCATCGCCATCGTGACCGAGGCCGAGCTGTACCAGCACATTGCCCGCAGCCAGGGCAAGCGCCGCAAAACGGCGGCCAACAACGACGCCATGCTGCGCGACCTGGCCGAGGTAAAAGTAGGCGACCCGGTGGTGCACGAATCGCACGGCATTGGCCGCTATATGGGCCTGGTGTCCATCGACCTGGGCGAAGGCGAAACCGAGATGATGCAGCTGGAGTACGCCGAAGGCGCCACGCTGTACGTGCCGGTGGCCCAGCTGCAGCTGATCAGCCGCTACGCCGGCCACGCCAGCGACAATGTGCAGCTGCACCGCCTGGGCAGCCCGGCCTGGGACAAAGCCAAGAAAAAAGCCGCCGAAAAAGCCCGTGACACCGCCGCCGAGCTGCTCAACCTGTACGCCCAGCGCGCCGCGCGCGAAGGCCACAGCTTTACGCTGAACCACCACGATTACGACGCCTTTGCCGCCGGTTTCGGCTTTGAAGAAACCCCCGACCAGGCCAGCGCCATCGAGGCGGTGATCCACGACATGACCAGCGGCCGCCCGATGGACCGCCTGGTGTGCGGCGACGTGGGCTTTGGCAAAACCGAAGTCGCGCTGCGCGCCGCCTTTGTGGCGGTGATGGGCGGCAAACAGGTGGCCGTACTGGTACCCACCACCCTGCTGGCCGAGCAGCATTTCCAGAACTTTAGCGACCGTTTTGCAGACTGGCCGGTGCGTATTGCCGAGCTGTCGCGCTTCAAGAGCGCCAAGGAAGTGAAGCAGGCGATGGAAGGGTTGGCCGCAGGCAGTATCGATATCGTCATCGGCACCCACAAGCTGGTGCAGCCGGATGTCAGCTTCAAGAACCTGGGGCTGGTGATCATCGACGAAGAGCACCGCTTTGGCGTACGCCAGAAAGAGCAGCTCAAGCGCCTGCGCGCCAATGTGGACGTGCTCACCCTCACCGCCACGCCGATTCCGCGCACACTGTCCATGGCGCTGGAAGGCCTGCGCGAGTTTTCGGCCATCACCACCGCGCCATCGCGCCGGCTGGCGGTCAAAACCTTTGTCAGCCCCATCAACAACGGCATTATCCGCGAGGCGATGCTGCGCGAGTTCAAACGCGGCGGCCAGGTGTTCTTCCTGCATAACGAGGTAGACACCATCGAGAACATGCGCGAAAAGCTGGCCGAGCTGGTGCCGGAGGCGCGTATTGCCGTGGCGCACGGCCAGCTGCGCGAGCGCGAGCTGGAGCAGGTGATGCGCGACTTCCTGCAGGTGCGCTACAACGTGTTGCTGTGCTCCACCATCATCGAAACCGGTATCGACATCCCCAACGCCAACACTATCCTGATCAACCGCGCCGACAAGTTCGGCCTGGCCCAGCTGCACCAGCTGCGCGGCCGGGTTGGCCGCAGCCACCACCAGGCTTACGCCTACCTGCTCAGCGGCGACGGCATGACGCGCGATGCGCAAAAGCGGCTGGAGGCGATCCAGGCATCCGAAGAGCTGGGCTCCGGCTTCTACCTGGCCATGCACGACCTGGAAATCCGCGGTGCTGGCGAGGTACTGGGCGAGGGGCAATCGGGCGAGATGCAAGAAGTAGGTTTCAGCCTGTTTACCGAAATGCTGAAACAAGCCGTGCGCGACCTCAAAAAGGGGCGCGAGCCAGACTTGGATGCACCACTGGGTGTGACCACCGAAATCAACCTGCACAGCCCCGCCCTGCTGCCGGACGACTACTGCCCCGGCGTGCACGAGCGGCTGGTGATCTACAAACGGCTGGCCACCTGCGATAGCGAAGACGAGATCGACACCATCCACGAAGAGCTGATTGACCGCTTTGGCCTGCCGCCGCAAAACGTGAAAACGCTGATCGAAAGCCACCGGCTCAGGTTGGCCGCACGCGAGATGGGTATCCAGAAACTGGACGCCAGCGAGGTAGCCATCCAGCTGACTTTTGTGCCGAACCCGCCGATCGACCCGATGAAGATCATCCAGCTGATCCAGAGCAAGCGTAACTACAAGCTGGCGGGCCAGGACAAGCTGCGGGTGGAAAGCCCGATACCGGACGTGGCCATGCGCATCGTACGGGTGAAGGAGCTGATGAAAGAGCTGGGCTAACCTGCACGCGCCGGCGCCCGGCCCGGCAGGCTGCAAACAAAACCACCCTGCCGGGCCGGCGAACAGGGTGGTTTTTTTGTTATGGAGCACGAAAGCGCTATGAACTTGACGCAACGCAACATGTCATCTTGCTATAAGATCCGCCAATATCTATAAATTACACATTAAAATTAAATGGCTTTGCTATAAGGTTTGATTGTGTTGGCCATGCCAACACACTCAGACTGACGGCGCACACCTGCCATGACCAGCCAAGGGCGGCTTGCCCCAGCCACATCACAGCACAACTCAAACCAAGATCAACCCACCTAACCGGTTAGAGGTGTTTCATGAAGATTGCCACCCGCTTGCAATTACAAACGCTGGTTGCTGTTGCGGCCTTTGCCACCATTTTGCTGATTGCCTTCGTGCAGCTGGCCAGTATCAAAGAAAAATCAGCCGTTATCGCCGAAGATGTCGTGCCCGGCATCGAGCTACTGGGTACGGCCAGCTTGAACTTTGTGCAACAACGCGCCGCCTTGCTCAGCCTGGTCGCCACCGAAGAAGCTGCGACCCAGGACGCCATCGTGGTGGCCTACCAGGACTACCGCCAGCAGGTAGACCGTAATCTGCAAAGCTACGAAGCGCTGGCTAGTGACAGCACGGATAAACAGCTGCTGGACGCATTCCGTAGCGGGGTAGCCCGTACCAATCAGACCTACGACCAGGTGCTGGCCGCCTTCAAGGCGCATGACCTGGCCAATGCAGAAAACATCCTGAACAGTAACCGTAGCGATTTCCTGCAGGTGCGTGATACCGCGCTGAAAGCCATCGAGTACAACAAGCAGGTGGGCCGCGACGCGCACCAGCAACTCAAAGACGCCGAACACAATGCCCTGTTATGGCTGGCCATCACCGCCGGGGTGGCCCTGCTGGCGCTGATCATCATTGCTGTACGCACCTACCGCCAGATTGTGGGCAGCATCAACGATGCGGCCAGCGATATTGCTGACATGACCGAGCATCTGGACCTGTCGCGCCGCTGCCAGATTCGCCACGACGACGAAATGGGCGGCCTGCTGCGCCACTTCAACCAGCTGGCCAGCCGTCTGCACACCAGCATGCAGCGCGTGGCGGCATCGTCTACCGACGTGGCCTCGGCGGCGGCCAATCTGGCCAGCGCCGCCGCACAGGTGGCCAGCGGCTCGGCCGCGCAGAGCCAGTCGGCGTCGTCCATGGCGGCGGCACTGGAGCAGATTACCGTCAGCATCAACCACGTGGCCGACCGCACACAAGAAGCCAATACCCTGGCACAGGATACCGGCCACAAGGCACGCCACGGCGAGCAGGTGATAGAAAGCAGCAACGGCACCATCCTGAGCATGGCAGGCTCGGTACGCGACGTGTCCACCCACATGCAGGCGCTAAACCAGCAGACCAATGCCATCCATAGCGTGATCAACGTGATCCGCGATGTAGCCGACCAGACCAACCTGCTGGCGCTGAACGCTGCCATCGAGGCCGCGCGTGCCGGCGAAATGGGGCGGGGCTTTGCCGTGGTGGCAGACGAGGTGCGCAAGCTGGCCGAGCGCACCGCTAGCTCCACCACCGAAATCGCCCAGATGATCAACACCATGCAAGGCAAATCCGACGACGCCGCCGCCGGGGTAAACCGCGCCGTCAGCAGCGTGGAAAGCGGGGTACAGGAAACCGAGCGCGCCCGCCTGACCATGCAGGAAATCGCCCAGGCTGCCGACGATAACAAAGGCGTGGTGGGGGAAATTGCCAGTGCCATCCGCGAGCAAGGCGCGGCGGCCAACAGTATTGCGCAGCAGGTGGAAACCGTCGCGCAGATGTCTGAAGAAAACGCCAGTGCCGCCCACAGCGTGACCGACCTGGCCGAACATCTGAACACACTGGCCAGCGTGCTGGACCAGGAAGTAAAAAGCTACCGCCTGTAAGGCGGGCAGGTACGAACAGCCTGGCCAGCCATGCCCTGCTCATTGTGCGGCTGGCACCACCTGCGGCAGGCTGGTGCCAAAATGCTGCTGATAAAAATACGCTAGCTGGCCATGCTTGCGTAGCAGGGCGGCTTCGACGTCTACCCCGTCGCGCAGCGCCTCCAGCCCCGGGCGCAGGCTAAGCGGCTGGCTGACACTGGCCAGCAAGGGGCTAAGGCGCTTTACCCTTTGCCGGAAGTGCTCGGCTACGCCTTCTGCCGCCAGTGCGTCGTCAAACACCACGTCTACGCGGCCACCAGCCAGCATCTGGATACCGCGCTGGGTATCCAGCACGTCTACCCGGCGCCAGTCGGTATGGGCTTTCAGCACGGCAGGGTAGTCGTAGGCTGCCACCCAGCCCACACGTTGGCCGCGAAACATGTCCAGCCCATCGAAGCTTTGCAGCGGGCTATGGGCCGGTACCCACGCACTGAGTACCCAGAACACCAGCGGCTGGCGGGTTTGCACCCAGCCCGGCGGGCTGTCTGCCGCGCTAGCAAAGGCCAGTACATCTACCTGGCCTTGTCTGGCAAGGCGCAGGCACGCTGCAGCCGCCTTGAACACATATTTCAGCCGCACGGGCTGCGCCGTGGCCACCCTGCCCAACACCTCGGGTACCAGGCCCTCGGCAGGCTTGCCATTGCCACTATCGATAAACGGGGGCCAGGGCTCGGCGCACACCGTCAGCACCGGCGCGGCCTGTGTCCAGGCCATACTGCCGAACAGCATGCCAGCGGCCAGACAAGAAGAAACACGCATCGCACTCCAGCCTTTCGATAACGAAACATTGCATGATGACTGCTTACATTATGGGTAAATAGCTAGAAAATACGAGTGCAATCCGGCTCAGGCTTGCATGAGCCAGGCCGCAGCGGCGTCGGCGTGTAGCTGTGCGGTATCAAACAAGGGCAAACGGGTATCGACCGGGCCAATCAGCATGGCGATTTCGGTACAGCCCAGAATCACCGCTTGTGCACCATCAGCTTGCAACGATTCGATAATGGCCAGATAGCGCTGGCGCGAGTCTGCCAATACCTGCCCCTGGCATAGCTCGTCAAAAATCACGCGATGTACTTCCGCGCGGTCTGGTGCACCTGGCACGTACACCTGCAAGCCTGCCGCTTGCAGGCGGGCGCGATAAAAGTCGTCCTCCATGGTGAAGCGGGTGCCGAGCAAGCCTACCCGTGTGATACCTGCGCCCTGCAGCGCGGCGATGGTGGGATCGGTAATGTGCAGCAGCGGGATACCGGCCAGATCAGCCACCTCATCCGCCACCTTGTGCATGGTGTTGGTACAGATCACCAGCGCGCCGGCACCGGCTGCGGCCAACCCTTTGCCCGCCTGGCCCAGCAGCTGCGCCGCCGCCGCCCAGTCTCCCTGCCCCTGCAGGGTGGCGATGGTGTCAAAATCGAGACTGTGCAGCAGCAAGCGCGCCGAGTGCAGGCCCCCTTTGGCATCACGCACGCAGCGGTTGATATGGCTGTAATAGTGCACGGTGGATTCCCAGCTCATGCCGCCCAGCAAACCCAGTATTTTTTGTGTCATTTACAGTACCTTTGCCAACGTCAGTTCGTCCCACAATAGCCAGGCTGCCGTGGCGGCCATCAGCCCCGCCATCACGCCATTAAACAGCCTGCGCGCGCGCGGCTGGCTCAGGGTGCGGCGCAGCCCGTCCCCCAGCGCCGCCCACAGGCAGATGCAGGGAAAGTTGATCAGCGCACACAGCCCGGCCAGCGCCAGCGCTTGCTGCCAGCCCGCCGCAGCCGGTAGAAACAGCAGGCTGGTATTCACCACCATCACCCAGGCTTTGGGGTTCACCCACTGAAACGCCGCCGCACCCAGAAAGCGCATGGGCGTGACGGCCTGCCTGGCCTCTGGCGCACCGGCCAGCCACACCTGCCACGATAGCCAGAACAGATAGCCGCAGCCCACCAGGCTGAGCAGCACGCGCCAGTGGTTCAATAATGCCATCACCCAACCCAGCAGCAAGGCCACCACCAGCACCTGCACACCATGGCCAATGCTGATACCCAGCAGGTGCGGCAGGCTGCGGCGAAAACCGAAATTCACGCCCGATGCGGCCAACATCAGGTTATTGGGGCCGGGCGTGATGGACATCAGCGAAACATAACTCAGTAGTGGCAAGGTCAGCATGGCAGCCTCCTGTGGTGGGTACAGGGCTATCGTAGAGAAAGCCGCTTGCCGGTGACAGAGCCAAGAATTTATCATTGTCATGGTGACAGTTTGTTGCGGCATAGCACTGTCACCTTGCTTTCTCCACCCTACTGTCACACCCGCGAGCCCGCCATGGAAACCAGCACCCTGTACCAGCAACTGGCCGACGACCTGTCCAGCGCCATCAACCGCGGCACCCTGCCCCCCGGCTCGCGCCTGCCGTCGGTACGCAAGACGGCGCACAGCCGCCAGCTGTCGCTCAATACCGTGGTGGCCGCCTACCGCGTACTGGAAGACCGTGGCTTGGTAGAGGCGCGGCCACAGTCCGGTTATTACGTGAAAGCACGGCTGGCCTCGCCTGCACGTGGCGCGCTGCGCGAGGCTGGCCCGGCGCAAGGCACCGACGGCGCGGTGCTGGACCTGATTGGCGCCGCGCTGCAGGCACAGCAGACGCCAGGCTATATCGACATGGCACTGGCCTGCCCGCGCGGCGGCGACTTCTACCCGGCCGGCAAGCTGGCCCGGCTGATGGGCCAGGTACTACGCAAAAACCCGGGGCTAGTGAGCAACTACGCCCTGCCACCGGGCTCCGAGCGGCTGCGCACCCAGATAGCGCGGCGCGGGCTGGAGCTGGGTATGGCGCTGCAAGCCGACAACATCATTCTCACCCACGGTGCCATGGAAGCCCTGCAGCTGGCGCTACGCGCGGTGTGCCGCCACGGCGATACGGTAGGTATCGAGTCGCCCACCTACTTCAACTTGCTGCCGCTGTTTGCCAGCCTGGGGCTGAAGGCGGTCGAGATTCCCACCGACCCGCAGCACGGTCTGTCACTGGATGCACTGGAAATGCTGCTGACAGAAAAACGGGTGCAAGCGGTGGTAGCCATGCCCAATGTGCACAACCCGCTGGGCTGCAGCATGTCTACCGACAACAAGAAAAGGTTGGCCGCGCTGGTAAACCGCCATGAAGTACCACTGATCGAAGATGCGCTATACGCCGAGCTGCAGTTTGGCGACGCCCTGCAGCCGGCGGTAAAAGCCTACGACCAGGGCGGCTGGGTCATCGTGTGTGCCAGCTACACCAAGACGCTGGCACCGGACTTTCGCGTGGGCTGGCTGGAAGGCGGACGTTTTGGCGCAGAGATCAAGAAGCTGAAGTTCGCCAGCTCGATTGCCGAGCCCCTGGTGCTGTGCGAAACGCTGGGGGCGTTTCTGGAGTCGGGCGGCTACGACCACCACCTGCGCTCGCTGAAACGACGCTACACCCTGCACGTGGACAAAGTACGCGCCATGATTGCCGAGCACTTTCCCCCCGGTACCCGCGCCACCCACCCCAGCGGCGGGTTTCTGATCTGGGTAGAGCTACCGGAAGGCTACGACACCGTGCGCCTGTTCGACCTGGCCATTCACGAGCGCATCAGCATCTCGCCCGGCCCGCTGTACTCGCCTAGCGGCCGCTACCGCAACGCGCTGCGCATCTCCTGCTGCCAGCCGCTGGACGACCGCTTTACCAGCGCGCTGCGTACTGTAGGCGAGTTGGCCGCACAGTGCCGCCATCACTGACCCTTTACCCCATCCGGCCGCGCCCCCACGCGGCCAAGTGCTTGCCCGGTGGCCTATGCAGCGTATTGTGTCCGGCAAGCAACACGCCGGATAAGCCAGGCTGTCATGGCAATAAAACCCCGCATTGACCTTGTCTTTACAGCCTGCCGATACTGGCTTGCCGCGGTACGGCATGGCGCCCTGCCCGCAGGCAATCAATGCCAGATAACAATACACAGAGGGTTAATCCATGAATGTGCGGCAGCTATTTCTGATCAGTACCGCTATCGGCCTGGTGCCCATTGCACTGTCCTACGGCCTGGCACCACAACAAAGCTTGGGCGAGCTATTTGGCCTGCAGGTAGATAGCGTTAACGGTTTTCACATTTTTCGCGCCATCACGGGCCTGTACCTGGCGCTGGCACTGTTCTGGGTAATGGGCGCGCTGCGCGCCGGTTTGCGCCAGGCAGCCTTGCTGAGCCTGGTGGTGTTCATGCTGGGGCTGGCGATTGGTCGCGTGGTCAGCCTCCTGATCGATGGCCTGCCCAATACCCTGCTGCTGGTCTACTTGCTACTGGAGCTGGGCATCGGTGTGCTTGGCTTGCTACTGCTTAAACGGCCAGACTGACCCTAGCCACACAAACAAAAAACCTGCTTGCACCACAAGCAGGTTTTTTGTTTGAGCAACCACGCCAGGCAGCTGTTCTCTACCCCTAAGCGCCGACAATCAGGCCATCACGCAGTTGCGCCCGGCAGCCTTGGCACGATACAGCGCCATATCAGCCTGCTGGATCAGGCTGTCCAGCGTAAGCTCCGGCATCATGGTGGCGCAGCCTATGCTCACGCTCAACATGGGCGCGTTTTCCCACGGCAGGGCAATCTGGGATACCAGCGTGCGGATACGCTGCGCCATGGTGATGGCACCGGCCAAAGCAGTAGCAGGGAGCAGCAGCAAAAACTCTTCACCGCCCCAGCGGGCCACGCAGTCGCCCTGGCGTGCGCAGGCTTGCAAAGTAGCGGCCAGCAGGCAGAGCGCCTCGTCACCACAGCTGTGGCCGAAGCGGTCGTTCAGCGCCTTGAAGTGGTCTATATCGCACAGCAGTACGGTAAATGGCTGGTCACGGTGCAAAAAGGCATTGCGCGCCAGCTCCAGCTGCATCTGGGCTTCCCGGCGGTTGGCGAGCTGGGTCAACGGGTCGGTAATGGACAGACGGCGGTTTTCTTCCACCATGCAATGCAGGTCGTGCACGTCGCGAAACGTAACGATATGCCAGGATGGCAACACATCGGCCTTGATCTGGGCTGCCACGATAAACCAGCGCCGTTCACCGTTTTTGCAGCGCACCATGGCACTGGTCTCGGCCACGTTTTCACCGCGTGCCAGGCTATCTTCCACCGCCTGCTGCCATTCACGGGTGATCTGCTGTCGATAAATGGGGTCGGGATACGCCAGCTGGAACCAGCTGAGCATATCGGGCATTTCCTCGGCGGTGTAGCCAATCTGCTGCAGGAATGCCTTGTTGATGAACAGATGGTTGCGCTTGCCCTCCAGTGCCGGGTCCGAGCTGGACACCAGCGCCGGGATGGGAATCACATCCAGGCTATGAAACAGCACCTTTTCGATGTCGTATGGTGCCAAAGCTTGCTGCCCCGTCGACATGTTTTTCCCCTGTCAGGCAGCGGCACACACCAAGGTCAGCCCCGCCTGATAATGTTTTTATGATATCCGGGCGCGTCGCAACGCCCCTTCCCAAGATTTATACTGCTAAACCTGCAAGGGTGAAATAGTGGCATCACATCTTCTTATATTTCGATATATATGCTTCTTATGAGAGAGCCGCCTTATAAATCGGCACATGTAAAATACCCCGCATAACTTCCTTGGAAGCCATTTATGCGGGGTATTATTCCATTCAGACCAGCGATGTCAGCATAATCTGCCACCACCTATCCTGGCCCATCCGGCAGGTTCAGCCCAGATAGCGCGCCTGCAAATGTGCACGGAAATGCGCAGGGTTCAGGCCTTCGCCCGTGGCGCGGCGTACCAGCTCCGGCGTACTCCACAGGCTGGCTTGCTGCCAGATATTGGCCTGCAGCCAATCGAATACCGGTGCCAGGTCGCCTGCGGCAATACGGCTATCCAGGTCCGGGTATTGCTGGCGCAAGGTAGCAAAGTACTGTGCTGCGTACATGGCACCCAGGGTATAGCTGGGGAAGTAACCAAAGCTACCGTCGGTCCAGTGGATATCCTGCAAGCAGCCATTCTGGTAATTGCCACGGGTATCTACCCCCAGATAGGCCATCATCTTTTCGTCCCACAGCGCCGGAATGTCTTCGGCCTCGATCTCGCCTTCGATCAGGGCACGCTCGATCTCGAAACGCAAAATCACATGCGCTGGATACGTCAGCTCGTCGGCATCCACGCGGATATAGCCGGGGCGTACGCGGCTGTACAGCAGGCCCAGGTTGGCCGCATCGAAGGCTGGCTGGTCGCCCAGGTGCTTTTTCACCAGCGGGGCAATCAGCTGCAGGAAAGCCGGGTTGCGGCCCAGCTGCATTTCAAACGACAGGCTCTGGCTTTCGTGTATGCCCATGGAGCGGGCATGGCCCACGGGCAGGTGCGCCAGCTCGCGCGGCAAGCCTTGTTCGTAACGGGCGTGGCCGGTTTCGTGCACGATGCCCATCAGGCTTTGCACGAAGTCATCTTCACGGTAGCGGGTGGTAATGCGCACGTCTTCGGCCACGCCTCCGCAGAAAGGGTGTACCGATACGTCCAGGCGGCCGGCGTCAAAATCAAAACCGAGCAAGCCCATCACTTCGATGCCCAGCGCACGCTGTGCCTCAATGGCAAACGGCCCCTGCGCTTGCTGTACGTGTTCGCCGGCCTGCTTGTGCATGGTGTCGCGGATCAGGCCTGGCAGCCAGCTTTTCACGTCGTCGAAAATGCGCTGCACTTCGGCGCTGTTCATACCCGGCTCGTACAGGTTCATCAGCGCGTCGTAGCGCGATACGCCGGTGGCGTCGGACAGGTATTGCGCTTCCTCGCGCGACAGCTTGACCACCTCGCGGAAGTTCTGCAGGAAACCTTGCCAGTCGTTGGCCTTGCGCTGGCTGCGCCAGGCGTGTTCGCAGCGGCTACCGGCCAGGCTCTTGGCTTCGACCAGGCTGGCTGGCAGCAAGTTGGCGTTTTGCCACTCGCGGCGCATTTCGCGCAGGCTGGCTTGCTGTACCGGTGCCAGCGCTTCGCTGGCGGCGGCATCAAACAGCGGGGTCAAGGCCGGGTCGGTCAACGTGTGGTGCATCAGCACCTGCAGCTCGGCCATGGCGGCGGCGCGGGCATCGTTACCTTTGGCGGGCATCATGGCAGCTTGGTCCCAGCCGGCCATGGCGGCCAGATGCTGATAGCGGTACAGGCGGGTAAAGGCGGTTTCCAGCTGCAGGTAGGCGGAATGGGTCATGGCAGGCACCTTGGGTAATCAAGGCTGCGATGATGCCTGCTGCCGCGCTGCGCGGCAATTGTCTGTTCGGACGGTGGCCGGCTCAGCCAGGGCGCGGGGTGGCGCGCACGTCGGCGTCCGGGAACGATATCCAGTAGTAGAAAAACTCGCGCGCAATGGCCAGAAAGGTATCACGTGCCTGGCTATCGCCCAGGTGCAGCAGCATGGCGTCGATGGCGGTGCGGAAGCTGTCCGGGTGGTGCGGGTGGCCATGCAGCAGGTAGAGCAGCGGGCGAATCAGGTCACCGCGCTCGGCCAGCATGCCCTCGTCCGAACCCAGCTCGTACAGCTGCCCCAGGTAGATGTCCAGCGACGGCGGGTAGCGGCTGAAGCCTTCGCTCACCATGCGCTGTTGCAGGCTTTCAAAACTGCCGTGCGCCGGTAGCCGGATATGGTGGGTGGTAAAACCGTCGCGGGCATTGAGCGCGGCCAGCTTTTTAACGTCATCCAGCCAGAAATAGTAATACTCGCGCGCCGCTGTCATGGCGCCGGCGCGGTCGTCTGGCGGGCATAGCGACAGCAGGGCATCTACCGCGGCGCGGTAGATATCGGCCCCGCCGCGCTGGCTGCGCAGGATCTGGTTCAGCCGCGCCAGGATACGGCGGCGATAGGCCACCACCTCGGCCCCCGCGCCCTTGCTGTCCAGCAGGCGCAGATACGCGTCCAGCGCATCGTCCATTTTATCCTGAGGCATGATGTGGCTTCCTTACAGCAGCTCGGGGGTGGCCACGCCTGCGCTGCGCGCAGCAGCCAGGATGGCGGCCCATTCATTATCCGACATCTCCACTCCCTGCTGCGCTGCTTCGGCAGCGCGCTGGCGCTCCGGCTCGCCCGCCAGCATCAGCGGCAGCTGCCCGGCGGGGGGCGGCGAGCTGCGGATATAGGCCGCCATGGCATCGTACTCCTCGCGCAGCCAGCTCACGTCGGCGACGGCCTCCGGGTCGATGATGATGGCGGTCAGGTTGTTCACAATACCGCCCAGGCGGGCATTGCCCGGCTGCAGCGTACCGCCGCCCGACAGCAAACCGGCCAGGAACTCGATAGCCGCCACCAAGCCACCGCCCTTGTGTGCCGCGATGGGGCGCAGCGCCCCGGTAGGCTGCTCATGCATAGCGGCTGGGTTGGCCGTGGGCAGGCCGGCGGCGTCCAGCATGACTTCTTCATCAAAGGTCTTGCCTGCCAGGTAGGCCACGCGCGTTTTGCCGTAGGCCACCATACTGGTGGCAAAATCGAGGATGAAGGCCGGCTCGCGCTCGCCCGCCGGAAACGCCACGCACAGCGGGTTGGTGCCAAAGCGCGCTGCGGAGCCACCGAACGGCGCCACCAGCGGCTGGGGAAAGTCTGTCACGTTGACAAAAAACAGCCCGACTTTACCCGCCGCAGCCACCTGCTCGCCGTAGCTGCCGATGCGGCCCATATGGTGGCTGTTACGCACGGTCAGCAGCACGATGCCAGTGTGGGCGACGCGCTCGATAGCGGCGTCCACTGCCTCTCGCACCACGCGCTGGCCGTAGCCACGCTCGCCGTCAAATTGCAGAATCGCCCCGCTGTCGTTCAGCAGCCAGGCCGGTTCACCCGGCTGCAAAGTACCATTGCGCACACTGTCCACATAGAAAGGCAGCATGCCCACGCCGTGGCTGGGGTGGCCTTTCAGGTTGGCCGCCACCAGGTGCTGCGCCACCACATCGGCTTCTTCATTGTTGGAGCCCAGCGCCAGCAAGGTGGCGTGGGCCAGGCGGTACAGCGTGTGTTCGGTCAGCAGCATGCGGGGCTTAGCTCAGGTTAGGGTTAGGCTGCAAGGTCAGGCGCAGGTCGCGGCCAACCATGCGGGTGTCGCTGATGTGCAGCGGCAGCTTGTCATCCAGCGACTGCAGCGCAGGCCAGGCAAACAGCCCGCGTGCCGCATCGCCGGCCAGATAGGGCGCCAGATAGAGCACGATATCGTCTACCAACCCGGCTTGTGCCAGCGCGCCGTTCAGGCCGGCGCCGGCTTCTACCATCAGCTGGTTAATGCCATCGGCCGCCAGGCTTTGTAACAGCGCAGCCAGGTCAACGTGCTGATCTGGCGCAGGCAACACGCGTATTTGTACGCCGCGCGCCAGATACGGCGCGTGCTGCTGGCTATCGGCCACCGTGGTGACCAGCAAGGTGGGCGCCACGGCGGTATCGTAAATGCGCGCCGCTGGCAGCGTGGCCAGGCGGCTGTCTACCACCACGCGCAGCGGCTGGCGCGGCACGGCCACCTCGCGCACGGTCAGCTGCGGGTCGTCGGCCAGCACGGTGCCACTGCCGGTGAGGATGGCGCAGTTGGCCGCACGCAGCTGCTGCACATCCAGGCGGGCGTCGGGGCCGGTAATCCACTGGCTGACGCCATTCAGCAGCGCTGTCTTGCCATCCAGCGTGGCGGCGGCTTTCAGCGTGACCCAAGGGCGCTGGCGTGTAACGCGCGACAGGAAGCCACGGTGTACCTGCTGCGCCTCGGCTTGCAGGCAGCCCGCTACGGCGGGGATACCGGCCGCGTTGAGCATGGCAATGCCACGCCCGGCCACCTCGTGGTACGGGTCCACCATGGCGGCCACCACGCGGCCGATGTTTTCCTTGATCAGCCGCTCGGCGCATGGCGGGGTACGGCCGTAATGGCTGCACGGCTCCAGCGTGACGTAGGCGGTAGCACCGGCGGGGCTGTGGCCCCGGGCGTAGCAGTCCTTGATGGCCTGGATTTCGGCGTGGTCGCCGCCGACACGCAGGGTAGCGCCCTCGCCAATGATCTGGCCGTCGCGCACCAGCACGCAGCCTACACCGGGGTTGGGCGCGGCACGACGGGTAGCGGCGGCAGCCAGGCGCAGCGCCTGCTGCATGTATTGGTAGTCTTGCGGCTGCAAGTCCAGCGCCGTGCTCATCATGCCTGGCCTTGCGCGCTACGCCAGTCGGCGGCGAGCAAGCTGTAGATGCGGGCATCCCAGAAGCGCTCGCGGATGCGCAGATAGCCGCGCAGCACACCTTCCTGGGTAAAGCCGCTACGCTCGGCCACCGCGCAGCTGCGCAGGTTGGCTGCCGCGCTCACGATATCCACACGGTTCAAGCCCAGCTCGGCAAACGCGGTATGCAGCACCTGAGCCAGTGCCTGTGGCAGGTAGCCGCGGCCAACGTAGGCGTCGGCCAGCCAGTAGCCTACGGAGCCGTGCAGGTTCAGCAGGCTCACGCCGTGCAGGTCGCACACACCGGCGGGCTGGCCGTCGGCCACGATCAGCCAGGTGTACACACGGCCAGCGTCACGCTCGGCTTGGGTATGCTGGATAAAGGTAAGCGAATCGGCGGGGCTGCGGGTGGTATCCACCCAGGGCAGCCACTGCGACAGGCTGTCGCGGCTGCTGTCTACCAGGGCAAACAGCGCATCGGCGTCGGCAGGGTCAAGCGGGCGAAGGGTAATCGGGGAGGTCATGTCAGGCTTTCTTATGGAACTGCGAGCCCACAGACTAAGGTTGGCCGCAAGCCAGCGTCAAGCCTGTGCAGGCAGCGGCGCGTGTGATGCGCACCATGGCACCCAGCGCGCTAGCCGGCTGTGGCAAAAGACGCACGCCCTGCCCTCCTGCACGTAGCGCCCATGAAAAACCCTGCCGCGCAGGGCAGGGTTGTCTAGTTCACCGCGCCATGGCGGCCACTACGGCCTGGGCCGGCCTTAGCCTTTGCCCTGTATTTCCTCGATGGCGTCGGTGAACTCGGAAATATCCTGGAAGCTCTTGTACACCGAGGCAAAGCGCACGTAGGCCACTTTATCCAGCTTGGCCAGCTCGTTCATCACCATTTCGCCGATATAGCGGCTGGACACCTCGCGCTCGCCCAGCTGCAGCAGGCGCTGGCTGATGCGGTTGATGGCGTCGTCTACCAGCGGGGTGGACACCGGGCGCTTGTGCAGCGCGCGCAGGAAACTGGTGCGTACCTTTTCCACGTCGAACTCGGTGCGATGGCCGCCGGTTTTCACTACTTGCGGCATGCGCACTTCGGCGGTTTCAAAGGTTGTAAAGCGCTTGTCGCAGCTGGTGCAGCGGCGGCGGCGACGTATGCTGCTGCCGTCTTCGCTGACGCGGGAATCTACCACCTGGGTATCGGCGCAGCCGCAGAAGGGGCATTTCATGGCTTTACAATCCTGGCTATTTCAATAGCCTGATGTTATCAGCTATCGCCGCCATACAACAGTAATGCTCATTTTTTGGGCAAAAGCGTGTCGCCATCGCGCACGTCATGCCGGGTGGCTTGTGCGTCGCGCGCATCGGCGGCGGCCAGGATGGCCGGCAGGTGCTCGGGGAAAACCGGCTGTGGCGCGGCGGCCAACGCTGCACTGTCAAACCAGCGCCCTGCCCCCATGCTGGCCTGCTCCTGCTCGCTCCAGCCGTCTTGCAGCAAGGCGATGCGGCCAACCCGCACATGAAAGTAATGCTCGTCGGCCCATACCTCGCGGCCATCCGGCAGGCGCATGGCAAACTGCCGCCGCGCCAGTGACTCGCCGGGGTCAGCCAGCGGGTAGCCGGTTTCCTCCCGGCACTCGCGGCAGGCGGCCTCGGCCAGGCTTTCGCCTGCGTGCACGCCACCACCGGGGGTGAACCAGTAAGCAATACGGCCGCCCAGAGCGGGCGGCCGATAGGGGAACAGCAACACCGCGCCATCGGGATTGCGCAGCAGCAAACGGGCGGCTACGCGTACCGGCAGGGCGGCGTGTCGGCTCATCGGCTCATCAGCCAGTCCACGTAGCGGTCTACGCCCTGCTCTACGGTGAGCATGGCATCGCTGTAACCGGCGCTGCGCAGCTTGCCGATATCGGCCTGGGTGAAGCTCTGGTACTTGCCTTTCAGTGCGTCCGGGAAGTCGATGTATTCCAGAATGCCCTGCTCTACCAGCTCCGGCAGCGTCAGTGCCGGTTTGCCTTCGTGGCGACGGCAGGCGTTGACGGTGGCCACGGCCACGTCGTTGAAGGGCTGCGCGCGGCCGGAGCCCAGGTTGAAGATGCCGCTCTTGTCCGGGTTGTCCAGGAAGTACAGGTTCACCTTCACCACGTCTTCTACCGACACGAAATCGCGGCTCTGGGTGCCGTCAGCGTAGCCGTCGTAGCCACCAAACAGCTTGACCTTGCCGGTTTCACGGTACTGGTTGAAGTTGTGGAACGCCACCGAAGCCATGCGGCCTTTGTGCTGCTCTTGCGGGCCGTACACATTGAAGTAGCGGAAGCCGGCCACTTGCGCGGTCAGGCCTTCGGCCATGCGGCGGCGCAGGATCTGGTCGAACAGGAACTTGGAGTAACCGTATACGTTCAGCGGGCCTTCAAACTGGCGGTCTTCCTTGAAGGTGGTGCCCTTGCCGTAAGTGGCGGCGCTGCTGGCGTACAGGAAAGGGATTTCCTCGGCCTGGCAGAATTCGAACAGCTCCAGCGTGTACTGGTAGTTGTTCTCCATCATGTACTTGCCGTCGTGGTTCATGGTGTCGGAGCAGGCACCCTGATGCAGGATGGCGGTGATTTCGCCATCGAAATCGCCGCTGCCGATCAGGCTGATGAAGTCTTGCTTGTCCAGGTAGTCGCTGATTTCGCAGCCCACCAGGTTCACGAACTTGTCACCCTTGCTGAGGTTGTCCACCGCCAGGATGTCGGTTTCGCCACGCGCGTTCAGCGCCTTCACGATATTGGAGCCGATAAAGCCGGCCGCGCCGGTAACCACGATAGTCATGCTTGTTCCTTGTATGCGTTCAGAAGGCGCTGCCTGGCTGGGCCAGAAATGACAGCTCGTCCTGGGTAGACGGCCGCCCCAGCGCCGCATTGCGGTGCGGGAAACGGCCGAAACGGGCGACGATCTCGTGATGCCGCCGGGCAAAATCGATTAAATTGTCGCGCCCCGGGCTGCCCTGCGGCAGGCTCTCGAAGCAGCGCACGGATGCTTCCTGGTCGGCCAGCTGCTCGCTGTGTTCCAGCGGCAGGTAAACAAACCAGCGCGCCACCGGCGGCAGCCGGATATCCAGCCGCGCCGCCAGCGCGGCATGGCTGGCTGCCAAAGCCTGCGCATCGGTGGCAAAAGCCTGCGCCTGGCCTCGGTACAGGTTGCGCGGAAACTGGTCGGCCACGATCAGCCAGGCCAGCACCTGGCGCGCGTCGCTGGCGTCGTGCTGCAGCGTGCCGGCGGCCAACTGGGCCAGCAAAGGGGCAAACCGCTCGCGGATGATGCCGTCGAACACCGGGTCTTTCTTGAACCAGGCATCACGTGGCAGGGCCAGCATGTCATCGCTGCTGCCCCCGAACCAGAACTGCAGCACTTGCTCGTACCAGGCCATCATCCGCTCCTTGCTAAACAGGGTGGTTACAAGGCAAACAGCTCGCGCTGGTGGCACACGGCGGTGCCCAGCTTGGCCACCACAATACCGGCTGCGGCATTGGCCAGGCGCATGGCCCGCGGCATGTCCAGCCCTGCGGCCAACATCAGACCCAGGGTGCCAATAACGGTATCGCCTGCGCCGGACACGTCGTACACCTCTTGCGCCAGCGTGGGCTCGTGCACGGCACCCGCTTCACGATAGAGCGTCATGCCCTCTTCGCTGCGCGTCACCAGCAGCGCGTCCAGCTGCAGCTGGCTGCGCAGCGCCTGTGCCTTGCTGGCCAGCTGCTCGTCGTTCTGCCAGCTGCCAGCTACCTGCTTGAACTCGCTACGGTTAGGCGTGAGCAGCGTGGCGCCGGCGTACTTGCTGTAATCGTCGCCTTTGGGGTCGATCAGTACCGGTTTGCCGGCGGCGCGCGCCAGTTCGATCATGCGGCTTACATGGGTCAGGCCGCCTTTGCCGTAGTCGGACAGGATCACCACGTCGTGTTCGGCCACGATGGCAGCGTAGTCGTCCAGCTTGTCGGCCAGAATCTCGTGGCTGGGCGCGTCTTCGAAATCCAGGCGGATCAGCTGCTGCTGCCGCGCCACCACACGCAGTTTGATGGTGGTGGAAATACCGGGGTCGCGCTTGAACGACGGGGTAATGCCATCGCTTTCCATCAGACGTGTCAGCGCGGTAGCGGCTTCGTCGTCGCCTACCACGGACAGGATGGTCGCCTTGCCGCCCAGGCTGGCAATATTGCGCGCCACGTTGGCCGCACCACCGGCACGCTCTTCCATGCGAGCGATCTTGGCCACCGGCACCGGGGCTTCGGGCGAAATGCGCGATACGTCGCCAAACCAGTAGCGGTCCAGCATCACATCGCCCACCACCAGCACACGGCTATCGGCAAGGCGGCGGGTCAGGTCTTCCGGGCTCAGGCCCAGCTGTTGCATCAGGGTCATGGGCTACCTCGGCTCAGGCCAGACTGGCCTGGTAGGCCTGGATATCAGCATTGATCTTGTTCAGCACCATCAGCGGGTCGTCGGCACGGGTGATGGGGCGGCCGATCACCAGGTAGTCGGAACCGGCTTGCAGCGCGGCGACCGGCGTCATCACGCGGCGCTGGTCGTCGGCGGCGCTATCGGCCAGGCGGATGCCCGGCGTTACCAACTTGAAGCCCTGGCCCAGCTCGGCTTTCAGTACGCCGGCCTCCTGTGCCGAGCACACTACGCCATCCAGGCCGCTATCGCGGGTAAGGCGTGCCAGGCGCAACACGTGCTCTTGTGGCGGCACGGTAATGCCGATTTCCATCAGGTCGGCTGCGTCCATGCTGGTGAGCACGGTCACGGCAATCAGCAGCGGGCGCTGGCTGTACTGTGCCAGTGCTTCGGCCGAAGCCTCCATCATGCGGCGGCCGCCACTGGCGTGCACGTTCACCATCCACACACCGGCTTCGGCGGCCATTTTGCAGGCGTGCGCCACGGTGTTGGGGATGTCGTGGAACTTCAGGTCCAGAAACACCTGGAAGCCGCGTGCGGCCAGCTGCTCCAGCAGCTGGGGGCCAGCGGCGGTAAACAGTTCCTTGCCTACCTTGAGGCGGCACTGCGAGGGGTCCAGACGGGAAGCAAAGGCCAGTGCGGCGTCTGCGGTGGCAAAATCAAGCGCCACCAGTACCGGCGAATTAACGTTGGCCGCAAAGCCATGTGCCATTAACGGGTTCATGTTTTCCTGTCTTTCTTGTCGCGTATTCGGTTCAGTGGTTTTCGGAGCGGTTAGGCGTAAAGCTTTCCCACTCACCGCAGGCGGGGCAATGCCAGAAGAAGGCCCGCGAGCGGAAGTTGCAGCGTTTGCAACGGTGTACGGTCAGGCGCTGTGCGTGCTTCATGATCAGCGCACGTGCTACTTCGGCGTCCAGGCGGCCTTCGGTACTGAGCTCGTCCATCTGCGATTCCACCAGGCGGTAAACCCCCAGCAGGCTCGGACGGGCGTGTACCGCCTCGCGGGCAGCTTCCAGCGCACGGGCTTCGCCTTCGTAGGTGGCCACCTTCTGGTACAGCAGGTCGGTGAGCTCCAGCTGCGAGAAGGTGCGCTGATAGCCGCGCAGTAGCGCAATGCCTTCCTGCGGCTTGCCCAGCGCCTCGTAGGCGTCAAACAGGCGCTCGGCCACCATGGCCAGATATTCGTAGTTTTGCTTTTCGATGGCTTGCCACGCGGCAATGGCAGCCTCGTGCTGGCCCTGTGCCGT
This sequence comes from Vogesella perlucida, assembly GCF_979366545.1. Classification (NCBI taxonomy): domain Bacteria; kingdom Pseudomonadati; phylum Pseudomonadota; class Betaproteobacteria; order Neisseriales; family Chromobacteriaceae; genus Vogesella; species Vogesella perlucida. The sequence goes on from NZ_CEETRO010000009.1 coordinate 51,667, forward strand.
TTCGATATCGCCCAACAGAATGCTGGCACGCACGCATTTACGGTTGGCCGCAAAGGCGTTCTTCACCGCTTCGCGTGCCTTGTCGAAATCAGACTGGTACAAGGCCCCTTGTGCCAGCTCGCAATAAAACTGCGCCACTTCGTGCTGGAAGCTGTGCGCATCGCTGCGCAGCTCCAGCGCGGTGGCAATGGCTTTGGCCCAGTCGCGGTCTTGCTGGTAGATGGACAGCAACTGCTCGCGCGCAGCGCGGCCCATGGTCTGGCTATCCAGCAGCTTCACCAGGATTTCTTCGGCACGGTCTACCAGACCTGCCTTGTGAAAGTCTTGCGACAGCTCGAAGCGCACCAGCGCTTTTTGCTCGCGCGTCAGGTCAGGCAGCTCCAGCACCTGCTGGTGCAGACGGATGGCGCGGTCATTCTCGCCACGGCGGCGGTACAGCTTGCCCAGGCTGAGCTGCACTTCCAGCGCGTGCGGGTGGGCACGCGCCACTTCGGACAGCGAGCGCGCGGCCACATCGGTCTGGTCATCAACCAGCGCATCCAGGCCTTTATAAAAACCGGCAGGTACTTCACGTGCCTGCTTCAGCACTGCACGCATGTCTACGCGTGCGGCGAACCATCCCAAACCGAAAAAGGCCGGGAACAGTAACAGCCACCACAAATCGATATCCAAAATTCAACCTCGGAGCAAAAAACAGGGTGGCCTAGTCGGCCAGGGCATCGCTGGGGTCTACCACCACCTTGCTGCCCTGACGGGAGCGCAGCTCTTTCTTGAGCTGCGACAGCTCGCGGCGTACGCGCAGGGAATAGGCAAAGGTGGCCACCAGGCCAATCAGGGCGCCTGCTACAAAGAAAATCAGCAGCAGCAGAATGAGCGGGGCTTGCCAGCTCTGGCCAAAGAACAGCTTGAATTCCACCACGGCGCTGTTTTGCACCGTCACGGCAATCAGCAGTACCAGTACGAGCAGCTCAAACAAGCGGAAGAGATAACGCATCGGGGGCTTTCGCATCGTCGCAATGGTGCAAGTTTAAACGAAAGCGACACCCCTCCCAAGTAAAGCGCAGATAAAAAAAGCGCCGCAGACAAGCTGCGGCGCTTTGGGACAGGCAAAAAACTGCTTAGTCGTTCGAACCGGTCAGATCAACCCGCTCTCTCAGTTCTTTACCTGCCTTGAAGTGAGGCACGTATTTCTCAGGAACGACAACGCTGGAGCCAGACTTGGGATTGCGGCCCATCCGCGGCGGACGGTAGTTCAGATCGAAGCTACCAAAACCGCGGATTTCGATCCGCTGCCCTTTTGCCAAGCTGCTGGCCATTGCATCCAGAATGGTTTTAACAGCCAGCTCAGCATCTTTGGCGACCAACTGAGGATAACGCTCGGCAAGCCTCGCTATAAGCTCAGATTTGGTCATGTCCATCACTTATTCGTTGCCGCCGGACAGTTTAGCCTTCAGCAGTGCGCCCAGGCTGGTGGTACCAGCGGAAACGTTGGAGTCGCCAGCGCCGATAGCAGACATGGCTGCTTTCTCTTCCTGAGCGTCCTTGGCTTTGATAGACAGGCTGATAGCACGGGACTTGCGATCAACAGCGATGATCACAGCCTCAACTTCGTCGCCTTCTTTCAGAACCGAGCGAGCGTCTTCAACGCGGTCGCGGGACAGTTCGGAAGCACGCAGGTAGCCTTCAACGTCGGTGTCCAGAGTCACGGCGGCGCCTTTGGCGTCAACGGTCTTCACGGTACCTTTAACCAGCGCGCCTTTGTCGTTCATGGCTACGTAGTTGTTGAACGGATCGCCTTCCAGCTGTTTGATGCCCAGGGAGATACGCTCTTTTTCCACGTCGATGGACAGAACGATGGCTTCAACCTCGTCACCCTTCTTGAACTTGCGCACAGCGTCTTCGCCGGTTTCGTTCCAGGACAGGTCGGACAGGTGTACCAGGCCGTCGATACCGCCAGGCAGGCCAACGAACACGCCAAAATCGGTGATCGACTTGATCGCGCCTTTCAGCTTGTCGCCTTTCTTGAAGTTGTCAGCGAACTCGTTCCATGGGTTAGCCTGGCACTGTTTCATGCCCAGGCTGATACGACGACGGTCTTCGTCGATTTCCAGGATCATCACTTCTACTTCGTCGCCAACCTGAACAACCTTGGACGGGTGTACGTTCTTGTTGGTCCAGTCCATTTCGGACACGTGTACCAGGCCTTCGATGCCTTGTTCGATTTCCACGAACGCGCCGTAGTCGGTCAGGTTGGTTACCTTGCCGAACAGACGGGTGCCGGACGGGTAACGACGGGACAGGCCCACCCACGGATCTTCGCCCAGTTGCTTCAGGCCCAGGGATACGCGGTTTTTCTCCTGATCGAACTTCAGGACTTTGGCTTCTACTTCGTCGCCAACGGCCAGAACTTCGGACGGATGCTTAACACGGCGCCATGCCAGGTCGGTAATGTGCAGCAGACCATCGATACCGCCCAGGTCAACGAACGCACCGTAGTCGGTGATGTTCTTGACGATACCTTTGATGATGGCACCTTCACGCAGGGTTTCCAGCAGCGCTTTGCGCTCTTCGCCCAGGGTTTCTTCCAGAACAGCGCGGCGGGAAACAACAACGTTGTTACGCTTGCGGTCCAGTTTGATAACCTTGAACTCAACTTCTTTGCCTTCGTACGGGGTGGTGTCTTTCACCGGACGTACGTCAACCAGGGAACCCGGCAGGAAAGCGCGGATGCCGTTAACCATAACGGTCAGGCCACCTTTGACTTTGCCGCTGATAACGCCGGACAGGATCTTGCCAGCTTCCAGAGCCTCTTCCAGGTCAACCCATGCAGCCAGACGTTTGGCTTTTTCACGGGAGAGCTTGGTTTCGCCAAAGCCGTTTTCCAGGGAGTCGATCGCAACAGTAACGAAATCGCCGATAGCAACTTCAACTTGGCCGTTGTCGTTCTTAAACTCTTCAACCGGGATCAGGGATTCGGACTTCAGACCGGCGTTAACAGTCACGAAGTTGGAATCGATGCCAACGACTTCAGCGGTGATTACTTCACCAGCACGCATTTCTTGCAGAGCCAGGCTCTCTTCGAACAGGGCGGCGAAGCTATCCATAACGAGGGTAGTCATCAGATGTAACTCTCAGGCATGCCTTGCGTCACGCGGGGTTAGGTTTTTCATACGCCGTCAGCGCAAGGTATGACAGACGGCGGCTTACAAAAAATTAATGGCCGGTGCCACGGGCCTTGCCGAACCACGACAGTACCTGCGCCACCGCTTGTTCGATGGTCAGGTCCGAGGTGTCCAGCAAGTGGGCATCCGGCTCTTGTCTTAGCGGGGCAACCGCCCGTGCCGCGTCGCGCGCGTCACGATCGGAAATATCCAGCTGAATCTGAACGAGATTAGCAGATTCCCCTTTTGCGATCAACTGCTTATAGCGACGTTCGGCGCGCACCTGGGCCGACGCAGTCAGAAAAACCTTCAATTCCGCCCGCGGAAACACCACCGAGCCCATATCGCGGCCGTCGGCTACCAGGCCTGGCGGCACCAGAAAATCGCGCTGGCGGGTCAGCAGTGCCGCACGCACGGCGGGCAATGCCGCCACTTTCGAGGCGCCCATGCCGATATCTTCGGCACGGATGGCTGCGCTGACATCGGCCTCGCCCAGCCAGGTCTTGCCGTCGTGAAACGCAGCCGGCAGCTGCGCAGCCAGGCGCGCCACGTTTTGTTCGTCTTCCCAGCTTACGCCTTCGCGCAGCGCGTACAGCGCCGTGAGGCGGTACAGCGCGCCGGAATCCAGATAATGCAGCCCAAGCTGCTGTGCCACCAGGGCAGCCACCGTGCCCTTGCCGGAAGCGGAAGGGCCGTCGATGGTAATGACAGGTTTGAGCGTAGGCATGGCGAAGACCTTGAATCAAAACCGGCAATTGTAGCGCAAGCAGTACAAAAAGAGAGCGTTTGCGTGGCGGCGCACAATACAGGTACAGTCGTTGCCGAGATCACCCGGCGGGGCACCGCCCTGCAGCAAAACAGACAAGAACATCATGGAACAACTACATCTACAAGCCATTGGCCCGCTGGCCGGCACCATCAAACTGCCCGGCTCCAAGAGCATTTCCAACCGCACCCTGCTGCTGGCGGCACTGGCCGACGGCAGCACCCTGGTGCGCGACCTGCTGGACTCCGACGATATCCGCCGCATGCTGGAAGCGCTGGCCACGCTGGGCGTACGTGTCGAGCAGCAAGGCGACAGCCGCGACTTTCTGGTGCACGGCACTGGCGGCGCCTTTAGCGTGAAAGACGCCGACCTGTTTCTGGGCAACGCTGGCACCGCCTTCCGCCCGCTAACCGCCGCGCTGGCGCTAATGCAGGGCCGCTACCACCTGCACGGCGTACCGCGCATGCACGAACGCCCGATTGGCGATCTGGTCGACGCGCTACGCGTAGCCGGTGCCGACATCGACTACCTGGGCAACGACGGCTACCCGCCGCTGCAGATCAAGCCAGCCAGCCTGAACGCCGGCCAGGTCATTCCGGTGAAGGGTAATGTCTCCAGCCAGTTCCTGACTGCCCTGCTGATGGCGCTGCCGCTTACCGGCGAGGACGTCACCATCGAGGTGGTGGGCGAGCTGATTTCCAAACCGTACATCGAAATCACCCTGAACCTGATGGCACGCTTTGGCGTGCAGGTGCAGCGTGACGGCTGGCAGCGTTTCACCATCGCCCGCGGCCAACGTTACATCAGCCCCGGCGAAATCCACGTGGAAGGTGACGCCTCCAGCGCGTCCTACTTCCTGGCAGCCGGTGCGCTGGCCGGTGGCCCGGTACGTGTGGAAGGGGTTGGCCGCAGCAGTATCCAGGGCGACGTAAAGTTTGCCGATGCGCTGGCGCTGATGGGTGCCGAGATCACCCTGGGTGACAACTGGATCGAAGCCCGCGCCCCGGCCGGCGGCCTGCAAGCCATCGACGTAGACTTGAACCACATCCCCGACGCGGCCATGACCATCGCCGTGGCCGCGCTGGCTGCCAAGGGCACCACCACCATCCGTAATGTGGAAAGCTGGCGCGTGAAAGAAACCGATCGCCTGGCCGCCATGGCCACCGAGCTGCGCAAGGTGGGCGCCAGCGTGGTGGAAACGCAGGACAGCATCAGCGTCACCCCGCCCGCGCAGCTGATGGCCAACGCCGAAATCGACACCTACGACGACCACCGCATGGCGATGTGCTTCTCGCTGGTGGCGCTGCTGGGTACGCCAGTGGTGATTAACGACCCGAACTGCGTAGCCAAAACCTTCCCCGACTACTTCGAGGTACTGGGCAAGCTGGCTGCAGGCTGATTGATGGCCTGCTCACACAAAAACCGCTGCCTTACCGCAGCGGTTTTTTTATGCACAGCGGCTTGCCACCATCCAGCCAAAAACACAAAATATGCCACCATCAAAACAAAAATTCACTAGATGATGAGTAATCCGTTTGAGCAGCGTCGTGATTTCATGCAGTGCTTTGACATGCCCGCACCTGACACGCCGGCCTATCGGCCGCAAGAGCTAGCCATGTGGCAAACCATGCTGCAAGAGGAATGGCAGACGTTCCAGACCGCGCTGGCCGACTACCGGGCCATGCCGCAGGCCGACGCCGCCACGCAGCAGCAGTTGCAAGCCGAGCTGACGGCAGAGGGGGTAGACGTGCTGAACGTGTTGTGCAGGCTGCTGCTATCGCAGGGCTTGCCGCTGCAGGCAATGTTCAATGCCATCCATGCGGCCAACCTGGCCAAGTGCGTGGACGGGCAGGTACTGCGCCGCGCCGACGGCAAGATCCTGAAACCGGCGGGCTGGCAGCCGGCTGACAAACTGGGCGTGATCCGCGCCGCAGCCAGCAGCGTGGACGGCACGCTGTCGTAAGGGATAACGGAGGCTTAGCGGCGTGTTGCGGCCAACTTTTGCAACAGCTTGTCCAGCTGGGCGCCAAAGGCCTGGCGATCGCGCTGGCTGAAAGCGGCCGGGCCGCCGGTTTGCACGCCGCTGTCGCGCAGCTCGGTCATGAAATTGCGCAGCGCCAGCGCCTCGCGGATGGTGGCGTCGCTGTACAGCTCGCCGCGCGGGTTCAGCGCCAGCGCGCCTTTGGCCACCACCTGCGCGGCCAGCGGGATATCTGCCGTCACCACGATGTCGCCCGGCTGCGCCTGCTGGGCAATGTGGTTATCGGCTACATCGAAACCGGCCGGCACCTGCACGGCACGGATGTACGGCGACGGCGGCACACGCAGCAGCTGGTTGGCCACCAGAACGGTAGCGGTACTTGTGCGGTCGGCCGCGCGAAACAGGATGTCCTTGATCACCGCCGGACAGGCATCGGCGTCCACCCAGATCGTCATGCGTTGCCCCGGTTGAAGTGTTGTTGCCATTGCTGGCGGGCTTCGCGGGCGCGCTCGAAGCGCGTGGTCATCGCCGCGGCGTCACCTGCCAGCAGCTCCTGGCGCAGCGTGGCCAAGGTGGCCTGGAAGGCATCCAGCTCGGCCAGCAGCGCGTCGCGGTTGGCCAGCGCGATGTCGCGCCACATCTCGGGGTGGCTGCCGGCAATACGGGTGAAGTCGCGAAAACCGGTGGCGGCAAAATCGAAGCAGCGCGCCGCATCGGCCTTGGCCACGATGGTGTCCACGTAGGCAAAGGCCAGCAGGTGCGGCAGGTGGCTCACGGTGGCGAACACCGCGTCGTGCTCGGCGGCGCTCATTTCGTACACACGGGCACCGCAGGCCTGCCACAGCGTGCGCACCAGCGCGGCGGCGGCGGGGCGGGTTTCCGGCAGCGGGGTGACGACGATGCGGCGGTTATCGTACAGGCCGTACTGGGCGGCCGCGGCGCCGGACAGGTCGGAACCGGCAATCGGGTGCGCCGGTACGCAGCTGGCCAGGTGGGCGGGCAGGTGCTGGCGCATCAGCGCCACCACATCGCTTTTGGTGCTGCCACCGTCGGTGACCACGCAGTGCGCTGGCAGGTGCGGGGCGATGTCGGCAAACACGCGGGCCATCTGCCCTACCGGTGTGGCTACCAGTACCACGTCGGCGTGGCGTACCGCGTCGGCGGCGCTGTGGCTGGCCTCGTCGATCACGCCCAGTTCGATAGCACGCTGCAGGTTGGCCGCAGACCGCCCCACACCAATGACCTTCGCCACGCGCCCGGCGCGGCGCAAGGCGAGCGCAAAGGAGCCGCCAATCAGGCCCACGCCTATCACTACCAGGGTCAATCCACCCTCACCCGCCTGCATGCTATCGCCCATCACTGTCTGTTCAGAGCCGTTATCATAACCGCATTTGCGTATCGCCAAGGGGGCCACCATGCAGTGTTCGCTGTATATCTATTACCGCATCCACGGCAATTTCCTGCCATTCCAGCAGTCATCCGCCAGACTAATGGCAGATGTGCATGAAAAATTGCAGATAAAAGGCAGATTATTGCAACGTCGCGATGATGCACTGACCTGGATGGAAATCTACGAGCCAGTCAGCGACAGCGCGGCCCTGCAGCAGGTGTTGGCCGCGGCCGTGGCCAAGGACCCACGCTGGCAGGGCATCAGCAGGCATGAAGAGTGGTTTGTACCGCTGCCAGCTGAAACAGGCCAAACAACCGCTTAGCACCGCGCAGCTTTGCCATGACAATAAACTAAATATTTAATATCAATAACTTGCAGAAAAGTTTTTATTTATTGCCAAGTTGAAATTGCTGCCACTACTCCCTAGCCTGACTGTAAGGACACAGGGAGAAAAACATGTATCAACTCTTCAGCATCCGGCAAAAGCTGCTGGCAGCCTTCGGGCTTATCCTGCTACTGATGGCCTTGATGGCCGGGCTGGTCATGCAAAAACTCAATGTGATCGAGCATGACCTGGAGGAAATCGTAGAGGATCTCAGCCCGGAAATGGTGCTATCGGCCGAGCTGATACAACTGAGCATGGACAACGCGCTACTGGCGCACCGACGCCACCTGCAAGACAGCCCCGCGCTGCAACAGCAAATGCAGCAGCACCGCCAGCAAAGCCTGGCAACGCTGGACAAGCTGAACCAGCTGGAACACCAGGCGGCAGGCAAACAACAGCTACAGCAGCTGCAAAGCCTGCTACAGGCCACTCACGCTAGCCAGCTGCAATTTGACCAGCTGCTGGCCAGCCAGGATGCGGGTGCCGGCCCATGGCTGCTGCAACGGCTGGACCCGCAAACCGAAACATTCGTCACGGCACTCAAGCAGTTCATTGCGCTGCAACGCCAGGAGATGCAGCGCGCCGAGCAAGAAGCGATCACCAGCTACCACCAGGCCGAAACCACGCAGCTCATCGTGGGCCTGACGGCCTTGCTGCTCGGCGCTACCATAGCCTGGCTATTTGCCAGCAAGCTATCCGGCCACCTGGGCAGCATCGTGCGCGAGACCCAGCGCATTGCAGCCGGCGACCTGCGGCCACGCGCCCGCCCCCTACCCGCCGCCAAGCGGGACGAAACGCTGCAGCTGGCACACGCCACAGACAGCATGCGACAGCAGCTTGCCGACACCCTGGGCAGCATCCGCCAATCGTCATTTGCCGTCAGCGATGCCTCGCACGAGCTATCGAGCATGTCGGAACAAGTGGCCATCAGCGTACAGCGCCAAGCCGAAGCCACCGGCGAAGCCAGTGCCACGCTGGAAGAGCTGACGGTGAGCATCAATCACGTATCGGACAATGCCGAAGAAGCCAACCAGCGCTCGCAGCAGGCAGGGCAGCAAGCCGGGCAAGGCGTCACGGCCGTGCAGTCGTCACTGCAGCTGGTGCGCCAGGTTGGCCGCAGCGTGCAACAGACAGGCCAAGCCCTGGGTGAACTGACCCGCGAAGTGCAGGAAATCGACCGCATTGTCACCGTGATCCGCGAGGTAGCCGACCAGACCAACCTGCTAGCGCTCAACGCCAGCATTGAGGCCGCACGCGCCGGGGAAGCCGGGCGCGGCTTTGCCGTGGTGGCCGACGAGGTACGCAAGCTGGCCGAGCGCACCGCCACTGCCACCGGAGACATCGCCGGCATGATTAGCCGTATCCGCCACGGCGTACACGATGTAGAACAGCAGATGGGTCAAAGCGAACAGCAGATGGTACAAGCCGAGCAAGCCACACAAGGAAGCGGCCATACCATACAGGCGGCGCAGCAATTCAGCGCGCAGGCTAGCCAGGCGGTAGGCAGCATCAGCGCCGCGCTGGGCGAACAGCGCGATGCCAGCCAGGTGCTGGCCTGCAGCATGGAGCAGATAGCGCAAATGGCCGAGGAAAACAGCGCCACGGTGGAGGAGCTGGCCACCACCTCCAGCCAGCTGAGCGGGCTGGCAGACAGCATGCAGCAGATGGTAGCGCGCTTCCGGCTAGCCTGATCAGGCGGCAGGCAGGTGCTGCTGCAGCCGGGCAGCCAGCGGCCAGGTCTGCCATGTGCGCGCATCCAGCTGGCGCACCGGCCAGATACCGGCCAGGCTGTTGCAGACCAATACTTCATCGGCGGCCAACAGCTCGGCAGGCAGCACGCGCTGCTCGGCTACCGCCATACCCAGCTGATGCGCGGTATCGATAATGCAGGCGCGCATGGCGCCGGACACACCACAGCGGTCCAGTAGCGGCGTGTACAGCTTACCGCCTCGCACCCAGAACAGATTGCTCATGGTGCCTTCCACCACGGTGCCGTCGCTGTCCAGCATCAGGCCTTCGGCAATGGCCGGGTCGCCCCACTCGCTGCGTGCCAATACGTTCTCCAGCCGGTTCAGGTGTTTGATCCCCGCCAGCAAGGGCTGCAGGCCCAGCTGCGTGCTGCACCAGCGCACGGCGATACCCTGCACGTCGCGTTCGGGCGGGTAGCCCGCCCACGCGGCTGCGCTCACGATACGGGTAGGCTGCACCGTGGCCGGTATGGCGTAGCCACGTTGGCCGCTGCCCCGCGTCAGCACTACCTTGGCCACGGCGCGTGGCAGGCCGGCGCAGACGGTAGCGATTTCTGCCAGCAGCAGCGCCTCGTCCGGGCACGGCAGGCGCAGGGCGGCACAGTCTGCGGCCAACCTTTGCCACTGCCAGTGCCATAGCCGGGGCTGGCCTGCCAGCACTTCCACCGTACGGTACAGGCCGTCGCCGTAGGCCAGGCCGCGGTCACTAGCCGGCAGGCTATCTGCCTGCACACCATTGATCAGCATGTCAGCTCCTTGCCCAGGCAAATGGACGCGCTGCGGCCAACATAATGGCCGTAAGGGGGAATCTCGCGGTAGCCGTGGCGCAGGTAAAACTGCACGGCGCGGGTATTGATGCGGCGGGTAGACAGCCACAGCGCGCGGTAGCCAAAGCCTGCGGCCTGCTGCTCCAGCGCCGCCAGCAGCTGCGCGCCCAGGCCCTGGCTGCCGGGCGCCGCGTACATGCGCTTGAGCTCGGCCACACCCGGCTGCAAGGGGCGCAAGGCGCCGCAGCCATGCGGCTGGCCACTGCCATCGCAGGCCAGCAGGAACACGGCGCCATCGCCACGCACATCGCCAGCCGCAAACGAGGCCTGGCCGCTATCGCCGGTGATGGCCGCCAGCGTGGCGGATAGCGCCGCCTGCATGGCGATAGCCTGCGGCTGCGCCGGGTCGGCGGGGGCAATGCGGTACATGGCGTCTCCGGTGTGGGCGGCCACCCTGGTCACCCGTGGCTCAGGCTTGCTCTACGCCCAGCGCACGCAGTAAGCCGCGTGCCTTGTGGCGGGTTTCCTGCAGCTCGCGCTGCGGGTCGGAGTCGGCCACGATGCCGCCACCGGCACGGAAGCGCAGCTGCTGCCCCTGCTGCATGAAGGTACGAATCAGGATATTCACGTCCAGCGTGCCGTCGCGGTTCAGGTAGCCCAGGCTGCCGGTGTAGGCGCGGCGCGCGCTGTTTTCCAGCTCGCGGATAATCTGCATGGTACGCACTTTGGGGCAGCCGGTAATGGTGCCGCCGGGGAACAGCGCACGGAATACCTCCACGGTATCCACGCCATCACGGATGCGGCCACGCACGTTGGATTCGATATGGTGCACGTAAGCGTAGCTGGCTACGGCCATCAGCTCGTTCACCTCCACCGTGCCGGGCTGGCAGATGCGGCCCAGGTCGTTGCGCTCCAGGTCGATCAGCATCACGTGCTCGGCGCGTTCCTTGATGCTGCTGATCAGCCGCTGCTTCAGTGCGGCGTCTTCGGCAGCGTCGGGCGAGCGCGGGTGGGTGCCGGCAATCGGGCGGGTATCCACCCAGCCGTCGTGCACGCGCACCAGGCGCTCCGGCGACGAGCTGACGATGTAGGCATCGCCCAGGTCGGCCAGCGCCGAGAACGGCGCCGGGTTGGCGCGGCGCAGCGCGGCAAACAGGTCTACCGGGCGCACGCTGTCGTGCAAGGTGGCACGCCAGCCGCGCGAGATGTTCACCTGGAACACGTCGCCTTCGTAGATGTAGTCCTTCAGCCGCACCACGGCGTCGGTATACCAGTGCGGCGGGTCTTCTTCCAGCGCCTGCAGCTGTACCGGGTTGGCCGCAAAAGCGGGCACGTCTTGCAGCGCGGCCTTGAGTGCGGCCAGCTGGGCAGCGGTTTCTGCCATCAGCCAACAGCGGCCGCTGGCGCGGTCCAGCTGGATGGCGGCCGGCACGCGGCACAGCGCCGCCAGCGGGAAGCTGTCGCTGATGGCGGCCGGCACAGTGGGCTCAAACTCGGACAGCAGGTCGTAGCCCATGTACACAAACCAGCCGCCGCTAAACGGCAGGCCGTGCGGGTTGGCCACGCTGTCTTCGCGTGGCAGTGCGCGCACCGCGTCCAGAAAGGCCGCGCCCTCGCCTTCGCCATAGATACGGCGCTGTTCTGGCAGCGCCATCAGGATATCCCAGCCGATGTCGCCGGACGACTGCATCAGGTAGGGAAAACGGCCACGGTCGGCAGCGTGCAGGGCCAGCAGGTCGGGCGTGTGGTTCAGCAGTTCGTAATGCATGGGTGTGGGCACCGCCATGACGGCAGCCGCAAAAGAAAAAGACCGCGCGAGTTTATCGCAGCGGTCTTGGCTGTCAACGTCGCCGGTGCGACGTGTCGGCTTTTATACGCGTTTGAACACCAGTGTGCCGTTAGTACCACCAAACCCGAAGGAGTTGGAGATGGCCACGTCGATCTTCATGTCACGCGCAGTGTTGGCGCAGTAGTCCAGGTCGCAGCCGCCTTCGATGTCCTGCTCGTGCAGGTTGATGGTCGGCGGGGAAACCTGATTGTGCACGGCCAGAATCGAGTAGATGGCTTCTACACCGCCCGCGCCGCCCAGCAAGTGGCCGGTCATGGACTTGGTGGAGTTCACCACCAGCTTTTTGGCGTGGTCGCCAAACGCGATCTTCAGCGCATTGGTTTCGTTGGCATCACCCAGCGGGGTGGAGGTGCCGTGGGCATTCACGTACTGCACCTGGTCCGGGTTCAGGCCGGCGTCGCGCAGGGCGTTCAGCACGCCGCGTGCCGGGCCTTCTGCGCTAGGGGCAGTAATGTGGTGCGCGTCAGAGCTCATGCCGAAACCTACCAGCTCGGCGTAGATTTTGGCGCCGCGTTTTACCGCGTGCTCGTACTCTTCCAGCACCAGCACACCGGCGCCCTCGCCCATCACGAAGCCGTCACGGCCTTTGTCCCACGGGCGGGAGGCGGTGGCCGGGTCGTCGTTACGGGTGGACAGCGCCTTCATGGCAGCAAAACCGCCAACAGCCAGGCTGGAGATAGTGCCTTCGGCGCCACCCGCTACCATCACGTCGGCGTCGCCGTACTGAATCACACGGGCGGCATCGCCAATGCAATGCGCGCCGGTGGTGCAGGCAGACACGATGCCGTAGCTCGGGCCCTGGTAGCCTTTCAGGATGGACACATGGCCCGCTACCATATTGATCAGCGAGCCCGGAATGAAGAACGGGCCGATCTTGCGAATGCCGCCTTCGTGGCGGGCCACGCCGGTTTCCTCGATCAGCGGCAGGCCACCGATACCGGAACCGATATTCACACCCACACGGGTCTTGTCCAGGCCTGCCACATCGTCCAGGCCGGCATCTGCTACCGCTTGCAGCGCGGCGGCAATACCGTAATGAATGAACACGTCCATACGGCGTGCATCCTTGGGCGAAATGTACTGGCTGATGTCGAAGCCTTTAACTTCACCTGCTACCTGGCAGGCGATATCGCTGGCATCAAAGCGGGTGATGTTGGTGATACCACTCTTGCCGGCCAGGAGATTGGCCCAGCCACTGCTCACATCGTTGCCAACCGGGGAAATATGCCCGAGGCCGGTCACTACTACTCTGCGTTTTGACACAGGGTATCTCCGTGAAAAAAGGGAGCGTACTCCCGATAGTCCTGAAACGGTTTACGCGCCCAGTAAATCAAACGCACGTTTCAGGGCCACTACAGCAAAAAGACCTCTGCAGGCGAGCCAAAGCCACCAGCAGAGGTCCAGGCAACCCTTTTATAAAAAAGGATTACTTGTTCAGGTGAGCTGTTACGTAGTCAACAGCCTGCTTAACGGTGGTGATCTTCTCGGCTTCTTCATCCGGAATCTCGCACTCGAACTCTTCTTCCAGAGCCATTACCAGCTCAACGGTGTCCAGAGAGTCAGCGCCCAGATCGTCCACGAACGAGGAGTCGATTTTTACTTCGGCTTCGTTCACGCCCAGTTGCTCGGCAACGATCTTCTTAACGCGCGCTTCGATGTTTTCCATTTGTTTAAACCCTTTACCTTTCTGTGTTCGGGACAACAAAACCCCGACATTCTACAAAAAAAAATTAGAGTAGCCTACCTAGCACAGCAGTTCTTGCTGTTTTTATACGCCAGCAGGCCCTTTAATCCGGTTAAACGCGGGGGCAATGTTGTTTTTACCCCCGCATTTTCCAGCCTTGCGGCCAGAAAAATCACGGCATCAGCATACCGCCATTCACGTGCAGTGTCTGGCCGGTAATGTAAGCTGCCTTGTCCGACGCCAGGAACAGCACGGCATCGGCGATGTCTTGTGCATCGCCCAGGCGGCCCAGGGCAATCTGGCCGACCAGCGCGTCGCGTTGTGCTTCCGGCAGGGCGCGGGTCATATCGGTATCGATAAAGCCCGGTGCCACGCAGTTCACGGTAATGCCACGGCTGCCTACTTCGCGGGCCATGGACTTGGTAAAGCCCATGATGCCGGCCTTGGCCGCCGCATAGTTGGTCTGCCCGGCATTGCCCATGGCACCCACTACCGAGGCAATGTTGATGATGCGGCCGGTACGGGCCTTCATCATGGCGCGCAACACGGCTTTGGACGCTTTGAATACCGACTTCAGGTTGGTATCCATGATGGCATCCCAGTCGTCGTCCTTCATGCGCATCAGCAGGCCGTCGCGGGTAATACCGGCGTTGTTCACCAGGATGGCCACGTCGCCGTGTTCTTTGGCGATGGTGTCGATCAGTGCGTCGATGGCACCCTCTTCACCCACGTTCAGCACCATGCCTACACCACCCCACTGCGCCAGGCGCTCGCCAATGGCGGCCGCGCCGGATTCGGAGGTAGCGGTACCAATCACCTTGGCACCGGCAGCTGCCAGCGTGTCGGCAATGGCGGCACCAATGCCACGGGATGCGCCGGTAACCAGCGCTACTTTACCTTGCAAGCTCATGTATCTCTCCTGCAGTTGGCCGCATGCGGCCAACCTTTCATCTTTACGCCAGCTCGGCGCGGGCGGCTTCCAGCTTGGCAGCGTCGGTCAGTGCGTGGCAGCTGACATTGCCGTCAATACGCTTGGCCAGGCCGGCCAGCACTTTGCCCGGGCCACACTCGGCCATCAGCACGATACCGTCGGCAGCCAGCTGCTGGATGGTTTCGGTCCAGCGTACCGGGCGGTACAGCTGGCGCGTCAGCGCGTCGCGAATCTGTCCGGCGTCGCTGTAGCTGGCCACGTCGGCATTGTGCAGCACCGGCACTTGTGGTGCCTTGATGTCTACAGTGGCCAGCGCAGCGGCCAGGCGCTCGGCCGCCGGCTTCATCAGTGTGCAGTGCGATGGCACCGACACCGGCAGCGGCAGCGCACGCTTGGCGCCGCGCGCCTTGCATAGCTCCATGGCGCGTTCTACGGCAGCCTTGCTACCGGCAATCACCACCTGGCCTGGCGAGTTGAAGTTGACCGGCTCTACTACCTCGCCCTGCGCGGCTTCTTCACACGCAGCACGGATGTCGTCGTCGGACAGGTTAAGGATGGCGGCCATCGCGCCTTCGCCCGCCGGTACGGCTTCTTGCATGGCCTGCGCACGCAGGCGCACCAGGCGAACCGCATCGGCAAAGTCCAGGCTACCGGCAGCCACCAGGGCGCTGTATTCGCCCAGGCTGTGGCCTGCCATGGCAGCAGGTACCGCACCACCTTGCGCCAACCAGGCGCGGTAGGTGGCGACACCGGCAGCCAGCATCAGCGGCTGGGTGTTCACGGTGGCGTTGATCGCGTCAGCGCTGTCAGCCTGCAGCATGGCCCACAGGTCTTCACCCAGGGCGGCGGAGGCTTCGTCAAAAGTCTGTTTTACTACCGGCAGGTCGGCAAAGCCGTCCATCATTTTCAGGCTTTGCGAGCCCTGACCGGGAAAGAGAAAGGCAAACGCCATGTTGGGTCTCCTTTTGAAACGGGGGGAATGATGACTGCTCGCTGCGATTTATGCAAAGAAAACACTCAAACGCTCGTATGATCGACGAAGATCAGCGCGATTTGCCGCCATTCATTGATAAAAATCAAACAAGCCGGCTACATATTGCTACATGGCCGGCTTGCTACAGATCAGAAGCGCAGTAGCAGCGCGCCCCAGGCGAAACCACCGCCAATGCCTTCCATCAGCACGGTCTGGCCACGCTGGATCTTGCCCTGACGCACAGCGTGGTCAAACGCCAGCGGAATAGACGCCGCGGAGGTATTACCCTGCTCCGGCAGGGTAACAATCACTTTTTCCATGGACAGCTGCAGGTGCTTGGCCGTGGCTTCGATAATGCGGATATTGGCCTGGTGCGGCACCAGCCAGTCCACGCTATCTTGCGACACGCCGGCTTCTGCCAGGGTTTTTTCGGCGATATCGGACAGCGCCTTCACGGCAAACTTGAATACGGCCGGGCCATCCATATGCAGATAAGGCGTGCCTTCCACCTCGCCGCCAATGATCTGGGCTTCGGTCTTGAGAATGTCGCGATAGCGGCCGTCTGCGGCCAACTTGGCATGCAGGATGCCCGGCTCGTCGGACGGACCCACCACTACCGCGCCGGCGCCATCGCCAAACAGTACGCAGGTACGGCGGTCTTCCCAGTCCAGCAGGCGGCTCATGACTTCGGCGCCCACAACCAGCACGTTTTTGGCCATACCGCTTTTGATGTAACCGTTGGCCGTAGCCAGGGCGTAGACAAAACCGGCGCACACGGCCTGCACGTCGAATGCCGGTACGCCAGGAATGCCCAGCTTTTCCTGCAAAATACTGGCCGTGCTGGGGAACACCATATCCGGGGTGGTGGTAGCGACGATGATCAAGTCCAGATCGGCAGCCTGCAAGCCGGCACTGTCCAGGGCACGCTGTGCCGCAAGGTAGGCCAGGTCACTGGTTTTCTGGTCTTCTGCCGCGATGTGGCGCGCACGAATGCCAGTGCGAGAGACAATCCACTCGTCACTGGTTTCGATGCGCTCAGCCAGCATCGCATTCGTCATAACAGTTTCCGGCAGGTAGCTGCCGGTACCAAGAATGCGTGAATAGGTCATGAGCTAACTTTAAGCTTCAGACTCGGAACGCTTGAGATTTTGTAGTTGGGAAGCGACCCGGTCTGCGATGTGACCAATTACATTGGCGCGAACTTCCTCGCAAGCCTGCTCCAATGCAATACGGAATCCCAGCGCGTCGGTACCGCCGTGGCTTTTTACCACGATCCCCCGCAGGCCCAGAAAACTGGCGCCATTGTAATAACGGGGGTCAACACGCGCCTTGAACCGCTTGAGCACCGGCATGGCTGCCAGGGCGCACAGCTTGGTCCACCACGTGCTGGCGAACTCTTCGCGCAGGAAGGTAGCAATCATGTGCGCCAGCCCCTCGGAAGCCTTGAGCGCAATGTTGCCGGTAAAACCGTCGCAGACTACCACATCTACTGTTGATTTGAAGATGTCGTTGCCTTCAACGTTACCGTGGAAGTTGAGACCGGATTCGCGCAGCAACTCGGCTGCGCGCTTGATGGAATCTGTGCCCTTGATATCTTCCGAGCCGATGTTCAGCAGGCCTACCGTCGGGTTGGGCTTGTGCGTTAGGCTGGCGGCCAGCTCCGAACCCATGATGCCGAACTGCACCAGCTGTTCTGGCGAGCATTCAACGTTGGCACCGAGGTCCAGCACACAGGTGCTGCCTTTGATACCAGGCATCATTTTGGCAATGGCCGGACGGTCGATACCGGGGATGGTTTTCAGGACAAACTTGGCAGTCGCCATCAGTGCACCGGTATTACCGGCAGACACGGCTGCTTGCGCCTGGCCTTCTTTGACGAGGTTAATCGCCACCCTCATCGACGAATCTTTCTTGTTCTTCAGCGCCAGCTGCGGCGATTCGTCCATGCCTACCACTTCGGTAGCATGTTGAACACGCACACGCGCACGCAAAGATTCCTGCAGGCCATGCAGCTCGGCATCGATTGCCGCACTGTCGCCAACCAGGATCAGATGAATGTCGGGGGTTTCTTGGAGGAATCGGATAGATGCCGGGACGGTGACTTTGAGGCCAACGTCACCGCCCATTGCATCAACCGCTACGGTGATAGTCATCAACGTGAAACGGTAGTAAACCTACCTGTAGTTATGAAGGTAAGAGTGGTCAAGGCGCGGATTACTCGCCTTTAGCCTTCACAACCTGACGGCCACGGTAGAAACCGTTCGGGCTGATGTGGTGACGCAGGTGGGTTTCGCCGGTGGTCGGCTCTTTAGCGAGCGACGGAGCGGTCAGAAAATCGTGTGCGCGGTGCATGCCACGTTTGGACGGGGACTTTTTGTTCTGTTGAACAGCCATGGTCGACTCCTAAGAAATTCAAGTAAAAGTTCAGGACCCGGATTTCTTAAGCGTCGCCAGTACCGCAAAGGGGTTAGGCTTGTCAGCCTTGGCGCGCTCCAGATGCTCCGTACCGCAGTCGTCGTGTTTTGGCGACAGCGGCAAGCCCATAATGATTTCGTCTTCGATCAGCGCGGTCACGTCGAATGTTTCTTCGGCCAGGATGGCGTCCAGTTCATCGTCCACGTTAACGGCAGCTTCCAGTTTCGCCTCGCTGACAAACAGCGTGATGACCCCTTCGCTGACGACTTCCAGCGGCATAGCCGCCAGACAACGCTGACAATTGACCTCGACATTGGCAACAACGCGATAACGCAACGACGGACGCCGCAAGCGGTCACTAAAACCACTAACGGTGAAACGAGCTGCGCCAGCGGTAGAAGCCAGCACCTCGTGCACGCGGACATTCATTGCTGCAACCGGTGTTTCGCTTTCCAGCAAGCCACCATCGCGGGCAAACGCGAGCGGATCAATCAAAATCGGGTTAGACATAAACCTTGGATGATATAATCGCCGCTGCCATTTTGTCAAAACAATCAGGACTTAACCTATCGACACCCTGCCAGTGGCCGTTGTCAAAACGCCCGCAGCAGCTTGCCCACCGGATACACCATGCAGATTGTTCTTGCTTCTACCTCGCCTTACCGGCGTGACATTGTTGCCCGCCTGGGCCTGCCGCTGATCACTGCGGCCCCGATTTGCGACGAAACCCCGCTGCCCGGCGAAAGTGCGCTGGATACCGCCGTACGCCTGGCGCGTACCAAGGCCATGTCGCTGGCCGCACAGTACCCGGACGCGCTGATTATCGGCGGAGACCAGGTTGCCCTGCTGGATGGCCAGCAGATCGGCAAGCCCGGCAGCTTTGAAAACGGCGTGAAAATGCTGCAATGGATGAGCGGCCGCACCGTGGTATTCCATTCTGCGCTGGCACTGTACAACAGCCGTAGCGGCCAACTACAAGAAGATGTCGGCATCACAAAGGTGACGCTGCGCACCCTTACCGAACAGCAAATCCGCCACTACCTTACCCGCGAACCCGACGCCCTGCACTGCGCCGGCAGCGCCAAGAGCGAAACGCTGGGCGGAGCGCTGATGCAAAAGGTAGAAGCCGACGACCCCAACTCGCTGATTGGCGTGCCGCTGTTTGCGCTGGTGACCATGTTGCAAAACGAAGGCCTGGAGATTCTGTAATGGCCGGCACTTTATACCTTATCCCCACCCCGCTGGGTGAAGGCGATACCCCCTGGCTGCCGGAAGGCGAGCGCGCCCGCGTGACCCACCTGACCCATTTTGTGGTGGAAGCCGAAAAAACCGCCCGCAAGCACCTGAAACAGCTGGGCGTCACCACGCCGATACGCGAGCTGGTGATGCACACGCTGAACGAACACACCAAACCGGCCGACGTAGCCGCGCTGCTGGCACCGTTGGCCGCAGGGCAAGACCTGGGCCTGGTATCGGAAGCCGGCTGCCCGGCGGTGGCCGACCCCGGCGCGCAGCTGGTCGCCCTGGCGCACGAAAAAGGCTACCGCGTGGAGCCGCTGATCGGGCCATCGTCCATTTTGCTGGCCATGATGGCTAGCGGCGCCAACGGCCAGTGCTTTGCCTTTCACGGCTACCTGCCGGTAGACGCTGGCGAGCGCGCCAAAGCCATCAAGGCGCTGGAGCTGCGCTCCAAGCAAAACAACGAAACCCAGCTGTTTATCGAAACGCCGTACCGCAACAACGCCCTGTTGCAGCAGCTACGCGAAACGTTGGCCGCCAGCACACGCCTGTGCGTGGCGGCAGACCTTACCGCGCCAACACAAACCATTGTGAGCCGCCGGGTAAAAGACTGGCCACGCGAAGCGCCAGACTTCCACAAACGGCCGGCTATCTTTGTGATTCACGCTGCTTAAATAGCATGCCAGGCTGGCTGCAGTTCACTGTTAAAGCACTACTATAAAGACAGAGACTGCGAAAGCCTGCCATGCCCAACACCTTGCAAACCGACCATATCCAGCAACTACAAACCCTGTATCAGGGCAGCGAGCTACTGGTAGCCCTGTTCGACGCCAGCGACACGCTACGCTACGCCAACCCGGCCTTCCGCCAAGCCTACCACCTGGCGGATAGTGCCATGCCCACCTGGGTACAGCTGATGCGGGATAACTACGCAGGGCAAACCGGCACCCTCATCCGTACCCCGGACTTCGACACCTGGCTGGGCTCGGCGCTATCGCGGCGTGGCAAGCAATCCTATCGCATGCTGGAAAGCGACCTGCACGACGGCCGCTGGATACTGATGACCGAAACGGTCAATGAAGCCGGTTGGATGCTGTGTACAGCGGTAGACATCAGCAAGCTGGCAGCGGGCGAGCGCAGCCTGCGTACCGCGCGCGACCTGGCCCTGCGTGCCGCCAGCACCGACGAGCTGACCGGGCTGAGCAACCGCCGCCACATCCTGGCACTGATGGAAGCCCAGCTGGTACGGCCGGGCACACACTGCGTGGCCATCCTGGATATCGACTTTTTCAAACAGATCAACGATCGCCACGGCCACCCGTTTGGCGACCTGGTCCTAATGGATTTTGCCCGCTACCTGCAAAGCCAGCTGCGTCGTAGCGATGGCGTAGGCCGCCTGGGCGGAGAGGAGTTCATGCTGGTACTGCCGGATACCGCACTGACACAAGCCAGCCAGCTATTACAGCATCTGCTCGGCGGCCTGCTGCAACCGCGGCTTATCGGTGAACAAAGCCATTTCAGCTATAGCTGCTCAGGGGGGCTGACCCAGCTACTGGCTGACGATAGCGTGCAATCCGCCTACCACCGCGCCGATGCCGCGCTGTACCGCGCCAAACAAAACGGCCGGCAACGGCTGGAAACCGGCTAGGTCGCGCCAGGCTCAGCCTGGCCAATCACCTAACCAGCGCCAAGCCCGCTCTCGCGCAATGCACCCAAGACCGATGCATGCTGCGCATCATCCAGCCGCCCTGCCGCCAGACCCAGCGTTGCCGTACCCAGTGCACAATACAGCGCATCCTGCTGCGGGCTCATCACGGCGCGGTGGCGCCTTACCGTGTCGGCATCGCCGCGTGCAATCGGGCCTGTCAGGGCGTTGGCCGGCCCCAGCGCCAGGCTGTTGGCCAGCGTTTTCTGCATCAGGTCACCCAGCAGCACCTGGGCATCCTGCGCGCCAATCCCCGCCCTGCCCGCCAGCTGCTGCGCCAGCGCATGCAGCGTTACCAGGTAGTTTGATGCCACAGCCAAGGCCGCGTGGTACGCCAGCTTGCCACCAGGCGCCAGCAAAAACGGCTGGCCGCCAATGGCTATTGCCAGATCCTGCAGGCAGGCAAAGGTGCGCTCGTCGCCCTCCAGCGCACAGCGCGTACCGGCGAAGCTGGCCACTGCCCGCGCCGGCTCGGCAAACGAAAACGCCGGGTGCAGGCTGGCGCAATACGCCCCGCGTGCGGCCAGCGGGGCTAGCAAAGCCGCCTCGCACGCGCCGCTGGCGTGAAACACCACCTGGCCGGCAGCCACCCGGCCGCTATCCGCCAGCATCGCCGCTACCGGTGCAATCTGCCCGTCAGGCACCGCCAGCAGGGTTAATAGCGCGGGTTGCACGCCGTGCAGGCTGGCCAGCGGTACGCCTTGCCCGATAAAGTCGCACGCCGCCTGAGCCGACGCCTGGCTGCGACAATACACACTGCCAATGCGGTAGCCTGCCTGCGCAGCCAGGCGGCCAATACTCTGGCCCAGACGGCCAGCACCAATAATGTTTAATGTTTGCATCTTGTTTTCCCGGGCTACCCAGTACGCTGGGCAAGATGATTTTGCATAAAGCATAAACCAGCCCGCCAGGTCTCGATAAACCACCATAAGAACCACGCGCTGCGCATCTCCCGCCAGCAGCGCTACAATACGTCGCTGCTGCTCACAGAAAGGTCCAGCCCATGCCGTTTATCCTGTTTATTGCTGCCTGCCTCGTGGTCCTTTTTTACGGGGTCATGCTCTACAACGGCTTGGTACGCCTGAAGCACGAAGTCAGTAAATGCTGGGCCAATATCGATGTACTGCTGAAACAGCGCCACGAGGAGCTCCCCAAGCTGGTAGACGTGTGCCGTCACTACAGCCAGTTTGAGCAAGCCACCCTGACCCAGGTCATGGAAGCCCGCGCCATGCTGTCCGAGGCGGCACGCACGGCCAACGTTGGCCGCATTGGCGAGCTGGAAGGCCAGCTGCGCAGCCTCACCGGCCAGATCTTTGCCGTGGCCGAAGCCTACCCGGCGCTCCAGGCCGACGCCCAGTTCAGCCACCTGGCACAACGCATTACCCAGCTGGAAGACAGCATTGCCGACCGGCGCGAACTCTATAACGAAGCCGTGAACCTGAACAACGTACGCATCGAGCAGTTTCCCGATGTCGTCGTCGCCAGCCTGTTCAGTTTTCGCCCGGCGCGGCCACTACGCTTTGCCGAAGCCGAAAAGCGCGACGTAGACGTGAATGCGCTTTTCCAGCGCTAGCCAGCTGCTATACGGCTGGCACAGCCTGGCGCTCTACCTGCTGGCCGTGCCGCTAGGACAGCTCGCCCCGCCAAGCCAGCCTTGGCTCGCCCCGCTGGCCACCGGCAGCCTGGCCCTGTTGCTGTGGTGGTGGCAGTACCGCCGCTACCGTTTCGTGGCCGACACCCCCACCAGCCGCAGCGCCGCACCGGTACAAGGCTATGGCGAATTCTACGGCCAGGCCCGTGCGCTGGCCGGCACGCCCCTGCTCACCCCCTACGGGCTGATGCGTTGCGTCTGGTACCGCGCCAGCCGCCAGCGCCGTGACGACCGCCACGGCAGCCTGCCAGGCGGCAATCAACGCCATACCAGCCAGAGCGCCCTGCTACTGCAGCTGGATAAAGGCCAGCTGGTGATCGAGCCGGAAGGCGCACACGTCGATGCCCTGCACCAGCGGCAATGGCAAGACGAACAGTACCAATACCAGGAAAGCTGGATCGCAGACGGCGACCCGCTCTACGCCCTGGGCAGTGTCACCACCCACGCCGGCCCGCCCGGCCAACAAGCCTGGCGTGACGACCTGCAGCTGCTGCTCAACGAGTGGAAAGCCGACCGCGCCAGCCTGCTGCAGCGCTTCGACCGCAATGGCAACGGCCAGCTGGAGCCGGACGAATGGGAAGCCGTGCGCCAGGCCGCGCACCACACCATCAACCAGCAGCACCGCGAGCTGGCCGCCATCCCGCCCAGCCACCACCTGCGCCGCCCTGGCGACACACGCCCGTTCATACTGAGCTGGCGCGCCCCTGCCGCGCTGGCCAGACAACAACGCCTGCTCGCCTGGTGCCACGCCGCTATCGCGCTCGCCGCCGGCGTATGGCTGGCACAGCCGGGCTAGCCGCTTACCTGTGCCATGCGCGCCACCGCCTCGGCCAGACGCGCCACCCCGGTGGTGTACGCCACCCGCACATAGCGCCCGGCCTGATGCTGGCCAAAATCCGCCCCCGGCGTAATCGCCACCTGCACCTCATCCAGCACACGCTGGCAGTAGGCAAAGCTGTCATCCGTGACCGCCGACACGTCCGCGTACACATAAAATGCCCCGTCAGGCTGTGCCGGAATGCGCCAGCCCAGCTGCGGCAGCGCCTGCAGCAGATAGTCGCGGCGGCGGCCAAACTCGGCACGACGCGCCTCCAACTCGGCCAGCACCGCTGGTTGAAACGCCGCCAGCGCCGCGTACTGCGCCGCCGATGGCGCACACAAAAACAGGTTCTGCGCCAGGCGCAGTGCCGGCTCCACATAGGCGTCAGGTACCACCAGCCAGCCCAGGCGCCAGCCGGTCATCTGGAAATACTTGGAAAAGCTGTTGATCACAAAAGCATCATCCGCCAGCCCCAGCGCCGTAAACGGCGCCGTGTCGTAGCACAAGCCCTGATAAATCTCGTCCACGATCAGTGCACCGCCGTGCGCACGACACACACCGGCCAATCCGGCCAACTCGTCCGGCCTCAGCATGGTACCCGTCGGGTTGGCCGGCGTGGCCACCATCGCCGCCACCGTATTAGCCTGCCAATGCGCCTCAGCCTGTGCGGCCAACAGCTGGAAGCGCGTCTCTGCCCCCACCGGCACCGCCTGCGGCTGCCCGCCCAGCAGGCTGACAAAATGGCGGTTGCACGGGTAAGTCGGGTCTGCCATCAGCACCCCGTCGCCCTCGTCTACCAGCAACGACAGCGCAATCTGCAGCGCACCGGATGCGCCGGGCGTAACGATAATGCGCTGCGGCGCCACCGTGACACCAAACTGGCTGGCGTAATGGCTGGCAATCGCCTCGCGCAGCTGCGGCAGCCCCTGCGCGGCGGTATAGAAGGTATGGCCACCGGCCAGCGCCGCCCGCCCCGCCTCGACGATTGCCTGCGGGGTGGCAAAATCCGGCTCGCCGATTTCCAGGTGAATCACATCATGCCCCGCTGCCTGCAAGGCGCGGGCCTTTTCCAGGATGGCCATCACCTGAAACGGGGCGATGGCATCCAGCCGTCTGGAGAGTTTCACTACTGCTGTCCCTTTGCATGTACGGGCCTGTACGGCCTCTATCGAACAGGCAGTATGCCGCAGCCACGGCGGCGGCGGCAGGCTTGGCAAAAAAATGCATGGGTAACAGTTGACAGCCCCACAGGCGCTACCTATAATCCGCAGCCTACTGAGTCGGAGAGGTGGCAGAGTGGTCGAATGTACCTGACTCGAAATCAGGCGTACGTGCGAGCGTACCGAGGGTTCGAATCCCTCCCTCTCCGCCAGTACACACAGCTAAGCCCTTGAGAAATCAAGGGCTTTTTTGTTTTTTACCCCATCATTCCTGCTGGCGGCCAGCACAGGCATGGCAGGTTAACAAGCAGCGCCCCTTTGCACCCGCCAGGCGCTGCTAGTGGCCAGACGGCTGCAGCCGACACCCCACCCGCAACCGGCCCTCAGCCCGGCACCATCCAGCCCGTACCTCCAACACGCTCTGTTGGCAAGCGACAAACTTCTTGTTTACTGGATTTGTATTCCCTTATATTGGAATAATGAATCTGGATACCCTGCTAGCCCAACGCATCCGCTCGCTACGTAAGCAGCACGGTTACGCGCTGGACACCCTTGCCGAACTGAGCGGCGTGAGCCGTTCAATGATTTCGCTGATCGAGCGCGCCGAAACCAGCGCCACGGCCATCGTGCTGAACAAGCTGGCCAACGCGCTGGGCGTCAGCCTGGCCTCGCTGTTTGCAGAAGAAAGCGCCGTGCAAGCCGCCTCGCCGCTAGCCCGCCACGACGCACAGCCAGTCTGGCAAGACCCTGCCAGCGGCTACCTGCGCCGCCAGCTGTCACCTCCAGGCGGTGACAGCCCCATCGAGTTGGCCGAGGTGACCTTCATGCCCGGCCAGAGCGTTACCTTTGATAACGCCCTGCGCAGCATGGTTACCTACCAGCAGATCTGGCTGTTATCCGGTGAAATGCACATTACGGCAGCGGGCCAGTGCTGGCAGCTACAGGCTGGCGACTGCCTGGCGATCACGCTGGGCCAGCAGATCGTCTTCCACAACCCCGCGGCCAACCCGGCACGCTATCTGGTTGCGCTGTGCGCGCAACCTTCCGCCACAGGGAAACCATCATGAGTGAGAACAAGCTGGTCAATTGCACTGCCGAGCGCCACGCCGCCGCCATTCTGGACATCTTCAACGAAGCCATCCTGAACTCCACCGCGCTGTACGACTACGCCCCCCGCCCACCTGAAAGCATGGTGAGCTGGTTTGATACCAAGCAAAAAGGCGGCTTTCCGGTGATTGGCGTGGAAGACAGCCAGGGCACACTGCTGGCGTTTGGCAGCTACGGTACCTTCCGCGCCTGGCCGGCGTTCAAGTACTCGGTGGAGCATTCGATTTATGTACACAAGGACCACCGTGGCCAGGGCCTGGGCCGCACCGTGATGCAGGCGTTGATTGCCGCCGCACGGCAAAACAATGTCCACGCCATGATCGGCGGCATCGACGCCAGCAACAGCGGCAGCATTGCCCTGCATGAACAGCTGGGATTCAGGCATGTGGCGACCTTGCCGGAGGTGGGTTTCAAGTTTGGCCGCTGGCTAGACTTGTCTTTCTACCAACTGCTGCTGGATACCCCGCACGCGCCGGTGGATGGCTAGGTGAAAACAGACAGATCCATGGGGAATGAGCCGGACAGATAGCGTCACATGGTCGGCCACCCGATAACACAGGCGACCAAGCCAGTCAGCACATACGTGCTAAAAACACGGTTTTTCAGAGCTGGGCGCGGTCGCTTTCGGCCGCAATTTCGTCCCGCAGCGCTCGTACCCACTGGTAATAGGTGTCGTCGATACGCTGCTCGTACAAGCTGCCATCCTCCCTGGATTGCTGGTAAAGCTCCGCTTCGCGCTGCTGACAAGGACCATAACAACCGCCACTGTAGGACATTTTTTCTACCTGACGCTCTCGCTTGGACCAGCCTAACCCTGTTGACGCAACATAAGACAAACGAAAGCCCTGCCCACGCTGGGCCAGTTGCACGGTAGCACTGCGCCCGCCCTCGCTACGTATCATGCTCACCGTCTCTGGCTGTACCGATGGTAGCACTTGCCAGCCAAGACGCGGTGCTGCTGCCCTGGCCGCCTTGTCCAGAATGGCAAAGGTAATCAGCTCGCCGTCGCTGCGCAGCAGGTTGGCCGCAAACACATCGGCCCAGGTTTGCGCCAAGGCGGCATTACCCGCCAGCTGTAGCTGTCTGGCTAGCGGCATGACCCAACGGTAGTAATGCTCATCAACCTGTTCTACGTACACAACCTGCTGGGCAAGTTGCTTGCGCGATTCTTCCCACGCTCGCCTGCAATAAGAAGAACACCCCGAAGGCATGACTTCATGGGCCGCACTATTGTCCACCACGCGCTCGAAACCCATGCCTTCAGAAGCAAGATAGCTGAGCCGGTACCCGGCGGTATCTTGTGTCATCGCGAGCGTCACCGAGCGATGACCTTCCCGCTTGAATAGCGTTATACGGCCTGGCTGGTTCTCTGTCTGTAACGTCCAGCCTTGTTGCCCGATAGCCAGGCGAGCCGCCCTGGCCAGCATGCCAGCATCGGCAGGCACGGTGCCCGGGTTATGGATAGCAGCCGTTACATCTTTCAGGGTCTGGGTAGCCGCCTGCACCGGTGCAGAGAGCAAGAACACCGCCAACAGGCAAACAGCCGTGCGGCGAAAGTCAAAAAAGGTATGCATGGTTTATCCGGTAGTAAATGGATCGCGCGCGGCTCGTTACTGACACCTTGTGGCAAAATGGGTAAAAATGCGGCAGCATGCAATGATAATGACGTATTACCTTTTGCTTCAAGCAACACGCCGACTGGCCACAAAAGAAAACCCGCCATGGGGTAGCGGGTGTGGCACAAACTGCCGAGTGATGGAGACAACACGAGGAGGATCCTCGCTTTCAGCCTAGATGCCATCTTGCTGCATTGCAACAAATATATCGCCGGCAGGCCCCACCGGCGAAACTTAGCGCCGCCCTGCTACTCCATATCCCTTTGCCTTGCCACCGCCACACACGATGAAACCCGTATTGCCTTTGCTATTGGCGCTATGCGCCACGGCCTGCACCCAAACCCGTGCCCCGGACGCGCTGCCACCACTGGGGCAAGCCGACTTTGCCAGCTATCAGGCGCAAACCCGGCAATGGCTGCAACAGCATCGCCAGTTTGTCACCGCCACCCCGCAAGACGAGCTGGCTTATAACAGCCCGCAGCAGTGGCGGCCAGCCGGCGCGCCGCGTGGTGCCATCCTGCTGGTGCATGGGCTGGGCGATTCGCCGTATTCGTTTAGCGACCTGGGCCCAGGGCTGGCCGCAGCTGGCTACCTGGTACGCAGCGTGCTGCTGCCCGGGCATGGCAGCAAACCGGCCGACCTGATGGCCGCACGCTACGAAGACTGGCAGGCACTGGTAACGCAGCAAACGACGATGTTGCAAAAAGAAGGGATGCCGGTTTACCTGGGCGGCTTTTCCACTGGTGCCAACCTGGTGATGCTGCAGGCGCAGACTGACCGCAATATTGCCGGTGTACTGCTGTTTTCACCGGCGTTCAAATCCGATAGCAGCATAGACTGGCTGGCACCGTGGGTGGCACCGATCAAGCCGTGGCTGCGCCAGCCGAACGAAGGCACACAGCAGACACCCGTGCGTTACCTGAACGTACCCACCCACGGCTTTGGCCTGTTTTACCGCAGCAGCAGCGCCGTACTGGCTGCACTGGCGGCCAAACCCTACGACAAACCGGCCTTCATGGTGTTGGCCGAACACGATTCGGTCGTAGATGTCGGCCAAGCGCGTACGCTGTTCCAGCAGCGCTTTACCCACCCCGCCAGCCGCCTGGTATGGTACGGCCGCCAGGCACCGGCCAGTAGCGATACGCGCCAGCTGTGGCAAAGCGACTACCTGCCGCAACAGCGCATCAGCCAGTTTTCGCACATGAGCGTGCTGTTCTCGCCCGACAACCCGCTGTACGGGCAAGACGGCAGCCTGCGCATGTGCCGAAACGGCCAAGAGGATGCCGAGGTCGCCGCCTGCCAGCGTGGTGCCACCGTGTGGTATAGCGACTGGGGTTACCGCGAACCGGGCAAAGTCCACGCCCGCCTGACGTTCAATCCGTATTTTGACTGGCAGCTGGGCGTCGCCCGTAGCGTGCTGCAGGCCGCCCAGCCTCCCACTCAAACCACCCTGGCGGCTTCGTCCACTAGCCACTGATACAGCTGGCGCACCATCGGTGCGCGCGTGTCACCCTCTGCACGGGCTATCCACCATTGCTGCCAAGGCTGCGCCGGGTAGCCCGCCACCGCCTGCAGCCTGCCGACAGCCATGGCGTCGGCCACCTGCCAGCGCGATAGCCAAGCCACGCCCAGGCCACGCTCGGCGGCGTCCTGCAGCAAGCGGGCATCATCCAGAATCAAGCTACGCTGGAAGCCGGCCAGCATCGCCGGGAGTGCCTCGTGGCCGCTACCGGCCGTCAGTGTGCGCTCCAGACACAGCAGGCTGGCGTGGACGGCGTGCTCGGTCGGCGGCAAACCAGCCAGCCGTTGCGCCAGCGCCGGGCTGGCTACCAGCAGCTGTTCGTCCTGCAACCACGGCAGCTCCAGCAAGCCGGGCTGCTGCAAAGGCCGCGCCACGATATTGATATCCACGTCCAGTTCGTCCACATAGCGCGCCGTCTCATCAGTGGACAACAGCGGACACACGCCTGGCAGTGCCTGCTGCAATGCGGCCAACCTGGGCAATAACCAGCCCTGCTGTAGCGGCGCCGGGCACACCAGCACCACCAGACCTGGGTCAAGATAGGTGCCGATGCGCGCCAGCCCGCTCTTCAGCGCGTCCAGCGAAAGCTGCACGCTACGCAACAGCACCTCTCCCGCCACCGTCAGCTCTACGCCGCGCCCTACCCGGCTAAACAGCGGCTGACCAAGCTGTTCTTCCAGCTGCTGTATCTGGTGGCTAATAGCGGACTGCGACAGGTACAGCTCTTCGGCCGCACGGGAAAAACTACCCAGCCTGGCTGCAGCCTCGAAGCCGCTAAGCAGACGTAACGACGGAATACGTGGCTTGTTCATATGAGAAAACCTGGTCAATACCCGCAATAAACATCAATTTTTCTAAATTCATGCTAGCGCCACAATACGCCCATCACAACAGGAGGCAAAGCAGATGGGACGTTTTGATGCACGCGTACAGGGCTACCGCATGCCCGCCGAATGGGAAACCCAGCACACCACCTGGCTGGGCTGGCCGATGCTAGCCGACCGCGAAGAATTGTGGGGCGAACACTACGCCCAGGTAGTGGCCGAGTTTGCACTGACCGCCCGCACCATTGCCCGCTACCAGCGCTGCGTGGTGACTGCGCATCACAGCCTGGCAGCGCAAGCGCGCGAGCTGTGCGGCCCCACGGTGACGGTGCTGCCGGTGGCGGCTGAGGACAACTGGGTACGCGACTGCGGACCCGTGTTTTTGCAAGGCAAGGGCGGGCAGTTGGCTGCAGCGGCGTTCCGCTTCAACGCCTGGGGCAACAAATACCAGCCCTACGACGGGTGCCAACAGCTGGCGCAGGACATCGCCCGCCACGCCGGCGCCACGCTGTTCAACAGCGACATGATCCTGGAAGGCGGCTCGTTCTACGTGGACGGTGAAGGCACGCTGCTGACCACCGAAAGCTGCCTGCTGCACCCCAACCGCAACCCCGGTATGCGCCGCGCCGAGATCGAAGAAGAGCTGGGCCGCATGCTGGGCATCCGCAAGGTGATCTGGCTGCCGGGCAACCCGATGGAGGTGGAAACCAACGGCCATGTGGACGGCATCGCCTCCTTCGTGGCACCCGGCCGTGTGCTGTGCCAGGGCGCCACACCAGACCAGGGCGACTACTACTACATCCTGCGCGAAAACCGCCGTGCGCTGGAACTGGCTACCGACGCCCGCGGCCGCGCGTTCAGCTTTCTGGCGCTGCCGTCGCCCGAGGTGACCCAGCGTTACGACAGCGAACGCTACTGCGACTGCTACGCCAACTACATCCTGGTCAACGGCGCGGTCATCAGTACCGCCTTTGGCGTGGCAGAAGACGACGCCGCCCGCGCGGTATTCGCGCAGGCCTTTCCCGATCGAGAGGTGGTGCTGCTGCCGGTGACCGCCATTTCCATCGGCGGCGGCAGCCTGCACTGCTCCACCCAGCAACAGCCGGCCGTCTGAGCCTGGCGCTACACAACACACCAAGGAGAACCCCATGAGCCGCACCCTTACCGTCGCTGCCGTCCAGATGGCCTCCGGCAGCTGGCAGACAGAAGACAATATGGACCGCGCCGAGCGGCTGATCCGCCAGGCCGCCGCCGCTGGCGCACAGCTGGTGCTGTACCCGGAGCTATTCATGCAGCCCTACTTCTGCATCGACCAGCACGTAGACCACCTGCAGCTGGCGCAGCCGTTCGAAGGCCACCCCGGTATTGCCCGCTTTGCCCGCCTGGCCGGCGAGCTGGGCGTGGTCATTCCCATCGGCTTTTTCGAGCGCGCCGGCAACGCCGCCTACAACAGCATTGCCGTGGCCGACAGCGACGGCAGCGTGCTGGGCGTGTACCGCAAGACGCACATTCCGGACGGGCCGGGCTACACCGAAAAGTTCTACTTCACCCCCGGTGACACCGGCTTCAAGGTGTGGGACACCCGCGTCGGCAAGATCGGCATCGGCATCTGCTGGGACCAGTGGTACCCGGAAACCGCGCGCAGCCTGGCGCTGATGGGTGCCGAAGTGCTGTGCTTCCCCACCATTATCGGTAGCGAGCCGTTCAGCGCCAACTACGACTCGTCCGGCCACTGGCAGCGCACCATGCAGGGCCACGCTGCGGCCAATATGGTGCCGGTGGTAGCGGCCAACCGCATCGGCAGCGAAACCGGCATCGGCAACGGCAACCCGCGCCAACAGGGGCTGACCGCCACCTTCTACGGCAGCAGCTTTATTGCCGACCACACCGGCAGCAAGGTGCAGCAAGCTGGCTGCACCGAAGAAACCATTTTGCTGCACACCTTCGACCTGGACGCCATCCGCGCCGAGCGCCAGAGCTGGGGCTTTTTCCGCGACCGCCGCCCCGAGATGTACCGCACCCTGCTCACCAGCGATGGCGTCACCTCCTGCTACCAGGGAGCCCGCGCATGAGCCAGCGCCATACCTTGCTGGCTGCCGCACTGGCGCTGGCGTGCGCCGGCAGCCACGCCGCCGAAGAAAAAATCCTGTACCTGTTCAACTGGGCCGACTATTTCGCCCCGGACACCCTCAGCCAGTTTGAAAAGGAAACCGGCATCAAGGTGCGGCTGGACGTGTACGACAGCGACGAAACCCTGCAAGCCAAGCTGCTGACCGGCGATAGCGGCTACGACGTGGTATGGCCCAGCAACGACTTCATGGCCAAGCAGATCCAGGCCGGTGTGTACCGCCCGCTGGACAAAAGCAAACTGCCCAACCTGAAGCACCTGGACCCGCGGCTGATGAACATCATCGCCCAGTCCGACCCCGGCCACCGCTACGGCGTGCCGTACATGTGGGGCACCGTCGGCGTGGGTTACGACAAGGTCAAAGTGGAAAAGCTGCTGGGCAAGGTACCCGCCAACAGCATGGACCTGCTGTTCGCCCCCGCCACCAGCGGCAAGTTGGCCGCAGGCGGCTGCCGCATCGGGCTGCAAGACTCGGCCAGCGCCATGCTGCCGCTGGCCCTGCGCTACATCGGCCGCGACCCGGTCAACCCCGCCAAAGCCGACTTTGACGCCGCACTGGCCATGCTGAAAAAAGTGCGCAAACACATCAGCCTGTTTGTCGGCTCGCCCAATGCCAGCGAGCTGATAAGCGGCGAGCTGTGCGTGTTTACCGGCTACTCCGGTGCCATCAACCTGGCCACCGAAAAAGTACGCGAACAGGGTGGCAAGCGCAGCATCGTGTACGACATCCCCAGCATGGGCAGCCTGATGTGGTTCGACGGCATGCTGATCCCCAAAACCGCCCGCCACCCCGACAACGCCCATGCCTTCATCAACTACATCCTGCGCCCCGACGTAGTCGCCAAGATCAGCAACGCCACCCGCTACGCCAACGCCAACCTGGGCGCGCTCAAGCTGATGGACCGGACGCTGGTGGGCAACCCCGCCATTTATCTGAGCGACGAGCGCAAGAAAACGCTGTTCCTGCAAAAAGTGCAAAGCAGCGACACCACGCGGCTGGAAGGCCGCACCTGGATGAGCTTCAAACGAGGCTGATCCACCACCGCCCCACCCGGCAACAGACCGGGGGGGCCTTTCCCACGAGGCATAGCATGCATAACAGAAGACAATTCATACAAATGGGCAGCATCACCCTGGCCACACTGGGCGGCAGCCTGCTGGCCGGTTGTGGCGGCGGAGGCGGTAGCAGCGCACCGGCTGCAGGTAATAACAGTGTTACCTGGAGCATGCGCGACGAAGCCGACCCGCACGCCGCCACCTGGATGGCCTTTACCGGCAGCAGTGCCATATGGGATGGCGACCTGCCGAATGTTCAACAGGCATTGGCGCGCATTGCCAACGCCATCGTCGCCTACGAACCCGTAAAAATGCTGGTGCGCCCTGCAGATAAAGCCCGTGCCGCGCAGCTGTGCGATGCACGCGTCACCTTGCTCGAAGCCGAATTCGACGATCTGTGGGCACGCGATACCGGCAGCGTGTTCGTGGTGGGCAGTAACGGCGAAAAAGGCGCGGTAGATTTCAACTTCAATGGCTGGGGCAATAAACAGGCCCACACCAACGACAAGAAAGTGGCCAGTTTCATGGCCAGCCAGACCGGTGCCACCCGCCTGACAAGCAGCCTGGTGCTGGAAGGCGGGGGTATCGAGGTAGACGGCAAAGGCACCGCCATCATCACCGAGAGCTGCGTGCTCAACAGCAACCGCAACCCCGGCGTCAGCAAAGCCGCCTGCGAGGCCGAGCTCAAACGCCTGCTGGGTATCCGCAAGGTCATCTGGCTACCCGGCATTGCCGGGCAAGACATCACCGACGGCCATACCGACTTCTACGCCCGCTTCACCAGCCCTGGCGTGGTGGTAGCTGGCTATGACGGCGACCCGGCCTCCTATGACCACACCGTGACCCAACAACACCTGACCATCCTGCGTGCCGCCACCGATGCCAGCGGCCAAGCCCTGACCGTACACGTACTGAATGCCCCCACGACGAACCGCCAGCCCGCCAACAAAAACTTCGCCGCCGGCTACATCAATTTCTACGTGTGCAACAGTGCCGTCATCATGCCGCAGTTTGGTGACGCCACCGCGGATGCCGCAGCACGTAGCAAACTGCAAGAACTGTACCCTGGGCGTACCGTCGTTCAGCTGGACATCGACCCGATCGCCGCCGGCGGTGGCGGCATCCATTGCACCACCCAGCAAGAACCCCGCTATTAAACCTGCCAGGCCATTGCCACACGGTAGTGGTGTATCCGGCACAGCTCACACGCTACCCCGCGACATGGAACCGGCACTCCTCGACGCCATCGCCGACCGCAGCGTTAGCCGCTATGGCACCACCCCGCAACAGCCGACCCGGGCATGCAGCCGGTATTGGTTAAACCGTTACTGCCACCTATGGTAAGAACACCCCAGCGGCCAACCCTGGCCCCAGCGAGAAAGGCACATCATGTTTACACGCAGACACTTCATGGCCAGCTCCGGCCTGGCCCTGCTAGGCAGCAGCCTGGCGCTGCCCACCCACGCCGCTGGCAGCAGCTGGCACATGCCCGATGAAGGCGAACGCCACAGCGCTACCTGGATGGCCTTTGGCCCCAGTGCCGAGGTATTGGAAGATTTGCGCCGCCCCGCGCAGGAAGCACTGGGCCGCATCGCCCGCGCCATCGTGGCGTACGAGCCGGTCAACATGCTAGTACGCGAAGAAGACCACGATACCGCCAGCCGCCTGTGCGGCCCCAAGGTCAAGCTGATCGTGCAAGACCTGGACGACCTGTGGATGCGCGACACCGGCCCGGTATTTGTGAAAAACAGCCGTGGCCAGCTGGCTGGCGTGGATTTCAACTTCAACGGCTGGGGCGACAAGCAGCAGCACGACGCTGACGCGGCCGTGGCCGGTTTTGTGTGCGAACACAGCGGGGTAAGCCGGCTGGAAACCCGGCTGGTGCTGGAAGGCGGCGGCATAGAAGTAGACGGCCAGGGCACCGCCATCATTACCGAAAGCTGCGTACTGAACCCCAACCGCAACCCGGGCGTGAGCAAGGCAGCATGCGAAGCCGAACTGAAACGCCTGCTGGGCCTGCAGAAAATCATCTGGCTACCCGGTATTGCCGGGCGCGACATTACCGATGGTCATACCGACTTTTACGCCCGCTTTACCCAGCCGGGCGTGGTGGTAGCCGGGCTGGATACCGACCCGCAATCCTACGACCACGCAGTCACCAAGCGCCATCTGGAGATACTGAATAGCGCCACCGATGCCCGCGGGCGCAAGCTGAAAGTGGTGGTGCTTCCCGGCCCTGGCGAGGTACGCCCGCGCTACCGCAATGACGACTTTGCCGCTGGCTATATTAATTTTTACGTGTGCAACGGCGCGGTGATCGCCCCGCAATTTGGCGATACACGCGCCGACCGCCACTGCCACGCCATCCTGCGCGAGCAGTTCCCCGGCCGTGACATCGTCCAGCTAGATATCGACGCCATCGCGGCGGGCGGCGGCGGCATACACTGCACGACGCAGCAGCAACCCGCCTGAGCCCCTGCGGCCAACTGTCCCACCACCCCGCCCGGCACCTGGCCGGGCTGTTACGGAGTACGCCATGAGCACACCCGACCCCGACATGAACCATGACATGAAGGACTTCCGCCAGCCCATGGTGACCTCACTGGGCATCATCCTGGGTTTCATGCTGAACTTTCTCGGCCAGTGGGCCATACAGGACGACGGCGAAATTGCCGTCACCACCGCTGCGGACACCGTGGTGGCAGTAGGCCTGATCGTCGCTATCGCGATGATGCTGTGGGTGCTGTTCCGCCTGCTGAACAACCGCTACCCGCTGCAACAGGCCGGCCACTACTACCACGCCACTTTCCGTGCCTACATGCTGGCCATCCTGCTGGCTTTTGGCGCCGTGACAGCGGCTTTGTTCGTGTAGCGGCTAGGCGGCTGCCAGCCGGTAGCCCACGCCGGTTTCGGTCAGCAGAAAGCGCGGTTGGGCGGGGTCTTGTTCCAGTTTCTGGCGCAGGTGGGCCATGTAGATGCGCAGGTAGTGGTTGTGCTCGATATGTGCCGGGCCCCACACCTCTTTCAGCAGCTGACGGTGGGTCAGCACCTTGCCGCGCTGCGCGATCAGCGCCACCAGCAGGCGGTATTCCAGCTGCGTCAGGTGCAGCGGCTCGCCGGCGCGGCTAACGCTGCGCAGGCCCAGGTCCACCACCACGTCGCCCAGGGTGACTTTGTCGCTTTCGCTGGCGGCGCTGCTGCCACGGCGGCGCAGCTGGGCGCGCACGCGGGCTTGCAGCTCGCCGGTGCCAAACGGTTTGGTGAGGTAGTCATCGGCGCCCGCATCCAGCGCGGCGATCTTGTCGCCCTCGTCCACCCGTGCCGACAGCACGATCACCGGCACGCTGCTCCAGCTGCGCAGGTCCAGCAGCAGCGCCACGCCGTCGCCGTCGGGCAGGCCCAGGTCCAGCACCACCAGGTCGGGCTTGCGGGTACCGGCCTCGATCAAGCCGCGCGCCACGCTGTCCGCCTCGTACACACGGTGGCCGTCTTCTTCCAGCGCCGCTTTCACAAAGCGGCGGATCACCGCCTCGTCTTCAATGACCAGAATGCTGGGGGCGTTGCTCACTGCAGGTTCTCCGGGTCGAAATCCAGCGCGGGCTGGGGGGCCAGCGGCAGGGTAAGGGTAAAGCAGGCACCACCGGCGGGCAGGTTGGCCGCAGCGATGCGCCCGCCGTGCACGTCGGCAATGGTGCGGCAGATGGCCAGGCCTAGGCCCACGCCGCTAATGGCCGACTCGCGCTCGCCACGGGTAAAGGCGGTAAACAGCGCGTCGGGGTCGCCCGGCGGCAGGCCGCGCCCCTGGTCGGCCACGCTCAGCACAATGTGCTGCGCGCTGGCCGTAGCCGTGAGGGTGATGGTGCTGCCGACGGGGCTGTATTTGAGCGCATTTTCCAGCAGGTTGACTAGCAGCCGCTCCAGCAAGATGGGGTCGGCGTACAGCATGGGGCAGCTCAGGGGGGCATTCACCTGCAGGCGGTGGCTGGCGGTAGCACCACCCAGCGCGGCGATGGCGCTGCCAAACAGCTCTTGCGGCGGCAGCCAGTCGCGGCGCAGCGTCACGCCACCGGCCTGCAACCTGGCCATTTCCAGCAGGTTGGTTACCAGCCGCGAGATACGCTGGCTCTGCGCCTGCAGCGTGGCCGCCTGTGCGGCGTGCGGTGATGCCTCGCGGGCAAGCTGGCGCTGCAGGGTTTCGGCCTGGCCGGTGAGCGCGGTGAGCGGCGTGCGCAGGTCGTGCGACAGCGCGGCCAATAGCGAGTGGCGCAGGCGTTCCGATTCCATGGCCACCAGCGTTTGCTGCGCCACGGCAATGTAATGCAGCCGTTCCAGCGTTTGCGCCGCCAGCGCCGCCACCGCCTCGGCCAGGCGGCGGTTATCGGGTTCGGCCAGCGTAACGGGCTCGGCCACCCGCAATACCAGCACGCCACGGGTGCGCATCGGCGCTTTTAGCGGCAGGTACAGGCACGGCGCCTGCGGCAGGGTGTGGGTGGCGATGCCGGCCGGCGCGG
The DNA here is from genome assembly GCF_979366545.1 of Vogesella perlucida. Classification (NCBI taxonomy): domain Bacteria; kingdom Pseudomonadati; phylum Pseudomonadota; class Betaproteobacteria; order Neisseriales; family Chromobacteriaceae; genus Vogesella; species Vogesella perlucida. The sequence goes on from NZ_CEETRO010000009.1 coordinate 89,056, forward strand.
CGTGGTCGTAGCACCAGCGCACGATGGCGGCATCTTCGCCAAGCGCGTCACCGGCCTGCGGCTGCAGCGCGCCGTCTTCATCGTCCGGCGGCAGCCACAGCCGCACATTGGCGCCCAGGCTGGCGTACAAAAAGCGCTGGCTGATCTCGCCCACCTGCTCCGGCAGCAGGGCCACGCCCAGCTCGCGCGCCATCTCGTACAGCGTACGGGTGTGCGCCTCGCGCTGGCGCGCCTGCGCGGCGCTGTGGCGCTGGCTGGCCACCAGCTGGCCGGCTACCAGGCCCACGATCAGCATCACCGCGAAGGTAATCAGGTACTGCACGTCGGACACGGCAAACGAGAAATGCGGCTGCACGAAGAAAAAGTCGAACAGCGCCACCGATAGCACCGCGCTCAGCGCCGCCGGGCCGCGCCCGTAGCGCACCGCCACCCACAGCACGCCCAGCAGGTAAAACATCACCAGGTTGGTGGGCTCCAGCACACCGTGCAGCGGGCTGGCCAGCACGGTGATGGCGACGCACAGCAGGTTGGCCGCCAGCCAGCCCTGGCGCGATAGCTGCCACTGCGGCCAACGTAGCCAGGATCGCGCGCCGGTAGCCGGTGCCGGCCCGGACAGCAACAGCAGGTCGAGGTCGGCCGCGTGCACCTGCAGGGCGCGCTGCAGGCGCGGCCGTGCCTGCGGCGCAGCCATGGCCAGCAGCGACAGGTTGTGGCGGCGGGCATAGTCGGCCAGCAGGCGCGCCACCGAGCCGCCACTCAACACCAGCGTGGTGGCGCCCTGCTCGGCCGCCTGTTGCAAGGCGGCCAGCGCGGCGGCGCGGGATGCCGCGCTGCTGCGGCCGTCGTCCACCCACACCGCGTGCCAGGCGGCGTCCAGCTGCCGCGCCAGGCGTTGGCTCTGGCGTACGCTGTCGGCGCCAAAGCGGCCATCCACCAGCAGCAGCAAGCCATGACGGGTGGCCCACACCGGCGCCGCCTGTTGCGTGGCGCGCTGCGCCTTGACCTGGCCATCGACACGGTCGGCCATGCGCCGCAGCGCCAGTTCGCGCAGCGCGATCAGGTTGCCTTTACGGAAGAAGTTGGCCGCCGCGCGCTCGGCCACCTCGGGCAGGTAAACCTTGCCTGCGGCCAGCCTTTGCAGCAGATCGTCCGGCGGCAGGTCCACTAGCCGCACTTCGTCGGCCTGGTCGAACACGTGGTCGGGCACCGTTTCGGCCACTTCCACGCCGGTCACGCGGCTGACGATGTCGCGCAGGCTGTACAGGTGCTGCACGTTCATCGCGCTGTACACGTCGATGCCGCTGGCCAGCAGCTCTTCCACGTCCTGCCAGCGTTTGGGGTGGCGGCTGCCGGCGGCGTTGCTGTGCGGCAGCTCGTCCACCACCACCAGCGCCGGGCGGCGCGCCAGGATGGCGTCGATATCCAGCGCTGCCACCGCCTTGCTGCGGTGGTCGAGCTGGCGGCGCGGCAACACGGCCAGGCCGTGCAGCATGGCTTCGGTATCGGCGCGGCCGTGGGTATCCACCCAGCCCACCAGCACGTCCAGGCCCTGGGCGCGTTTTTCCTGCGCCTCGGCCAGCATGGCGTAGGTTTTGCCCACGCCGGGCGCGGCGCCGAAAAACAGCTTCAGCCGGCCACGCGGGCGCGGCAGGCTGGCCAGCAAGGCGTCGGGGTCGGGGCGACGGTCGGGGTCGGTCATGGTTGGGGTGTGTCTTGATCAGTTACGGGAAACCGTTGCAGGGTTGGCCGCATGCGGCCAACCCTGCAAGGTCAAATGGCACGCCGATGGTATCAGCTGCGCGCCAGCGCTAGGTTCAGCTGTAGCACATTCACCCGTGCTGTGGCGTCGCTGCCGAACCACGCCTGCTCGGCCTGCTGGCGTACCCGCTGTGCCAGTTTAGCGGCGTCCAGCTGGCGGGCGGCAGCCACGCGCGGTACCTGGTACAGCGCAGCGGCCAGGCTGATGTGCGGGTCCAGCCCGCTGGCAGATGCGGTGACCAGGTCAGCCGGTACCGGCTCCGCAGGCAGCGGGCCGGTGGCTTTCAGCGCGGCGATGCGCTCGGCCACCGCCTTGGCCAGCGCCGGGTTGGCCGGGCCCAGGTTGCTGCCGCCGGAGCCGGCACCGTTATACGGGGTGCTGGCGGTGGCGGACGGGCGGCCCCAGAACTCGCCCGGTTTGCTGAACGCCTGGCCCACCAGCGCCGAGCCCACCACGCGGCCTTGCTGTTGCAGCAGCGAGCCCTGCGCCTGCGCCGGAAACAGCCACTGCGCCAGGCCGGTGACGGCCAGCGGGTACACCAGGCCCAACAGCAGGGTTAGGCCCAGCAAGAGGCGGGCGGCGGGCCACCACAGTGCGCTGGCGGCGGGTTGGGCAGCCTGGGTGTCACTGCCGGAAAGTGCGTGTTGCATGATGCTTCCTTTCAAGGTGTGTTGCTTACACCAGCCCCAGCAGGGCCAGCAGCATGTCGATCAGCTTGATGCCGGCAAAAGGCAGCAGCAGGCCGCCCAGGCCGTACACCAGCAGGTTGCGGCGCAGCAGCGCCTCGGCGCCCAGCGCACGGTAGCGCACGCCTTTCAGTGCCAGCGGAATCAGCACCACGATGATCAGCGCGTTGAAGATCACCGCCGACAGCAGCGCCGAGGCCGGGCTGGCCAGCTGCATCACGTTCAGCAAGCCCAGCTGCGGGTAGGTGCCGGCAAACGCCGCCGGGATGATGGCGAAGTACTTGGCCACGTCGTTGGCCAGGCTGAAGGTAGTCAGCGCGCCGCGCGTCATCAGCATCTGTTTGCCGATTTCCACTACCTGGATCAGCTTGGTGGGGCTGGAGTCGAGGTCCACCATATTGGCGGCCTCGCGCGCGGCCTGGGTGCCGCTGTTCATCGCCACCGCCACGTCGGCCTGGGCCAGCGCCGGGGCGTCGTTGGTGCCGTCGCCGGTCATGGCCACCAGTTGGCCGCGCTGCTGGTAATCGCGGATCAGCGCCAGCTTGTTTTCCGGCGTGGCCTCGGCCAGGAAATCGTCCACGCCTGCTTCGGCGGCGATGGCGGCGGCGGTCAGGCGGTTGTCGCCGGTCACCATCACCGTTTTGATGCCCATCTGCCGCAGCTGGGCAAAGCGCTGCTTGATGCCCGGCTTCACCACGTCTTTCAGTTCCACCACACCCAGTACGCGGGCGCCCTCGGCCACCACCAGCGGCGTGCTGCCACGGCTGGCAATGCCGTCCACCTGCTGTTGCAGGGCCGGGCTAAAGCTGCCGCCCAGCTGCAGCACGTGGCGGCGGATGGCGTCGGCCGCGCCCTTGCGGATCTGGCGCTCGCCCAGGTTGACGCCGGACATGCGCGACTGCGCGGTAAACGGCACAAAGGTGGCGCCAGCGGGGATCACGCCCAGGTGCAGCGCCTGCAGCGTGCTGCGGCCCAGCAGGCTTTCGCTCTGCACGCCATCGTGGTGGCCGGCGGGTGCTCGGGTATGCTGCTGCGCCAGCACCACGATGCTCTTGCCTTCCGGCGTGTCGTCGGCCAGCGAGGCCAGCCAGGCCGCCTCGGCCAGCGCCGCTGGCGTGGTGCCGGCAGCGGCGATGAAGGCGGCGGCCTGGCGGTTGCCAAAGGTGATGGTGCCGGTTTTATCCAGCAGCAGCACGTCTACGTCGCCGGCGGCTTCTACCGCACGGCCGCTGGTGGCAATCACGTTGGCCGCCATCAGCCGGCTCATGCCTGCTACGCCAATGGCCGACAGCAGGCCACCGATGGTGGTGGGAATCAGGCACACCAGCAGCGCCAGTAGCACCGGCAGCGAGATCACCTGGCCGCTGCCGGCGGCACCCACGCTGTATACCGAGAACGGCAGCAGCGTGACCGTCACCAACAGGAACACCAGCGTCAGCGCCAGCAGCAGGATGGTGAGCGCAATCTCGTTGGGCGTTTTGCGGCGCTTGGCGCCTTCCACCATGGCGATCATGCGGTCGATGAAGGTTTCACCAGGGTTCACGCTGACGCGCACCACGATCCAGTCCGACAGCACGCGGGTGCCGCCGGTGACCGAGCTGAAATCGCCGCCCGATTCGCGGATCACCGGTGCCGACTCGCCGGTAATGGCCGACTCGTCCACGCTGGCAATGCCCTCGATAATCTCGCCGTCGCAGGGGATCAGGTCGGTGTGCTGCACCAGCACCACGTCGCCCTTGCGCAGGTCGCTGGCGTCCACCACGGTAAAGGCGGCGCCGTAGCGCTGCGGTGCGGCCAACCTTTTGGCGATGGTGGCTTTTTTCAGGCTCTTGAGGCTGGCGGCCTGGGCACGGCTGCGGCCCTCGGCCAGCGCCTCGGCAAAGTTGGCAAACAGCACGGTAAACCACAGCCACACGGCAATGCTGCCGGTCAGCCAGGCCGGTGCGTCGCCCTGCCCTTGCAGCGCCATGACCCATAGCACGCTGCACAGCACGCTGCCCAGGTACACCACGAACATCACCGGGTTTTTCAGCTGCTCGCGCAGCGCCAGCTTGCGTACGCTATCGCGCAGGGCGGGCTTGAGCAGGGCCGGGTCGAACAGCTGCAAGCTTGCTTTTTTGTCAGTCATTTTGGTCTCCTGCTTAACGCGCCCAGATCATCAGGTGCTCGGCCACCGGGCCCAGCGCCAGTGCCGGCAGATAGGTCAATGCGCCCACCAGCAATACGCTGCCAACCAGCAGGCCGATAAACAGGCCGCCATGGGTGGGCATGCTGCCGTTGGTGGTGGCCAGCGTCTTTTTGGCGGCCAGGCTGCCGGCCAGCGCCAGCACCGGCACGATGACGGCAAAGCGGCCCAGCCACATGGCGATGCCCAGCAGCGCGTTGTAATAGGCGGTGTTGGCAGACAGGCCGGCAAAGGCGCTGCCGTTGTTGTTGGCCGCCGAGCTGAACGCGTACAGCACCTCGCTAAAGCCGTGCGCGCCGGGGTTGGCCAGGCCGGCCAGGCCGGGGGCCAGCAGCACGCTGGCGGCGCTGCCGGCCAGCACCAGCGCCGGGGTGGTGAGGATGACCAGCGCCACCATTTTCATGTCGAAGGCTTCGATCTTCTTGCCCAGGTATTCCGGCGTGCGGCCCACCATCAGCCCGGCCACGAACACCGCCAGCACGGCAAACACCAGCATGCCGTACAGGCCGGAGCCCACGCCGCCGAACACCACCTCGCCCAGCTGCATCAGCCACATTGGCAGCATGCCGCCCAGCGCGGTCAGCGAATCGTGCATGGCGTTGACCGCGCCGCAGCTGGCTGCCGTGGTAACGGTAATGAACAGGCTGCTGGCGGCCATGCCAAAGCGCACTTCCTTGCCTTCCCAGTTGCCGCTGCTGCCGTCTGCGCCCAGTGCGGCCAACAGCGGGTTGCCCTGGCTTTCGGCGGCCATCACGCCGATGGCGCAGGCGATAAAGATCACGCTCATGGCCGCGTACAGCGCCCAGCCCTGGCGGCGGTCGCCGGCCAGGCGGCCAAAGGCGTGAGTGAGGCCGGCTGGAATCAGGAAGATGGCCAGCATCTGCAGCAGGTTGGTCAGCTCGGTGGGGTTTTCGAACGGGTGCGCCGAGTTGGCGTTAAAGAAGCCGCCGCCGTTGGTACCCAGCAGCTTGATGGCTTCTTGCGAGGCCACCGGGCCTAGCGCCAGCGTCTGCGCGTGGCCGGCTAGCGCGGTGTAATCGCTATACGCGGCCAACGTTTGCGGTACGCCTTGCTGCACGAATACCAGCGCCAGCAGCAGCGACAGCGGCAGCAGCAGGTAGACCGACACCCGCAGCACGTCGGCCCAGAAGTTGCCCAGGTCGGCGCTTTCGCGGCGGGTAAAGCCGCGCATCAGCGCAAACGCCACGGCGATGCCGGTCGCGGCGGACAGGAAGTTCTGTACCGCCAGCCCGGCCATCTGGGTGAAATAGCTCATGGTGCTTTCACCGGCGTAGCCCTGCCAGTTGGTATTGGTGACAAAGCTGATGGCGGTATTGAACGCCGAGCCGGCCTCTACCGCGCCCATGCCCTGCGGGTTGAACGGCAGCACGCCTTGCAGGCGTTGCAACGCGTACAGCAGCAGCGCGCCCAGCAGGTTGAACACCAGCACCGCCAGCGCGTACTGGCGCCAGCCCATGCCGGTATCGCGGATACCGGCCAGCCGCAGCAGCGCGCTATCGAGTGTTTGCCAGCGCGCTGGCAGCTGGCCTGCGGCCAACGGTGCCAGCCAGGCGCCCATGGGCCGCACCGACAAGGTCAGCAGCAGCATGAATAGCCCCAGCAGGCTGTAGAACTGCAGCAGCATGAATAGCCCCAGCAGGCTGTAGAACTGCAGCATCATGACAGGTCCTCCGCGTGCAGCAGGGCATGCACCAGCCAGCCTGCCAGAAGTACGGCCAGTAAGGCCGCGATCAGGGTCAGCAGGGTCATAGCGCCCCCCTGCCGGACAAAGCGTGATAAACGCGCAGCAGGCCGACCGTGCTGCCAAACAGCAGCACCAGCCCACCCAGCCAGATCAGATCGTGCATGATTTCCTCGATAGTGAATGCAACACTGCCACTGTAGGGAGGCGCGTGGAAAGATCGTGCTAAATGACAAGGGTGCGGTGTAAACGCCGTATAAAAACGCGGCCACGCCGCCCCCTGCGACACTATGTCGCAGGCGCTGCGGCCAACCTTTATCGATAATCCGGCCTTTCATTGTCATCTCCTGCCGGAGCCGCACATGCCTGCCCTTTCCCGCTCTATCCTGCTGGCCACCCTGTGCCTGCTGCCCGCCACCACCCTGCTGGCAAAACCGATCAAGCTCACCGATGTCAGCGGCCGCGAAGTGACCGTGGACGCGCCGGCCAAGCGCGTGGTGCTGGGCTTTCACTTTGAAGAATTCACCGCCATTGCCGGCGCCAAGGCGTGGCAGAACGTGGTGGGCATCAGCAAAACCGGCTGGGCTGGCTGGCGCGCCGGCAACTGGGCACGCTATGTGGAGGTGATTCCGCAGCTGAAAGACATGCCGGACGTGGGCTTTACCGACGACAACAGCTTTAGCGCCGAAAAAGTCATTGCGCTGAAGCCCGACGTACTGATCCTGCCGGAATGGGGCTACAAGGCACTGGGCCCGGCCGCGCAGCAGCTGGGCGCCGCCGGCATCCCCATCGTGGTGGTGGACTACAACGCACAAACGCTGGAGCGCCACCTGGCCAGCACCCGCCTGCTGGGCAAGGTGATGGGCGCCGACAAGCGCGCCGACGAACTGGCCAGCCTGTATCAAAGCAAATACCAGGACGTGATGGCGCGTATCGCCCGCGCCAAGGCCACCGTCAAGCCCAAGGTGTACGTAGAGCTGGGCCGTGACGGTGCCGATACCATCGGCAACACCTACCGCGACACCATGTGGGGCCAGATGCTGGACAACCTGGGCGCCGACAACCTGGCCAATGGCCGCATTAGCGCCAACTGGGGCCCGCTGAACCCCGAAGCGGTGCTGGCGGCCAACCCGGAGCACGTGATCATTGCCGGCTCGTCGTGGCAGAACCGCCCCAAGGCGGTGAAGCTGGGCTATGCCTCGGACGACGCTACCGCGCGCGCCACACTGCTGCCCTATACCAAACGCGCCGGCTGGGACACGCTGAAAGCCGTGCAACAGCAGCATGTCTACACGCTGGACCACGGCCTGGCGCGCACGCTGGTGGACTACACCGCCATGCAGTTCATCGCCAAACAGCTGTACCCGGCGCAGTTTGCAAATGTGAACCCGGTGGCCGAGCTGCGCCAGTTCCACGAACGATACCTGCCGGTGAAGTACAGCGGTAGCTGGATGGTGACGCTGAAACCGTGAGCACCCTGAGTCTGCCCCTGCCCGCCGCTCGCCGGCTGGCGCCCGCGCTGGCCATGCTGTTGCTGATGGCCGGCGTGCTGCTGTTGTCGCTGCTGCTGGACGTGGCCAGCGGCCCGTCGATGCTGCCGCTGCGCGAAGTGGTTGCCGCGCTGAGCGGTAGCGGCGCCGAGCGCGGCAGCGACGTCATCGTGTGGCAGATCCGCCTGCCGGTGGCGCTGATGGCACTGCTGGTGGGTGCCGCGCTGGGCTTGTCCGGCCTGGTGATGCAAACCGTGCTGCACAACCCGCTGGCCAGCAGCTACACGCTGGGCGTATCGGCCGGGGCGGGTTTTGGCGCGGCGCTGGTGATTGTGCTGGGGGCGGCGCTGCCGCTACCGGAAACCATTGCCGTCCCGCTGGCGGCGTTCCTGTTTGCCGGCATCGCCTGCAGCGCGGTGCTGGGCATAGGCCGCGCCAAGGGCGGCCAGGCCGATAGCTATGTGCTGGGCGGCATTGCGCTGTTGTTCCTGTTCCAGGCGCTGCTGTCGCTGCTGCAATACCTGGCCTCGCCCGAGGCGCTGCAGGCCATCGTGTTCTGGCTGTTCGGCAGCCTGTACAAAGCCAGCTGGCCCAAGCTGGGGCTGGTGGCAGCCGTGCTGGCCGTATGCCTGCCGCTGCTGCTGCGCGATGCCTGGCGCTTTACCGCGCTGGGCCTGTCGGACGAGCGGGCGCAAAGCCTGGGTGTCAACGTGACGGCACTGCGCTGGCGCGCGCTGGCCATCGTGTCGCTGCTCACCGGCGCGGCGGTGGCCTTTGTCGGCACCATCGGTTTTGTCGGGCTGATCGCACCGCATATCGCGCGCTTTCTGCTGGGCGAAGACCAGCGCCTGCTGCTGCCGGGCGCCGCGCTGTGCGGGGCGCTGCTGCTGTCGCTGTCGTCGCTGCTGGGCAAATGGCTGTCGCCCGGTGCGCTGATTCCCATCGGTATTGTGACCGCCGCCGTTGGCGTGCCGTTCTTCCTGCTGCTGGTGATGCGCAGCAAACCGGGGGCGTGGTAATGCTGCAGGCACAACAGTTACAGGTGAGTCTGGGGCGGCAGGCCATTTTGCACGATGTGTCGTTCGAGGCGCAGCCGGGGCAGGTCACCGCCCTGCTGGGCCCCAACGGCAGCGGCAAAACCACGCTATTGAAAACGCTGGCCGGCCTGCTGCCGGCACGCGGCCAACTACAGTGGCAGGGCCAGCCACAGCCGCTGCAGCGCGGCGGCCAGCTGCACGCGGCCTGCGGCTACCTGCCGCAAGACTGCAGCACGCGTAGCCGCCTGACGGTGGCCGAGGCGGTGCTGCTGGGGCAACTGGGTACATTGGGCTGGCGTGTCAGTGCCGAACAGCACGCGGCAGTACAGCAGCAGTTGGCCGCACTGGGCCTGGCGGCGCTGGCCGGGCGCCGCCTGTGCGAGCTCAGCGGCGGGCAGCGCCAGATGGTGTTTCTGGCGCAGGTACTGCTGCGCCAGCCCAGCCTGCTGCTGCTGGACGAGCCCATCAGCGCGCTGGACCTGCAGCACCAGGTGCAGGTGATGCGTACCGTGCGCGAGCAAACGCGCGCGCGCCAGCTCACCACCGTGGTGGTGCTGCACGACCTGAACGCCGCGCTGGCCTACGCCGACCGCGTACTACTGCTGCAGCACGGCCGGCTGGTGGCGGCAGGCAACACGGCCGACATCCTTACCCCCGCCGTGCTGGCACCGGTATTCGGCGTGGCCATCCACCAGGCGCACACCGCCACCGGCCATAGCGTGCTGTGCCCGCATAGCGGCTAGCACCGCGCTACCCGCCACCCTCGCCCCAGCCCGGCCTGCAGCGTGCACGCCGGGCTGCTGCTTTTGGCGGCCCCTGCACCCTGCTGTGGTGCGGCAATCCGCACTTGCCAAACAAAATGTTACTGTATAGCATTCCGGCCGATAATAATTCTCGATAAGATCGGACACGACATGCACCCTCTGCGATCCCACCTGTTTGCCGGCAGTTTGCTGCTGGCTATCGGCCTGTCTGCCCAGGCCAAACCGCTCAACCTGATCGGCCCGTGGGAAATCCACAGCCTGGACCCGTCCTCCAGCAGCGGTATCCTGTTTACCCGCATGCAAGTGGCCGAAACCCTGGTCGACGCCGACAACCTGGGCACGCTCAAGCCCGGCCTGGCCAGCCGCTGGCAGGCCAGCAGCGACCAGCTCAGCTGGCGCTTTACACTACGCGACGGCGCACGCTTTCACGATGGCAGCGCCGTGACCGCGGCCAACGTGGTAGCCGCACTGGAAAAAGCGCGCAAGAAACCCGGCATGCTGGAAAACGCCCCCATCAGCGCCATCCGCGCCGACGGCAAAGACGTGGTGGTGCAGCTGAGCAAACCGTTTGCCCCGCTACCGGCGGTATTTGCCCATACCCATACCCAGATCCTGGCGCCGGCGTCATACGCCGCCGACGGCAGCGTAAAAAGCATCATCGGCAGCGGCCCCTACCGCATCAGCCAACTGCAGCAACCGCAGCGCGTCAACGTGCAGGCCTTTGCCAGCTGGCAGGGCAAGAAACCCGCCATCAGCGAGGTGAGCTACCAGGCCATCGGCCGCGCTGAAAGCCGCACCCTGATGGCAGAAAGCGGCCAGGCGGACATCGCCTTCGGCCTGGACCCGGTAAGCATTACGCGGCTGAAAGCCAGCCCGCGTGTGAGCATTGTATCGGCCACGCTGCCACGCGCGATCCAGCTCAAGTTCAACGCCGGACACAAATGGCTGAACAGCCCGGCCATGCGCCAGGCCATCAGCCAGAGCCTGAACCGCCAGGCCATCGCCACTGCGCTGCTGCGCGACCCGGACATGGCCGCCACCCAGCTGTTCCCGCCCAGCATGAAAGCCTGGCACCAGGCCGCGCTGCCCGCGCTGGCCTACCAGCCAGAGCAAGCCCGCCGCAGCTTTGCCGCGCAGGGCTGGAAGCCGGACGCCGACGGCCAGCTGGTACGCAACGGCGAACGCCTGGCGCTAACACTGCGCACCTACCCCGACCGCCCCGAGCTGCCGCTGATTGCCACCGCGCTGCAAGAACAGCTGCGCCAGGCCGGCATTGCCGTGCAGGTGAAGGTGGGCAACTCCAGCGAGATTCCGGCCGGCCACAAAGACGGCACGCTGGAGCTGGCACTGTACGCGCGCAACTACGCACTGGTGCCGGACCCGCTGGTCACGCTGCTGGGCGATTTCACCGACGATGGCGCCGACTGGGGCGTGATGAAATGGCAGAACGCCGTGCTATCGCAACAGTTGGCCGCATTGGGCCAGGGCGGGCTGAAACCGGCGCAGGCCGCCGCCGCACGGCTGAAGGTCGCCACCATCCTGCAACAAGAGCTGCCGGTGCTGCCGGTAGCCTGGTACCGCCAGAGCGCCGCGGTCAGCAAGGCGTTGCGCGGTGTCACGCTCGACCCGCAAGAACGCAGCTACCGCCTGGCCGACATGAGCTGGGGCCGCTAAATGCCCACCCTCACGCAACACGGCCTGGCCCGCGTGTTGGGCCAGCGGCTGATACAGGCGCTGGTGGTATCGCTGCTGGTGGCCACGCTGTGCTTCGTACTGGTACAGCAGCTGCCGGGTGACATGGCGTTTCGCATTGCCGCCGGCCGCTACGGCTACGACTACGTGGACGCCGCCGCTGCCGAGGCGGTACGGCAAGAGCTGGGGCTGGCACGCTCGGCGTGGCAGCAGTTTGCCCACTGGCTACAGCAGCTGGGCCAGGGCCAGCTGGGGCAATCGCTGGTGACCGGTGGCGCGGTGCTGGACGAAATCGGCCACCACCTGGGCGCCACGCTGCAGCTGGCCGCCGCCAGCGTGGTGCTGGCGCTGGGGCTGGGCCTGCCACTGGGGCTGGCCAGCGGCCTGCGCCCGGGCGGCTGGGCCGACCGCCTGACCCTGCTATGGAGCGTGGTACTACGCACGCTGCCGCCGTTTTTGCTGGGCCTGATGCTGATGCTGGGCCTGTCGGTACAGCTGGGCTGGGTACCGGCCGCTGGCCATGGCGACAGCGGCAACCTGCTGCTGCCGGCGCTGACGCTGGGCCTGGGCCTGTCCGGCCTGACCGCGCGCATCGTACGCGACAGCGTGCTGGCCGTGGTGCAGTCCGACTACTACCGCTTTGCGCTCACCAAAGGCCTGTCGCCGTGGCAGGCTTTCTGGCGCCACGGTCTGCGCAATATCGGCGTCACCGTGGTGGCTTACGCCGGGGTGCAGCTGATCCTGCTGATCGAGGGCGTAGTAGTGGTGGAAAGCCTGTTTGCCTGGCCCGGCGTGGGCCACGCGCTGGTGCACGCCGTGTTCTGGCGCGATGTGCCCATGATCCAGGGCTGCACCTTACTGCTGGCCTGGCTATTCGTGCTGCTCAATACCGTTACCGACCTGTTATGCCTGGCCATCGACCCGCGTGGCCCGGCGGAGCCGTAAATGACCTACCTTGCTTTCTTACCCTGGCACCGCCGCCTGGCCTGGCTGCTGCTGGCGCTGGTACTGCTACTGGCCATCGCCGGCCCGTGGCTGTGGCCAGACCCGGCGCGCCAGGACCTGATGCAGTTTCTGGCCAGCCCCAGCCTGGCCGAGCCGCTGGGCCGCGACCAGCTAGGTCGCAGCGTGATGGCGCGCGTGGCCAGCGCCACCCGGCTGTCGCTAGGGTTGGCCGCACTGTGCGTACTGAGCGCTGCCCTGCTGGGCAGCCTGCTGGGCGTGCTGTCCGCCTGGCGCGGCGGCCTCACCGACACCGTGCTGCGCGGCGTGGCCGATGGCGTACTGGCGCTACCGGGGCTGCTGATCGTGCTGATTTTCTCGGCCATGGCCAAAGGCGGCTTTCTCACGCTGTACCTGGGGCTGGCGCTGGCGCAATGGGTGGAATACTTCCGTATGACGCGGGCGCGCAGCCGGCTGGTACTGGCCAGCCCGCACGTGGAAGCCTCGCGCCTGCTGGGCTTTGGCCCGCTATACATCGTGCGCCGCCACCTGTGGCCAGAGCTGTCGCCCATGCTGCTAACCATGGCCAGCTTCGGCATGGCCACCGCCATCCTGGCGCTGTCCACGCTGGGCTATGTCGGCGTGGGCCTGCAGCCGCCCGCCGCCGAGCTGGGCCTGATGATGACCGAAGCGCTGCCGCATTACAGCGAAGCGCCGCGGCTGGTGCTGGCACCGGTGGCCGTGCTGGCGCTCACGCTGGCCGCGCTGGTGCTGCTGCGCCCGCTGGAGGTAACACGATGAGCACCCTGCATCTGGGCGGCGTAGCCGTCTACCAGCAACAGCACTGCCTGCTGCAGCCGCTAGACCTCACCCTCTACCCCGGCGAGGCACTCACCGTGCTGGGCGAAAGCGGCTCCGGCAAATCGCTGCTGGCGCACGCCATCATGGGTACCCTGCCCGCCGGCCTGCGCGCCAGCGGCGAGCTACGCCAGGGCAGCCAGGCCTGGCCGCTGGCCGATGCGGCCAACCGCCGCGCGCTGTGGGGCGGGCAGCTGGCCATCCTGCCGCAAGAGCCCGCCACCGCGCTGGACCCCACCATGCGCGTACTACCACAGGTAGCCGAGGGCTGGCGCGGTGCGGCCAAGCAGGCACACACCGAGGCACACAGCCTGCTGGGCCGCCTGGGGCTGCACGCGGCACAACAGCACTACCCGCACCAGCTGTCGGGCGGCATGGCGCAGCGGGTGGCGTTTGCCGCCGCCACGCTGGGCGGGGCCAGCCTGCTGCTGGCCGACGAACCCAGCAAGGGGCTGGACAGCCAGGCCTGCGCCACGCTGGCGCAACTGCTGCAACAACACCTGGCCAGCAGGCAATGCCTGCTCACCGTCACCCACGACATCGCCCTGGCGCGCGCGCTGGGTGGCCAGGTGCTGGTGATGCGCGGCGGCGAGGTGGTAGAGCACGGCCCGGCCAGCCAGGTATTACAGCAGCCGCAGCACGCCTACACGCAGCAACTACTGGCCGCCGAGCCGCAAGCGTGGCCGGCCATCCCCCACCCGGCGCCGGGCGACTGGCTGCTGCAGGGCCGCAGCCTGGCCAAGGCCTACGGCAGCCAGACGCTGTTCCAGAACGTAGATATCGATATCGCCGCTGGCGAGCGCGTGGCGCTGCTGGCCCATAGCGGCGCCGGCAAAAGCACGCTGGGCAATATCCTGCTGGGGCTAACCCGCGCCGACCACGGCAGTGTGCGCTACCGCGACGGCCTGCCGCGCACCGCCTGGCAAAAGCTGTATCAGGACCCGGTGCAGGCCTTTGCCCCGCACATTAGCCTGCACACCGCCCTGCACGACGTGCTGCAGCGCTGCGGCCAACCTGTCGCCAGCCTGGAAACGCTGCTGCACCGGCTGCGGCTATCGCCCGATCTGCTGGCGCGCAAGCCGTCACAGGTATCCGGCGGTGAGCTGCAAAGGCTGGCGCTGATCCGCACCCTGCTGCTGCAACCGGCGCTGCTGTTTGCCGACGAGCCCACGTCGCGGCTGGACCCGCTCACCCAGCAAGACACCCTGCACTGCCTGCTGGACGAGCTGGCGCGTATCGGCTGCGCGCTGCTGCTGGTTACCCACGACCACGCGCTGGCAGGCAAAGCCACCAGCCGGCAGCTACGCTGGTAAGCCACTGCCCCGTACCGCACCTGCCGTGGTGCGGGGCAGCCCTTCCCCACACCCCCGCCATGGCGCTGCTGCAGCGCCACACACCGCATACGGCAGCCCGCATTTTTGACGCCGCCCCGCCCCCGCACGCACATTGCCGCTGGACTATTTATCATTGCCTGTTAACATTTGGCCGGTATATTCATTACAAAACAATACAAATAGTAAGGTTATTCCTTACCACACACCGACCCACCCAGAGGCGAACACCGGCCGGCACGACAACGGCAGGGCTCGCCCTTTTTCATCTAGAGGCACACCATGTCGTTAAAACAGCGACTTATGCTTTTTGTGGCCATCCTGCTGGCCATTGCCATTGCCTTGCTGTCGGCGCTGGCCTACCAACGCATGCGCAGCGAAATCGTACGCGGCGTAGAACAGGAACTGAACGCCGCCATTACCGGTAACAGCCAGGCACTGGGCCGCTGGGTAGGCCAGCGCGGCGATGCCATCCGCGCCACGGCCAACCGCTTGGGTAAAGAAGACGCCAGCGCGCCGTACGCCAGCCTGGAACAAGGCAAGGAAGCCGGCGGCTTTGACCAGATCTTTGCCGGCTACGAAGACAAAGCCATGCGCTACGACGACCCGAACCGCCCGCCCAAGCCCGGCTACGACCCCACCGCCCGCCCCTGGTACAAGCTGGCCAGCGAAAAACGCAGCGTGGTGCTGACCCAGCCTTATATGTTTGCCAGCCCCGCCAAGCTGGGCGTCACCCTGGCCAGCCCCATCCTGCGTGATGGCCAGCTGGTGGGCGTGGCCGGTGGCGACATCGTGCTGGAAGGCCTCACTGCCGTGGTGAAAGGCATCAAGCTGCGCGGCGACGGCTACGCTTTTCTGGCCACGCGCGAAGGCAATATCGTGGTGCATCCGGCCGAGGGCAGCACGCTCAAACCGGTGAGCGAGGTGATGAAAGGCTTTGACACCAGTTTGCTGACGGCGGCCAACAACACACCACAGCTGCACGAGGTCGATATCGACGGCCACACCTACTACGCCCAGCTGGTACCGGTAGAAGGCACCGACTGGGTGCTGGGTACCGTGGCCGAAAAAGACGTGCTGCTGGCACCGCTGAACCAGATGCTGGTCACGCTGATGCTGGCCGGCCTGGCCGTGGCCGTGGCGGCCATCCTGCTGGCCAATGTGGCGCTTACCCGCCTGCTAGCCAACCTGGTCCGCCTGCGCGATGCGCTGCTGGATGTGGCCAGCGGCCAGGGCGACCTGACCCACCAGCTGCACATCGATAGCCGCGACGAAATCGGCCAGACCGCCCAGGCGTTCAACCGCTTTATTGGCAGCCTGCGCCAGATGTTTGTCGAAGTGCGCGACCACTCGGTCTCGCTGAACGGCGGTATTGACGCGCTTAACGGCATTACGCGCCAGCTGGCCAGCGATTCGCAGCAGCAGGCCGATGCCTCCAGCGCCACCGCCGCCACCATCGAACAGATCACCGTCAGCATCAACCACATCGCCAGCAACGCCGGCAGCGCCGAAGAATCGGTGGTACAAACCGGCCAGACCTCGCGCCAGTCGGCGCAGTCGGTGGGGGCACTGGCCGACAGCATCGAAGGCATTGCCTGTGCCGTGGGCGAGCTGGCTACCACGCTGGGTGGCCTGGGCCAGCGCTCGGCGCAGATGGACCAGATCATCAACGTGATCAAGGATATTGCCGACCAGACCAACCTGCTGGCGCTGAATGCGGCGATTGAAGCCGCCCGCGCCGGTGAAATGGGCCGCGGCTTTGCCGTGGTGGCCGACGAAGTGCGCAAGCTGGCCGAGCGCACTTCCAAAGCCACGGTGGAGATCGGTGGGCTGATTCACGCCACGCACGCCGACGTCAATTCGGCGCTGGCCAATATGAACAGCACGCAGCAGTCTGTGCAGTCCGGCGTGGGCGCTTCGCGCCAGGTGGCGCAGGAGATTGCCGGCATCGAAAGCGAAGTGGGCCGCGTGGTGCAAACCATCCGCGACATCGCCGACGCCACGCGCGAGCAGTCCATTGCCACCACCGAGATGGCGCGTGCGGCCGAGGTGGCCAACCACATGGCCATTGAAACCGACCAGGCAGTACAAACCGCCACGCAAACGGTGAACGAGCTGCACCAGCTGTCCAGCCACCTGCACGGCATGGTGTCGCGCTTCCGCCTGTAAACGGCAGCCCGACAAAAGCACAAGGCCGCAGCATCCGCTGCGGCCTTGTTGTTTTATCCAGCCAGACGATAGACCGAACCAAGCCTAGCCCGCTTGCCAGACCTGGCCTTCGTCTTCCAGCCAGGCGCAGAACCCGGCGCACAGCGGGTCTTCTGCCAGCGCCAGCGGCACCACCCACGAGTAGCCGCGCACCCGCACGGCCGGGGCGGGCAGTGCTACCTGCAGCTTGCCGCTGGCCAGCAGCTCGTCAATCACCGGCCGTGGCCCCAACGTAATGCCCATGCCGTCGACTGCGGCCTGCAGCGCCAGATAGTAGTGGTCGAAATGCTGGTTGGCCGCAGGCTGCAGGCCGGGCACGCCGGCGGCGGCCAGCCAGCGCTCCCACGCCACCGGCCGCGTTTCGGAATGCAGCAAAGTATGTTGCGCCAGCGCGGCCGCATTGGGCAGCGGCTGGCGCGCCAGCAGGGCCGGGCTGGCCACCGGCAG
Organism: Vogesella perlucida; assembly: GCF_979366545.1. NCBI lineage: Bacteria > Pseudomonadati > Pseudomonadota > Betaproteobacteria > Neisseriales > Chromobacteriaceae > Vogesella > Vogesella perlucida. Next base: position 106,157 of record NZ_CEETRO010000009.1, read on the forward strand.
CTCGTGCTCGGTCAGGAATATATGCGAGACAAAGCCGTGCCAGTGGTCGTTGCCACGGCGGATAGCGATATCGAAATCGGCGTTCTGGTTATTGATGATGGCGTCTGAGGTGGCCAGGCGCAGTTCGACTTCGGGGTGGCGGCGCTGGAACTGTGTCAGCCGCGGCAGCAGCCAGTGCATGGCCAGCGTGGGGGCGGCGTTGATACGCAGCAGCCTGGGCTTCTGGCTTGTGAGTTTTTCAGTGGCGTTGGCCAGGCTGTCAAACGCAGCTTGCACCACCGGCAAATACTGGCGCCCGGCGTCGGTAAGCTGCAGCCTGCGGCCAACCCTGTCGAATAATGCCAGGCCCAGCCAGTCTTCCAGCAGCTTTACCTGCCGGCTAACAGCACTGTGGGTAACGTGCAGCTGCTCGGCGGCGGCGGTCAGGCTTTGGTAGCGGGCGGCCATTTCGAAGGCACGCAGCGCGTTAAGCGGGGGGAGCTTGCGGTTCATGCTTGTGAGAATAACGCACAAGCAAAGCCAGAAAAAGCCGTTTGTGCCACGGCGCTGGCCGCCCTACGCTAAGGGGTATGAACACCCTGATCATTCCAGACAAACAAGCCCTGTTTCGCGGCTTTTTTCTTATCGGCCTGAGCGGCTTTGGCGGCGTGCTGCCGCAGGCGCAGCACCAGCTGGTACAGCGCCGCGGCTGGCTTACCGATAGCGAGTTTGCCGAGCTGCTGGCACTGGGCCAAATACTGCCGGGGCCGAATATCGTCAATATGGCGGTGGCCATCGGCAGCCGCTTTCACGGCGTGGCCGGCGCACTGCTGGCGGTGGCCGGCTTGCTGCTGGCGCCGCTGGTGCTCATCCTGCTGCTGGCGACGCTGTACCAGCATTATCAGCAGGCCAGCTGGCTACAGCAGCTGCTGGCCGGGCTGGCACCGGCCGGCATCGGCTTGTTGCTGGGCATGGTGCTGAAGTTGGCGTCACGGCTGCCCCGCCGCCGGCTGCCGTGGCTATTGGCCCTGCTCACCTTTATTGCCGTAGCAGGCGTGCACCTGCCGCTGTGGCTGGTGCTGCTGGTGCTGGCACCGCTGGGCATAGGCCTGGCATGGCACTACCCGCAAGGAGGGCTGTGACATGCTGCTGTTCCTGTTTCTGATGTTTGTACAGTTCTCCCTGCTGGCGGTGGGCGGCGCCAACGCCATCGTGCCGGAGCTGCACCGTGTGGTGGTCACCGAGCTGCACTGGATGAGCGGCCAGGAGTTTGCCGCACTGTTTGCGCTGGCGCAGGCTGCGCCGGGACCGAATGTACTGATAGTGAGCCTGGTAGGCTGGAAGGTAGCGGGCGTGCCCGGCGCCATTGTCAGCCTGATCGGCATCTGCCTGCCGTCGTCGCTGCTCAGCTTCTGGGTGGCGCGCTGGTGGCAGCAGGCGCGCGGCAGCCGGCTGACTACCGCCATCAGCAAGGGGCTGGCGCCGCTGACCGTGGGGCTCATTGCGGCAGGTGTGGCCATGATGGCCGCCAGCCATCCGCCAACCCTGGCTGGCGGCCTGCTGCTGGCTATCTGCGCACTCTTGAGCTGGCGCACACGGCTGAACCCGCTATGGCTGCTGGCGGCAGGCGCTGCCGCCGGGCTGGGCGGGCTGGTGTAAGCCCGCCATCGATAGCCCGCCTGAAGGCGGGCAACAACGCCACATTGCGATAAAACTTGCTATAGAATTGCCGGCCTTTTCCCGCTGTTGTTGCTTGCATGAAAAAGCCGCTTGCCCTGCTACCCCTGCTTGTTGCCCTGCTTTACGCTGCTGTCGAACACTACCAGGCCCCGGCCACCCCTGCTGCGGCCAACCCTGGCCCAGGCGGGCCGCAAGTAGCCACCCGCTTTGCCGACTGCCCGCAGCTGTTCTACCGCAACACCCCGCCAGCCATCCCTGCCGCACAGCAGCACGCCAGCACGCGCGAGCTGTGCTTCGACGATTTTGCCATTCTGTACGACGGCGACCGGCGCACGCCGGTATTTGCCGCCGAAAAGCTGTCTGCCCGCAGCCTGGCCGACGCCGACGAAAAGCGCACCGACCGTTTCTACGAAGAAGCCCGCCTGCGCAGCAGCGAGCGCGCCACGCTGGCCGACTACCGCGGCAGCGGCTACGACCGCGGCCATATGGCGGCAGCGGCGCAGCGCACCACGCCCGAGGCCATGGCGCAAAGCTTTAGCCTGGCCAATATGGTGCCGCAAGTGCCGGAAAATAACCGTGGCGTATGGGCCCGCGCGGTAGAGGCCGCCACGCGCAAATACGTGCAGCGCGCCAGCGGCGATGTGTACGTGTTTACCGGCCCCTATTTCGACATGCAGCAAACCCCGCGCTACGCGGGCAAGGTGCGCGTGCCCGACGCCTTGTACAAGCTGGTATACGACCCCGCCACCGGCAAGTCCTGGGTGTACTGGACCGCCAATGCCGACGTGGCCAAGCCGCAGATGCTGACCTACGCCGAGCTGCAAAGCCGCACCGGCATAAGCTTTCTGCCGCAGTAAGCACCGCACAGCCAGCGGGCACGGTTGGTCACACCAGCATTTTGTCCACGTTTTGTATTGGACAAAAATCGGGCGCATTACTATGATCAGGGCAGTAATGAACCCTGCCTTGGCCCGCCATCATGACCTCCGATACTGCCCCCGCACCTCTGCCCGCCCCGGCCGCCTGGCTGGGCTACGGCGGTGCCTTGCCCTTTATTGCCCTGGCTGCCTTATGCTGGCTAGCCGCTAGCCACGCCGGCTTCTGGTTCGGCCTGCTGCTGGCCTACGGTGCCGTGATTTTGTCGTTTGTCGGCGCGCTGCACTGGGGCTTTGCCATGACGCTGCCGGGGCTGGACACCGCACGCCGTAGCCGCATGATGGCCTGGAGCGTGGTACCAGCGCTGCTGGCCTGGCCGGCGGTGCTGCTACCTGCCGCCCCCGGCGTAGCCACCCTGCTGCTGGGCTATCTGCTGCATTACCTGCAAGACCAGCGCCTGTGCCGCCATGCCGACCTGCCCAGCTGGTACCTGCCGCTGCGCCGCCACCTCAGCCTGGCCGCCGGCACCAGCCTGCTGGCTGGCATGCTGGCACTACAGGGCTAAGCCATGAGCCGCTACTTCAACAAACTGGGCGGTTTCCAGCGCAGCCCCGCCGGGCTGGAAAGCCGCCTGCTGGCGCTGGCGCCGCGCTGTCTGGTTTACGGCACGCTGCTGCTGGGTAGCCCTATCTGCCTGTGGCGGCTGCAGGTCTGGTTGTGGCCCGGCAGCCTTAGCGCACAACAAGCGAGCATGGTGGATATTCTGGCCATCAGCTGGCTGATTCTACTGTGGACGGTGGTGTTTACTGTGGCGCTGGGCGCATGGATCGTGCGCATCATGAAAGGCCCGGCCTACGTGGCCGATGCCTACCCGCTGGCCGACCACCCGCGCCCCGGCAGCCAACCCGCCGCGCCACCACACCATGACTGACAACGCCAAATCCCGTGCTGTACCCGTGGGCCGCCTGTCGCGGCTGGCGCGCCTGGGCACCCTGGCCGGCGGCATAGCCGGTGGCATGGTGGCCGAAGGCGCACGCCGGCTCGCCAGCGGCCAACGCCCGCAATGGCAAGACCTGCTGCTGACCCCGGCCAATGCCACCCGCTTTGCCCACCAGCTATCGCAGATGCGCGGCGCCGCCATGAAGATGGGGCAGCTGTTATCCATGGACGCCGGCGACCTGCTGCCGCCTACCCTGCGCGATATTCTGGCCACGCTGCGCGAAGACGCACACACCATGCCGCTCAGCCAGCTGGCGGACGTACTGGAGCAGGAATGGGGGGAAGACTGGCAAACACGTTTCAAACGCTTTTCTTTTCAGCCGGTGGCGGCGGCGTCCATCGGCCAGGTGCACCGTGCCGAGCTGGCCAGCGGCCAGACGCTAGCCATCAAGGTGCAGTATCCCGGCGTGGCGCGCAGCATCGACAGCGATGTAGACAATGTCGCCAGCCTGCTGCGCCTGAGTGGCCTGCTGCCGCCGGGCTTCGAGCTGGCCCCCCTGCTGACCGAGGCCAAGCGCCAGCTGCACCAGGAAGCCGACTACCAGCAGGAAGCGGCCAACCTGCAGCACTACCGCCAGCTACTGGCAGGCCACGCCGACCTGCTGCTGCCGCAAGCCGTGCCCGAGCTGTGTACGCCGCGCATCCTGGCCATGGACTTTATCGACAGCGTGCCCATCACCACGCTGCAGCAGGCGCCGCAGGCCGAGCGCGACCGCGTGGCCACCCTGCTGTTCGATTTATTGCTGCGCGAAATCTTCGACTTTGCCTGCCTGCAAAGCGACCCGAACTTTGCCAACTACCGCTACCAGCCAGATAGCGGCCGGCTGGTGCTGCTGGACTTTGGCGCCACGCGCCGGCTGCCGGCCGACACAGTGCAGCACTACCGCCGCCTGCTGTTTGCCGCACAGGCGCAAGACCGGCAGGCGCTGGGCGAGGCCGCTACCGCGCTGGGCTACTTTCCGCAGCAGGTATCGGCGCGGCATTACGACGAGGTGATGGCTATCTTTCTGCTGGCCTGCGAGCCGCTACGCCACGCCGGCGCCTACGACTTTGGCAACAGCACGCTGGCCGCCCGCATGCGCGACGCCGGCTGGGCCATGCGCCACGAGCGCGACGCCTGGCACACTCCGCCGGTGGATGCGCTGTTCCTGCACCGCAAGGTTGCCGGGCTGTACCTGCTGGCCGCCCGCCTGCAGGCACGGGTGGACATCGCCAGCCTGTTTGCCCGTTACACCCAGCTATAACGCCAGGCGCGGCACGTCGGCCAGGGCGTACTGGCGGGCTAGTGCCTCGACCACCAGCTCGTGGTCGGCGCGCTGCGCCAGGCCAGACACCCCTACCGAACCGATGCACCCTACGCCAGCCACGCGCAGCGGGAAGCTGCCACCATGGCTGGCGTAATCGCGCTCTGGCAGCGCGCTGCGCTCGGCCAGGGTTTTGCCTTTTAGCTGGCAGGCCAGCCCCACCGCGTAGGAGCTTTGCTGGAAATGCTGCACCACATTGTGTTTGCGCCGCAGCCAGTCGTCGTTGGCGGGCGTGGCGCCGGGCAGCATGCTGAAAAACAGGCGCTGCTGATTCACCGTAATGGCAATGGCCACCGGGGCTTGCTGCGCCAGCGCCAAGGCCCGCAGCGCCGAGCCCAGCTGCCAGGCGTCGTTTTCATCGAAATGCGGCAGTACCAGCATGGTTTCCTGGCGGGCGACCAGCGCCAATTCGTCTTGTAGCAACATGGGGTGTCCTTGAAAGCAGTGTGAGCCAGTATGTGGCAGCACGTGGTCAGGGGCATGGCGGCCGGGCAGCGACGGTAGCGCTCAGGCCGGTACCGCCAGTATCACGCTGGATGCCTTGAACAGCGCACTGACCGGCTGCCCCACCGCCAGCGCCAGCGTATCGCAGCTATCGTTCGTCACTACGGCGGCTACGCTGACACCGCCGGGCAGTGCCACCACCACCTCGGTATTCACCGCCCCCGGCTGAATGCGCGCGATCTCGCCATGCAGCTGGTTGCGCGCCGAAAAGCGGGCGCTGCCGGTGTCGCTTACCAGCATGATGGACGATGCTTTCACCAGCGCCATTGCCTGCGCACCCGGCTGCAAACCCAGGCCCAGCACGCTGTCGTGGGTCACCGTCGCCACGATGCGCTGGCCGGCAGGGGTCAGCAGGGTCACTTCGTCGTTCACGGCGCCTGGTTTGACCACCTCGACGGTACCGGCAAACTGGTTGCGGGCGCTGGTGCGCATGGCCATCTTCCTTATCAGTACATAGTCGTCGGCCAGCGCGGGGGCCTGGCTGGCCAGGCTGTGGACAAAGCGCTGGTGCTCGGCCTGCAGGGTATGAAAGTTGTGCAAAAGCTGCGCGCCACGCGCGGTAAGCTGCGTACCACCACCGCCCTTGCCGCCGGCCAGCCGCGCCACCAGCGGCTCGCCAGCCAGGTTATTCATGGTGTCGATGGCGTCCCAGGCGGCTTTGTAGCTCATGCCTGCTGCCTTGGCTGCCCCGGTAATGGACCCGCAGGCCGCAATGTGCGCCAAGAGGGCCATGCGGTCGGCGCCGCCCAGTGGCTGGCCGTCTATGGTCATCCACAGGCTGCCCTGCAGCTGGATGGTTTTATCTGTCATGGCGGGACGTTGCCTCGGTAAAGATGGCCAGGTTGGCCGCATGGGCCTGGCCATCGCGCAGCTCGAATACCTGCTGGCCAAACAGGGACACGTCTTGTTCGTCGTGGGTAATCAGCAGCAGCGGTATCTGCACCTGTGCCAGCAGGGCCAGCAGCGCCTGGCGCATGTCGTGGCGCAGCGCCGGGTCCAGCGCCGCAAAGGGTTCGTCCAGCAGCAAAGCGCGCGGTTTGGCCACCAGCGCCCGCGCCAGGGCCACACGCTGGCGCTGGCCGCCGGACAGCTCGCCCGGCCGCTGCTGTGCCATGGCCGCCAGGCCAAAGCTGTGCAGCCAGTGCTCTACTTCGTCGTGCTGTGCGCTGGTACGCGGGTTCAGCCAGCCGCGCGCCAGGCCAAAGGCCACGTTTTGCCGCACGGTCAGGTGGGGAAACAGCGCGTAGTCCTGAAACAGATAGCCCAGCTGCCGCGCCTGCGGGGCCAGGTTTACCCCGCCGGGCTGCGAAAACAGCAGCCGCCCGCCCAGGCGGATATGGCCGCTGTCTGGCGTCATCAGCCCGGCAATGGCCTTGAGGGTCAGGCTTTTGCCGGCACCGGACTGGCCAAACAGCACGGTGTGCTGGCTGGCCGATTGCAGCTGTACGTTCAGCTGAAAGCTGCGCTTGCCGGTATGCAGGGTTTTCTGGATGGCAATATCAAGCATGCGGCCCCCTAGCGCTGCGCGACCCGGCCGGGGGCCAGGTAGCCTGCGGCCAACAGTACGCTGATGCACACGGCCGAGATCACGGCCACCAGCAGGTTGGCCACATTGTCTTGCCCGGCCTGCACCGCTTCGTACACGGCTATCGACAGGGTCTGGGTTTTGCCCGGAATGCTGCCCGCCACCATCAGCGTGGCGCCAAACTCGCCCAGCGCACGGGCAAAGGCCAGCAGGATGCCGGCCAGAATACCGCGCCAGGCCAGCGGCAGGGTAATGCGGAAAAACACTGCCAGGCGGCTGATGCCCAGCACCTGCGCCGCCTGCTCCAGCTGGCCGTCTACCGCCTCGAACGCCGCCCGCGCCGGCTTGAACACCAGTGGAAATGCCACCACCGCCGCGGCGATCACCGCGCCCTGCCAGCTGAAAATCAGGTTAATGCCCCACTGCGCCTGCAGCCAGCCGCCCAGCGCGCCCTGCCTGCCCAGCAACACCAGCAGGTAATAGCCCAGCACGGTAGGCGGCAGCACCATGGGCAGCGTCAGCAGCGTGTCCAGCACATCGCGCCCCGGAAAACGCCCGCGTGCCAGCACAAAGCCGGTCGCCACACCCGCTAGCCCCGCCAGCAAGGTGGCCAGACCGGCTACTTTCAGCGACAGCGCCAGGGCAACCCATACGGTATCCATACCCGGTATCACTTAGGGCTTCTGAAAGCCGTAGCGGGCCAGAATGGCCTGCCCGGCGGGTGATAACACATAGTCGATAAAACTCTTGGCCTGCCGCGGGTTGGCCGCAGCGGTGGTGCTAGCAATGGGGTAGCGGATGGCCTCACCCAGCGGCACGGCAAACGCTACTTTTACCTTGTCGGCCATCAGCCGGGCATCGGTGGCGTACACAAAACCGGCATCCACCTCGCCCCGCGCCACGTAGTCCAGCGACTGGCGCACGTTCAGCGTGTTGACCGCCTTGGCACTCACCGCCGGCCATAGCCGGGCCGCTGCCAGCGCGCTCTGGGCATAGCGCCCTACCGGCACGCTGGCCGGGTTGCCTATCGCCACCTTGCCGTAAGCGGGCCGGGCCAGCTCGGCCAGGCTTTTCGGGGCCAGTTTGCTAGCCGCCGGCACCACCAGCACCAGGGTATTACGCGCAAAATCGCGGCGGCTGGCCGACTGGATCAAGCCCTGTTTGGCGGCCTGGTCCAGGGTTTCCTGGTCGGCCGAGGCCAGCACATCCACCGGCGCGCCTTTGGCCAGCTGCTGCAGCAGCGCGCCAGAGGCGGCAAAGTTCAGCAGCACCTTGCTGCCGGGGTGCTGCGCCTCGAAGCCCTGCGCCACCTCTTTGAAAGCATTGCTCAGGCTGGCGGCGGCCGATACCGTTATCTCGCCGGCCAGCGCCATACTGCAGGCCAGGCTCAGGCCCATGCTGGCCACCAGGGTGTGAATGCGCGTCATCTTGCCTTGCTCTGCGTAGGGAAATCGACGCGCTATATAAGCACGTATATAGCGGCAGGCGCAATACGGCAGCATGCGGCCAACTAGCGCTAGGCCTGCGGCCAGATCTGGGCAATATCCGCCACGCACTGCTCGAACAGCGGCTTGCCAAACAGGTAGCCCTGTACCAGATGCACGCCTATCTCTTGCAGGCAGGCCAGCTCCTCGCGCGTTTCCACACCCTCGGCAATCACGCGGATACCCAGCTCGTCGCACATGCGCACCACGCAGGCCACTATCACGCGGCTGGCTTTTTTCTGCTCTATGCCCCGCACCAGCGCCATGTCCAGCTTCACGATATCCGGCTGAAAACTGGCCAGCAGGTTCAGCCCGGCGTAGCCCGCGCCAAAGTCATCAATCGCCGTCATGAAGCCAATGCGCTGGTAGGCGCTAAACACCTTGGCCAGCCAGCTGCCATCGTCGATACGCTCGCTCTCTACCGTCTCGAAAATGATCTGGTCTACCGGAAAACCAAACTGGCGCGCCGCCTGCAGCGTGGTGCGTATGCACACCTCGGGACGGTAAATGGCGTTGGGCAGAAAGTTGATGGACAGCCTGCTGCGCATACCCAGCCGCGCCGCTACCTCGATGGCTTTCACCCGGCAAGCCTGGTCAAAACGGTAGCGGTTGGTGTCGTTCACCTGCGCCAGTACGCTCAGTGCCCCCTCGCCCGCCGGGCCACGCACCAGCGCCTCGTGCGCAAAAATGCTGCCGGCGCGCAGGTCGATAATGGGCTGGAAAGCGTAGCTGAAAGTAAAACCCAAGGGCTCGCCATCGCGGCAGTCACCACAAGGGGGCAAGGCGGCGGTGGAGTCGGTATCAGGGCTGATAGGGATAAGGTTCATGTGCGTACGGCATCACAATGCGTGAAGGGAGATTTATTGCCAGTATAGGGCAGCTTGCAGGTAATACTGTGGCATTGTCTGGCTTGGCCGCCAGATAATCTGTCTGGCCCGTTACAGTCGAAAACACACCCCCTGCCCTGGCAAGGCTTGCAACGGGTCTGTTTCAGTGAGCGTTTTTGCTAGTGTCGAAATCAGCCAGCTTGCCATCAGTCTGCCATGCTCGCTCAGGCAAGGCGACCACCCGAACTGCCATTCAAAAGCATGTCGTGGTGGGAACAGAGTCGTTAGCCAGCCGCCGCTGCGGCAACTCATCGGCCAAAGCAGCCATTAAACTTCCGATGAAAAATGGCTGCTCCTAATCAGGAAGCAGCCATTCAAGAGCTTGTAAATCTATGGGTGATTCACAAAGCCAAATTTGCGGCCCTCTTAAGCGGAGCTAAGAGGGGTCGGGCAAGGTCAAGCCTTCAGGGAGGGCATCAATACCTGAATCAACTGGCCACCTTCTGGAGTGACCCAACTTCCGGCAAGTTCGGCAATCAACTGGTTGGTGCTGGTCAGTGTTACGCCTGCACGCTCCATTCTACGCAGGGCGATGTCGTCAGCCATTTTGGTTGGCGAGCCACCCGCATCGGCAACAACCTGCACCTCGAAGCCCGCCCGTACCAGGCTAAGCGCCGGATAGACCGTGCACACATCGTTGGTGACACCTGCGATGATGATTTTTTGGCGGCCCGTCGCTTTAACCGCGGCGGCGAAGTTTTCGTCGTCCATGGCGTTCACAATGCCAAAACGTTTAACCCGGCCAGCAAATTCGTTCGGGAGGATGGATTCCAGCTCACTTAACAGCGGTCCTTGGGCATACTCTTCCATGCTGGATGTCAGTACCACCGGCATCTTCAGGATGCTAGCAGCTTGTGCCAGCATCAGTGCATTCTGTTTCATCTCTTCAAACGAGATCGACTTTACCCAGCTCATGGTGCCAACCTGGTGGTCAATCAACAGCATGGCGGCATTCGAGCCATTAAAGTTTTCGTAAGTCATTATTTTCTCCTTACAACGTTATTGGGCGAGATGCCCTGAATGAAGGCTAATGACTAGCCCCCATGTGTCAAAGTGAGCCGAATTTCCCACTTTGATAAGCAGCAATGCTTGAGTTCAACGCTTCCACGGATGTCCGCGCTATCGGCCCATGCCAGTACACCGGTTGGCGTAGCGGCGAGCCCGAGAAGAGAACGGCTTTGGCATTACCGTGCTTTGCTTGCAGCACAATTTCACGCGACGTTCCCTGGGCGGGAAGCACCGGCAGACGCGGCTCGCTGGCATCGTAGAGTTGGCCGTCAATCTCCAGTTTCCCGAAGATCGGCATGATAAAAACGCTGTTACCCGCAGAGATAGGCACTGACAGGCTGGCTTCCTCATCAAGCGAGATATCGAGCAGGGAAACCTCCGTCGGCGGACGTAGCGGAGAACGAGCCTCAGCAAAGTCACCTAGTGGTACCCGAACTTTCACACCGGGAAAGTGCACAACTGGCACGTCTTGAGGTTCAAGGCTTAACGCAAATGGTTCCGCTTCTTGTCGATCAACGGCCAGATTGACGAAGATTTGCAGCATATGGACGGTCTTGCCTATTTCGGCAGGCACCTCCTCATGAACGATCCCACGCCCAGCAGCCGTCCAGTGAAGACCTCCCGGGCGAATGAGATTACGCATCCCCTGCGAATCACGGTTATTGATACCGGTTTCCGAATCAAGAAACAGGTAAGACACGGCAGAGAAGCCCGCATGAGGGTGCGGTGCAAAGGTTGATGCACTCATCCACGCGTGATCGACACCCAGAAAGGGGTCAATCGGTGCTGCCTTCTCACCGCCACGCAGTGAATAAGCACGGAAACCAGCTCCGACGTCCATGCGATGCAACTGGGCGATTTCGCTCATGACAGTGCTCCTCAGCTAGCGCTCATTCCACTCAAGAATGGATAGTCGATGTAGCCCTGAGCGCCTGGTGCATAGAACGTATTTTTGTCAGGCGTATTGAGTGGGGCACCTTGGCGGAAGCGCTCGGGCAAATCAGGGTTGGCCAGGAATGCACCACCAAATACCGCTGCATCGGCTTGGTTATCCGCCAGCACAGTCTCCGCACGGCTTTGGTCAAGGCCGCCCCCCATCAGATAGGCACCATTAAAGCGTGGGCGCAGCAGCGCGTGGTAATCGACCTTGGCCCCGAACAGTGCGACGTGCAGGTACGCCAAATTGAAACGACGCAGTTGCTCTACCAGGTAGGTATACGTTTCCTGGGGGTTAGCATCGACAATGTCATTGAAGTTCATTTCCGGGGAAATCTTGATACCAACACGATCTCCACCAGCCTCAGCGACCATTGCAGCCAGCACATCCAAGACGAAGCGAGCGCGATTCTCTACAGAACCACCATATTGATCCTGGCGCTGGTTGCTGCCGGAAGATAGGAACTGTTCTGGGAGGTAGCCCGATGCAGTGTGCAGTTCGACGCCATCGAAACCGGCCTCCAGAGCACGACGGGTAGCCATGCGATAGTCATCAATGACGCCAGCGATTTCGGACTGACTGAGTTCACGCGGGGTAACAAAATCCTGCAAGCCACTATCGGTCCAGGTTTGACCTGCCGGCTTGATTGCGGAAGGTGCGACCGGTTGAGCGTCATTCGGCAGCAGCGATGGATGCGAGATGCGACCGCAGTGCATAACTTGCATGAAGATTCGACCACCGTTGGCATGAACTGTATCGGTGATTTTTTTCCATGCGGCTACTTGGGCATCACTCTCGATGCCTGGTGTGCGTACATAGCCCTTGCCCATGGCGGAAGGAAAGACCCCTTCGCTAATGATCAGGCCGGCGCTTGAGCGTTGGCCGTAATAGGTGGCAACCAGATCGCTGGGGACGCCTTCGTCGTCAGCGCGCGAGCGGGTCATTGGTGCCATAACGAGGCGGTTGGACAGGGTATGGCGGCCAATGCGAGCAGGGGTAAACAGGGTAGTCATGCTGTGTTTCTCAAGGTTGATTCGGTAGAGCAATCATCCACGAAGACACTGCATGGGATAAAGATGGCAAAATGGAAATTATTGATCCATTTATGGAGCAATTAATCAATGATTGCCGAGTGACATGGCTTTGCACACCACAGTCACCTCAGCAATGGGCGATAGCAAGATAGGGGAGTAAGGACTACTGCTTGCCAAGCAAGGTCGACATAACGTTGACAGTATCGCGGTGCTCGCCCATTACGGCCCAATGGACAGTTTGATCACCCTGCCTGGCTGTCATGGCTAGGGAACGCGGCCCTACTGCCCCAGGTTTTCTCGTAAAAACTCAATGAAGCGCTGCGTCTTTGCCGGTAACAGGCGTGTCTCGGTAATGGCATAGACAGGAACCGGTGTGGCCTGCCACTGGGGTAACACCTGGCGAAGCAGGCCATTCGCCACGTCTTCTGCGGCGATTTTTTCCGGCAGCACGGCAATGCCCAGGTCTTGCGTAGCTAATTGCCTGATCATGCCAACGCTATTGAGCAAGAACCGCCCGCCGACGGCAACCTCAACCGTTTCGGACCCTTGGTATAGTTTCCAGATATGTGCTTTCGCCCTGTGGAGACACAGACACTCGTGCTGAGCCAATTCAGTGGGGTGGTGCGGCTCTCCAGAGAGTTCGAGATAGCGCGGCGAAGCGTAAAGGTAACGTGGCAGGTTGGCGAGTTGACGTGCGATCAGGTTGGAGTTTTGTGGCTCGCCCATGCGGATCGCAACATCAAATGGTTCCGCGACCAGGTCAACTTGCCGAGGCGTGAGGTCGAACTCAAAACTTATACCGGGATAGCGACGGGCGAATTCGGCAATCAGTGGCGCCAAGTAGATATTGGCAAAATCCACCGGCAATGAAGCGCGCAACAAGCCACTTGGTTGCGACAGCATTCCACCAAGCTGCTCGTGTGCCAGCCGAGCCTCATCGACGATGCGTTTGCAACGCTCGAAATAGAGTTGGCCAGCTTCGGTCAGTTCGATCTTGCGTGTTGTCCGGTGCAATAGGCGCAGCCCAATTGCCTTCTCCAAAGCAGTAATGCGCCGGGACAGCGTCGAGTTGGGGATTCCGACGGCCTCCGCCGCACGACGGAAACTCATAACCTTCACGACCTCGACGAACAAGGCCATGTCATTCAGCAACTCCATGAAGATTGCTCCAAAAATGGATCAATATTTTCCATTATCACGTATTTATCCCAATAGGTGTATTCATGGATGATTGCGCTACCGAATCAACCTTGAGCAATACCGCATCAGGTACCAGTCGTTCCCGTCAGCGTAGGCCACGATGTCTGGCTCAACTGCATCGTCATGGCTCCGAACTCGGTTCGTCCAAGCGTTGCTCATTACGGTTGCCCGAACATCGGGTTGGCCGCATGGGTTGAGTGAATATCACTCCAGGCAGTGACCTACTGGCCTCTAAATGACTCTCTCCCTCACGCACCTTAGCCGCACGGCAATCATTGTCGCGACAAAAATACCAGGAGCAAAAATGGCAGAGCACACCCTCGCCACACTTCACCCCGCACGCGGCTTCGGCTCGATTCATGATGCGCCAGGCTTGCCCGCAGGATTCACTGATGTCTTCGATAGCTATTTCGTCGACGGACCAGAAGTGCGTCTGCATGCTGTCATCGGTGGTGACGGCCCCCCACTTTTACTGCTCGCAGGTTGGCCGCAGAACTGGTTTGCCTGGCGCTATTTGATGCTGCCGTTAGCACAGCGTTTTACGGTCATTGCCGCCGACCCCCGCGGGGTTGGACTCTCAGCCAAGCCGAGCACGGGATATGACTCTCGCCGTTTGAGCGAAGACATGTTCGATCTCATGTCAGCACTTGGTTACGAGCAATTCAGCATGGTGGGCCACGATGTCGGAATGTGGACTGGATATGCCATGGCCGCAGATCAGCCGGGGCGCATTGAGCGCCTCGTGCTCGGTGAGGCGCTGATCCCCGGATTGTCGGCATCGCCGCCGTTAATCAGCGATGAGCGGTGGCTGAGTGACCTTCTGTGGCACTTCAACTTCAACCGTGCTCTGGAAATTAACGAGTTGCTGGTTGCCGGACGGGAGGAAATCTATTTCGGTCATCAGTTCCAGACGAAAGCGGGCCATTCCGAGGCCATACCCGACTACGCGCGCAACTACTACGCAAGCCTGCTCAAGGATCCCGATGCACTACGCTGTAGCTTCGAGTATTACCGCGCGCTCGACGCTTCAATCCCACAGAACAGAGGGCGAGTCGCAACGCCTCTGACGATGCCGATCTTGGCCTTTGCCGGTGCTCTTTGCAGTGGCGACATGGTCGAACGGGAACTGCGTACGGTGGCGACAAACGTCCAGTCGCTCATTATCCCGGACTGCGGTCACTACCCGGCCGAAGAGAAACCTAATGAGTTACTGGCCGCACTGCTGGCATTCCTCTAAACCGACCGTTCCATAAGCCGAGTGGTGCTCCGCTATCACTTGAAACCCACCTGATTGCTGCGTTGCTCCTATAGCTGCCGGTTGAACACCGACACGCTGCCTGGACAGCGTCGAGAGAAAAAATGAAGAGAACAACCTTCGTTCGTCGACCCGTGTTGGCACTATTCCCCGTGTTGGGGGCCGCGCTCATGGTGGTTGGCTGTGCTAATTCTGGAGGGGCAATTCCGTCCCAGGCCAGGTTGGCCAACGTCAACTTGCTGAACACGGAAGAAAGCCTGAAAGACCACGTTGTTTCACCGGCAAACTGGCCTCATGCCAATTGGTGGCAGCGCTATGGCGACCCGCAGCTCAACCAAATTGTGGCAGAGGCGCTGGCAGATAGCCCTTCACTTCGTATTGCCCAATCGCGCATGCGGCAGGCCGAGGCCGTGAGTGGGTTGGCCGAAGCAGCCGGAAAGCCGCAAATCAACGCCAGTTTGAAAAGCACTCGGCAGAAGTACAGCGAACATAGCACGGTGCCCAAGTTAATCGCCGAAGACTGGCAGACGTTTAGTGATGCCACACTGGGCTTCAGTTACGAGTTTGATTTCTGGGGTAAGAACGAAGCGAGTGTTCAGGCCGCGTTGGATCGTCTCCATGCAACTGAGGTCGAGACACAAGCGGCTCGTCTGATCCTGACGTCCGGGCTTGTTCAAACCTATTTCCGGTTGGCGCAAAGCCATGAACAGCTGGCGCTCTCTGAGTCCATCCTCAAGCAGCGCGAGAACATTGTGCAGCTGACAAGTCAGCGGGTGGCAGCAGGAATTGACTCCGATGTGGAGTTGAAACAGGCAGAGAGCTTGGTGCCCGCGGCAAAACAGCAGGTGGCGGCCATGAAGGAAATCATTGCCGTCCTCCGCAATCAGCTCGCGGCCTTGTTGGGTAAAGGTCCGGACCGAGGCCTGGCACTGCATCGCCCCAAGCTTGCCCTTGATCAGCCAACCGGGTTGCCATCCGTCCTCCCCGCTGACCTGATCGGGCATCGCCCTGATGTCGTCGCGCAGCGCTGGCGCGTTGAAGTGGCCAGCCAAGAGATCAAGGTGGCGCATAAGCAGTTTTACCCCAGCGTCAGCCTTCTGTCCTTTGTCGGTTTTCAGAGTCTTGGTCTTGATCTGCTGCTGAAATCGGGTAGCCAGACTGCGGGGATCGGACCTGCAGTGTCGCTACCGATCTTCGATGGAGGACGACTACGCAGCAATTTGGGGGTGCGCAATGCCGACTATGACATTGCTGTCGAGCAATACAACCAGACCATCGTTGATGCTTTGCAGGATGTGGTGAACCAGCTCACCTCTATTCAGTGGCTTGCCGAACAGCGCCGTCAGCAAGAGCAGGCGGTTCAAACCGCGCAAACCGCCTACGAGTTAGCCCTTCAACGCTATCGGGCGGGGCTGGGTACCTATTTGCAGGTCTTGGCGACGGGTCTCCAGGTAAACGGGCAGAACAAGTTGCTCATCGATCTTAAGACGCGGGCCTTGCAACTCGATGTCAATCTGATCCGGGCTCTCGGTGGCGGGCTCCTGGAGGCATAGATAGCCACACGCCCATCCACCCAATCTATCCAAGGAAGCTGCAATGACTCAAGTTCCGCCACCTGGCCAAGCACAACCACCGCACACCGCCGCACCAGCAGGTACAAAAACGCACACCCTGCCGACACTTGTTGTGTCGGGAGTCCTTCTCGCCGGCGGTTTGGCCTACGGTGCGTACTGGTTGCTATCGTCCCAATACCGCGAGACAACTGAAGATGCCTACGTTGATGGCAATGTCGTCCAGGTGACGCCCCAGACCAGCGGCACTGTAACCGCCATCAATGCTGATAATACAGACATTGTTCCAGCCGGGACCGTTCTGGTGACGTTGAACCCACTTGATGCCCGCCTGGCTCTCCAGCGGGCCGAGGCTCAGTTGGCCAAGGCTGTGCGTCAGGTACGGGGACAATTCTCTTCTGCATCGCAGATGAAGGCTACTATCGAATTGCGCAAGGCAGACCTTGCCCGCGCTCAGGCCGACATGCAGCGACGTGCGCCATTGGTAAAAACAGGGGCCGTTTCCGCCGAAGATTTCCATCACGCAGAGGAGGCCGTGCAGGCAGCTCAGGCAACCCTTACTGCGACAGAACAGCAGTTTGCCGGCAATCAGGCGCTTGTTGACCAAGTCTCGATTGAGAGCCACCCTGATGTCGTTACAGCAGCAATGCTGGTACGCGACGCCTATGCGGGCATGACCCGAACCGCTCTGCGAGCGCCGACTTCCGGAATGGTTACTAAACGGAATGTTCAGGTAGGACAACGCGTCAGCCCAGGCTCCCCCTTGATGTCCATTGTGCCCCTCGACCACTTGTGGGTCAGCGCGAACTTCAAAGAATCCCAGTTGAAGGGCATCCGGATCGGTCAGCCGGTGAAGGTAACCGCCGATGTCTATGGCAACGCAGTCGAATACACCGGCAAGGTATTGGGTCTCGATGCCGGAACGGGCAGCGCTTTTTCCTTGATGCCGGCACAAAATGCCACCGGAAACTGGATCAAGGTGGTACAGCGCGTTCCCGTACGTATTGCTTTGACCCCAGAGCAACTAGCTGCACATCCTCTGCGCCTAGGCTTGTCAATGAAGGTTGACGTGGATACCCGTCAGCATTCGGGACCACCCTTGGCGATCGCGCCAAACGTTCAGAAACAAACCTATACAACGGCGGTATTCGAGAAAGAGCACGCCGGTGCCGAAGAGATCGTGAGCCGAATCATTCGTGCCAATGTTGCGGCAAAACCGGGCCGAGCCGGGAAAGTGACGCCATGAAGTCACACACCCCCAGACCGCCATTGTCCCTGCTGTTGACGATTCTGCTACTGACTGCGCTTGAATTCCTGCAAGCGGGGATGATTGCCTTTGCGGCCGGTCCAATCATGGGGGAAATTGGTGCGGCCCCCGAAGAGTTCAGCCTGGCCGCCGCCTGCTACGCAAGTGTTGCCATCGTGACGATTTCAAAGCAACGCTGGCTGGTTGAACGTCTGGGATGGCGCAATTTTGTCCTGCTCTCACTAGGGTTCTTCATCTTTGGGAGCATCGTTTGTGCCGGCAGTTCCTCTTACCAGCAGTTCTTGCTGGGACGTGCCGTGATGGGAATAGGGGGCGCTGCCTTCATGACCTCGGGGCGAGTTATCGTCAACTTGATACCGCCAAGCCCGATGCGATTTATCGGCATCAAGTACTTTGCCACCGGTTTGGCTTTAGGCATCGCAATGGCTCCTGGGCTGGCATCCTGGACGGTTGCGCAGGATAGCTGGAATGTCATTTTCATCATTCTGGGTGTTGTAGCCCTGATTACTGGGGTATTTGCAGCAATTTCACTGCCGACAGAGCTGGTCGCAAAAGACCTGCGAACGCAATCGCACCCGATTTTGTTCATGAGCCTAGCCAGCGGCAGCTTCCTGTTGCTCTACACCCTGCAGCGCTCTCAGTATGATTTTTTCAGTGATGCCACTTTGCTGGTGACAGGGGGTGGTGTCGCTGCCTTCGCCTTGTACTACTTCTTCCGGGCGATTTATCGCCATGAGCGCCCATTGCTGGAACTAAAGGCATTAAAGCAGCCAAGATATATTGCCGGCGTTGGGTTATTCACCCTGTGCTATGTGCTTCTGGGCGCCAACAACTACATGCTTCCGGTTTTGATGCAAAGAACCTTGGGGTTCTCTTGGCAGACGGTTGGCAAGTTTCAGACGTTGGGACTGCTATCCGCGCTTGCCGGGTGGTTTGTGATGGCGTGGATGATTCCCAAGTGGCCGGGTGCAAAGAAATTCTTTGTTGTCGGTTTCGGAGCACTCGCCATTTTTGGATGGCAGCTGTCCCGGCTGAATGGCAGTGCTAATCTATGGCTCGATGTTTTGCCCGCGCTGACAGGCAATGGAATCTTTCTGATGTTCGTCATGGCAACAACGGCGATGCAGACGTTCCGGGATGTGCAGCACAATGAAACGGTCTTATCTCATGCCCAGCAACTGAAGAATATGTTGGCCCAGTTTGGTATGGCCCTAGGTGTCGCTCTTGCAACACTGAGCCTGCAGTGGCGAACGACGGAACACTACGCTGTTCTGAATGGTCGGTTTAGTACCGGAGACCCCGCATATGTACATCACGTTCAGCAGCTTGCTGACACGCTGACAACAGGGGTTGGTGGGGCACAATCAATGTCTTTGGCTGTTGTCCAGCTCGCCCAGCAGCTGAGCCAACAAGCCACACTGCTGGCATGCCTGGATTATTTTTCTGCCATTGCATTCATCGGATTGCTTGGCCTTGTGATCATGCAGACCCAAAGGTTGATGAAATGAGCTGTGTACTCCCCCTCAGGTTAATTTCAGAGCCTCTCAGAAGCGACTGATGCAATCAAAATATTTTATTTCGCAACGTCTGCTTTTGACTCGGGAAAAGACGTTGTCGCTAGATCTTGCTAGGTCCGCTTCGGCCGATAGCCGGTCATTCACCATAGGTGCGACACAGAAGCCGGGTATGACTCACCACAGGGCAAACGGCGCATACCTGCCAAGGCTTTACGGATGTTTTCGACTTTATTTGGCCGGAACAACAATCAGCCCCGGCTCCCACCCGAACACCACTAGACTGACCAGTCTATTTGCACTATCATGCACCGCATGGCACGAGAACGACTGCACACCGACACCCGCGAACACATCCTGGCTACTGGCGAGGCGCTGATCCATGGCCGCAGCTTTACGGCGATGGGCTTGACCGAGCTCTTGAACGAGGCCGGGGTGCCGAAGGGGTCGTTTTATCATTACTTCAAGTCGAAAGAAGACTTTGGCGTCGCCATGCTGACCCGCTACTTTGCGGTGTACCGCGAGCGTGTGGGCCTGCTGCTGGCCGATGACAGCATGGGTGATGGCCGTGCCCGGCTGCTGGCTTACTTTCGGCAATGGCTGGACAACCACGCCCGCTGCGAAGCGCACAGCTGCCTGGCGGTCAAGCTGGCTGCCGAGGTGTCCGACCTGTCCGAGCCGATGCGCCTGGCGCTGCACGAGGGCATGGACGCTATCGTGCACAGGTTGGCCGCATGCATCCGCGCTGGCCAGGCCGATGGCAGCATCAAGCCGCAGCTGCCACCCGATGAAACCGCCTACGCGCTGTACAGCTTGTGGCTGGGCGCGGCGCTGATGCAGAAAACGCAGCACAGCCTGGTGCCGCTGCAGGCCGCCATGACGCATACCGAAGGCCAGCTGGCGCCCTGCCGCCCGGCAGCCTGATACGACACATACCGTTTGCCCATGGGCAGGCGGTTTTTTTGAAGCACAATCTAGACGACTGGTCTAATAATTTATTCTTCGGAGCTTGTGATGAACCACGCACTTGAACAGATGCAACAACACCGCAGTATCCGCAGCTACCAGGACAAAGCCGTACCGGCCGAGGTGCTGGACGCGGTGCTGCGCGCCGCCTGGCACGGCCCTACTTCCATCAACGGCCAGCAGGTGTCGCTGGTGGTGGTACAGGATGCCGCCCGCCGTGCGCGCATTGCCGAGATCGCCGGCGGCCAACCCTGGATCGCCCAGGCGCCGGTATTCGTTGCGGTGGTGGCCGACTTCTACAAAACCCGCCTGGGCGTGGCTGCCGCCGGTAGCGAGCAGGTGATCCACGACAGCGTGGAAGGCTTTGCCGTGGCCGCCGTGGACGCCGGCATTACCATGGGCAACCTGATGACCGCCGCCCGCGCCGCCGGCTTGGGCGTGGTGCCGATTGGCGGTATTCGCCGCGACCCGGCTGCCATGATCGAGCTGCTGGGCCTGCCCGAGCTCACCTTCCCGCTGGCCGGTGTGGTACTGGGCTACAGCGCCGACGATAGCGCCGTGAAGCCGCGCCTGCCGTTGGCCACGTTTGCCCATAGCGAGCGCTACGACGCCGCCGCCCTGCCCGGCCACATCGCCGCCTACGACCAGACCCTGCAGCAACACTGGCAAAACCTGGGCCGCGCCGACGGCGAGCCGTGGAGCCAGAGCATTGCCCGTTATTACCAGCAAGTGTATTTCCCGCAAGTGGCCCCGGTAGCACGCGCCCAGGGCTTTGGATTCGACCGCTAAACCGCAAGCAAAGGACACCTCATGCAAGCCGATAAACTGCTGACCCCCGTGCGCCTGGGCGCCGTGACCCTGAATAACCGTGTGCTGATGGCACCGCTGACCCGCCTGCGCAATACCGAGCCGGGCGACGTACCCACCGAGCTGGCCATCGAGTACTACCGCCAGCGCGCCGGTGCCGGCCTGATCATTAACGAAGGTACCCACATCTCCCCTACCGCCAAAGGCTACGCTGGCGCGCCAGGTATCTATAGCGAGGACCAGATCCAGATGTGGCAGCGCGTGAACGACGCCGTGCACGCCGAAGGCGGCAAGATCGCCATCCAGCTATGGCACACCGGCCGCATCTCGCACACCAGCCTGCAGCCGGGCGGCGAAGCCCCGGTGGCGCCGTCTGCCATTGCCGCCGACAGCAATACCAATATCCGTGACGAAAACGGCCAACTGGTACGCGCCCCGGTGTCCACGCCGCGTGCGCTGGAAACCGCTGAAATCGCCGACCTGATCGAAGACTACCGCCGCGCCACCGACAACGCGCGCCGCGCCGGCTTCGACCTGGTGGAAATCCACGGTGCCCACGGCTATCTGCTGGACCAGTTCCTGTCGCCGGTGGCCAACCAGCGTACCGACCAGTACGGCGGCAGCGTGGAAAACCGCGCCCGCATCGTGCTGGAAGTGCTGGACGCGGTGATCGCCGAATGGGACGCCGACCACGTGGGCATCCGCCTGTCGCCACTGGGCGTGTTCAACGGCCTGTCGGAAACCGACCAACAGGAGATGGCGCTCTACCTGATTGGCGAAATCGCCAAGCGTGGTATCGCCTTCCTGCACCTGTCCGAGCCGGACTGGGCCGGCGGCCCGGCCTGGAGCGACGACTTCCGCCAGCGCGTGCGTGCCATCTACCCTGGCAGCATCGTGGCGGCCGGTGGCTACACGCTGGAAAAAGCCGAAAAGCTGATCGGCGCCGGCCTGATCGACGCCGTGGCCTTTGGCCGCAGCTTCATCGCCAACCCGGACCTGCCGGCCCGCCTGGCAGCCGGTGCCGCGCTGAACCCGCCGCGCCCGGAAACCTTCTACGGCGGTGGCGCCGAGGGCTACACCGACTACCCGGTACTGGGCCAGTAAGCCCACGGCCCGGCGCGGGTTTGCCCGTATCGGGCACATCACGACGATATTGCCTGCGGCCAACGTTGGCCGCAGGCCACCACGAGATACACCATGAAAAATGTACTGTTTGTGCTGACCAGCCACGACCAGCTGGGTGATACCGGCCACAAAACCGGCTTTTGGGTAGAAGAATTCGCCGCGCCTTACTACGTGCTGGTCGACGCTGGCATCAACGTGACCCTAGCCTCGCCACTGGGCGGCCAGCCACCCATCGACCCGAAAAGCGCTGACCCGGCATTTGCCACCCCCGCTACCCAGCGCTTTGACGCAGACAGCGCGCTGCAAGCCCGCCTGGCCGCTACCCTGCCGCTGGCCAGCGTGGATGCGGCCAACTACGACGCCGTGTTCTACCCCGGTGGCCACGGCCCGCTGTGGGACCTGGTCGACAATGCCGACTCGCTACGCCTGATCGCCGACACCGTGGCCGCCGGCAAGCCGCTGGGGGCCGTATGCCACGCCAGCGCCGCGCTGGTGAACGCGCTAGCCGCCGATGGCACGCCACTGGTGGCCGGTAAACAGGTGACCGGTTTCAGCAATACCGAAGAAGACGCGGTACAGCTCACCGCCATCGTGCCGCTGCTGGTAGAGGACGCCCTGCAAGCCAAAGGCGGCCTGTATAGCAAAGGCCCGGACTGGGCACCGTTTGTACTGGAAGACGGCCTGCTGATTACCGGGCAGAACCCGGCATCGTCCGAAGGCGTAGCACACGCACTGCTGGCACGCCTGCAAGGCTAAGCTGGCAATCGCTGGCTGAAAAGCAGACAGGGTTGGCCGCGGCCAACCCTGTTTTGTCTGGCGCCGGCACTGCCTTGCCGCCGTAGCAAGGGGGAATCTGCCACGCCGCTTGCCGCGGCCACCAGCCAGCAGGGCATGCCGGTATGGCAAGCGTGTTTGCCTGGCCGGTTACTCAGGCTGACGCTTGCTGCGCGTCCGGTGGCAACACGGTTTGCAGCTCGGTGATGGCCTCGGTCAAGGCATTCTGGAAGTGCTCTTCGGCCAGACGGCCGGTGGCCAGCTCGTCAAAACCATCACGAATCATGGTGACAATGTCGCGCTCCTGGCGCTGCGTCAGCCCCATGGACAGCAGCGCGGCCTCTACCCTGTCCAGCACGCTGTTCAGGTGCAAGGTGGCGTCGGCGCGACTCTGGCGCTGCAGCCGGTCGATATCGCCCAGTACGCGCCCCAGCTGCGCCACGGTGTCGCTGATGGCACTGCCCTGGCGGCGCGATTGCTGCTCGTATTGCAGGGCATGCAAACGCACCTCGGCCGACTCGACCAGCACGGCCAGGTGGTCGCGCAGGCGGCCGCAGCGGGCTTCGTCGTGCAAAGGCATATTGCTGACAATCAGGTGCAGGCACGGATAGCTGATAGACAGGCGGTTCTTGAACTGCACAATGCGCTCCATACCGGCCATGTGGTGTAGCACCGAAATCTCCAGCGGCGATACCTGGCCGTGGCTTTTCAGCGCCAGCGGGGCGGCATCGGCGGGTAGCAGCTGGACCACGCCTTCCACATCGAAAGCCTGCAATGCATCCAGCACGGCCTGCGCCAGTGCCGGGTAATCTGCGCAGTGGTTAAAGTGCTTGAGGGCATCAATCAGCATGCCGGTTTCACTCATGCTGCTCATGGCCACCATGGCGGTACTGGTGGCGTAACCGGCCTGCTGGCGCAGCTGCTGGCGCTCGGCCACGTTGTGCAGCACCCGCTCTACTTTGGCCAGCAACACCTGGGGCTCGACAGGTTTATTGACGAAATCTTCCCCCCCCACCTCGTAACCACGCACGTGTTCGTCTACCCCATCGAGTGCGGACAGGAACATCACCGGCACATCGGCCAGCGCCGGGTCCGCCTTGATGGTTTCGCACAGGGTAAAGCCATCCATGGCCGGCATGCGGACATCAGCCAGCAGCAGCGCGGGGGGCTGCTGCCGCATCATGGCCAGCGCGGTTTCCGGATGGTTGGCAATACGCACCGGGTAATGCTGGCCCAGGGTTTCTTCCATAAAACCCAGCATGAATTCATCGTCATCCACCATCAGGATGGGATGCGTGTGGTCTATCGTCATGTTGTTCTCCTGTTGCCCTGACAGTATAAGCGAACAGCATCACTCTGTATGGCGCACTGCTGATAAATAGCACAAACACTTATTAGCTAAGCTTATCGAGTAACGTAATGAAGCGGGCCTTGCCAGCGGTGCTGCGATAAGCAGCGCCAAGCCCCACCCTTTGAGCATAATGTGCCATGCGCTTGACAGCTGTTGCCTGCCACCTAGAATCGGCCAAAGCGAAATAGCCTGCTTCCCCCACCGGGCCTGCGTACCGCACTGGCCATCGACCCTCGGAGTGCCCATGCAAGACCTGTTCATCCTGGCGCTGGACCAAGGCACCACCAGCTCGCGTGCCATCTTGTTCAACCGTAGCGGCGACATGGTGGCCAGCGCGCAGAAGACGTTCCGCCAGCACTACCCGCAGCCGGGCTGGGTAGAGCACGACCCGATGGAAATCTGGGCCGGCCAGGTAGGCGTAGCGGCCGAAGCACTGGCCCGCGCAGGGGTAACGGGCAGCCAGATCGCTGCGCTGGGCATTACCAACCAGCGCGAAACCACCGTGGTGTGGGACCGCGACACCGGCCAGCCGGTGTACAACGCCATCGTATGGCAAGACCGCCGCACCGCCGGCGTCTGCGACGAGATACGCGCCCGCGGCCTGGCCGACACCATCCGCAACAAAACCGGTCTGCTGGTAGACGCCTATTTTTCGGCCACCAAAATCCGCTGGATTCTGGACAACGTACCGGGTGCGCGCGAACGCGCCCTGGCCGGCAAACTGGCGTTCGGTACCATCGATAGCTGGTTGATCTGGCAGCTGACCCACGGTGCGGTGCACGTCACCGACGTGTCCAACGCCTCGCGCACCATGCTGTACAACATCCACACCCTACAGTGGGACGACGAGCTGCTGGCCATGCTGGGCATACCGGCCAGCCTGCTGCCACAGGTAAAAAGCTCCAGCGAGGTGTACGGCCATACCCACGCCGCGCATCTGGGCGTGGCCATCCCCATCGCCGGTGTGGCCGGCGACCAGCAAGCGGCGCTGTTCGGCCAGCAATGCACCCTGCCTGGCATGGTGAAAAACACCTACGGCACCGGCTGCTTCATGATGATGAACACCGGCAACAAGCCGGTACCGTCGCATAACAAGCTGCTGACCACCATCGCCTGGCAGGTAGGCGAGCAGGTGCAGTATGCGCTGGAAGGCAGCATCTTTATGGGTGGCTCGGTGGTGAAATGGCTGCGTGACGGCCTGGGAATCATCAAGCAATCCAGCGATGTGGGCCCGCTGGCAGCCACGGTAGCAGATAGCGACGGCGTGTATCTGGTACCGGCCTTTGCCGGCCTGGGCGCACCGCACTGGCATGCCCAGGCACGCGGCACGCTATCCGGCATGACGCAAGGCACCAGCGCCGCGCACATCGCCCGTGCCGCGCTGGACAGCATTGCCTTCCAGACCATGGACGTACTCGGGGCGATGCAGGCCGACGCGGGCACCACCATCGCCGAGCTGCGCGTGGATGGCGGCGCCAGCGTTAACAACATGCTGATGCAGTTCCAGAGCGATATTCTGGGCACGGCCGTCGCGCGGCCCAAAATCACCGAGACCACGGCACTGGGCGCGGCCTACCTGGCTGGCCTGGCCGTGCGCTACTGGCAAAGCACCGACGATATCCAGGGTCAATGGCAGCTGGATACACGCTTTACCCCGCAACAAAGCGCCGACACGGTAGCCCGCTACGTGGCCGGCTGGCACCGCGCTACCCGCGCCGCCATTGCCTGGGCCGACGACCAGGGCTAAATGCCTGCGGTGCAAACGGCGCCGCCCTAGAGGGCATGCCGGGTAAACGTGCTGGCCACCCATGACCCAGCACAACAAAACGTCACACCTGGCACAGACACGCCATGTGTGTTCCGGGTGCTACCGCAAGACCTGCCCCGCCTATCTTCGGCATGCCAGCCTTGGGGGTAGCCAACGCAGCGCAAAGGACAGACAGTGGAACAGTACGATTTGCTGGTCATCGGTGGCGGTATCAACGGTGCGGGCATTGCCCGCGATGCAGCAGGGCGCGGCCTGCGCGTACTGCTGTGCGAAAAGGACGACCTGGCCGCGCATACCTCGTCGGCCAGCACCAAGCTGATCCACGGCGGCCTGCGCTATCTGGAGTATTACGCGTTCGGCCTGGTACGCAAGGCGCTACAGGAGCGCGAAGTACTGCTGGACGCGGCCCCGCACATCATGTGGCCGCTGCGCTTCGTAATGCCGCACGACGCCGGGCAGCGCCCGGCATGGCTGATCCGCTGCGGCCTGTTCCTGTACGACCACCTGGCACGACGCCGCCGCCTGGCAGGCAGCCAGCGCATCCGCCTTGACCGCCACCCGGCAGGCCGCCCGCTGCAAGCCCGCTACCCGCAGGGCTTTGTCTATTCCGACGGCTGGGTCAACGACGCCCGCCTGGTAGTACTGAACGCCATCGACGCCGCCGAGCGCGGTGCCACCATCCTCACCCGCACCGCCTGCATCGCCGCCCGCCGCCAAGGTAACGGCTGGCAAGCCACCCTGCAGGGCGCAGGCGGCCAGCAAACCACCGTCAGCGCCCGTGCGGTAGTCAACGCCGCCGGCCCGTGGGTACAGCAGCTGCTGGGCGGCGTGATCCAGGCCCCGGCCCGCCACGCCATCCGCCTGGTGAAAGGCAGCCACATCATCGTGAAGCGCCTGTTCGATCACCCTTATGCCTACCTTTTCCAGAACCCGGACCAGCGCATCATTTTTGCCATCCCCTACGAGCAGGACTTCACCCTGATTGGCACCACCGACGTGGAATACCACGGCGACGCCGCACAGGTAGCCATCGATAGCGACGAAGTGGCCTACCTGCGCCAGATGAGCAACCGCTACTTCACCCAGCAGATCAGCCCGGCCGACGTGGTAGCCACCTACTCTGGCGTGCGCCCGCTGCTGGATGACGACGCGGCCAACGCCAGCGGTGTCACCCGCGACTACGCGCTAGCGCTGGACACCGATGGCGCACCGCTGCTGTCGGTATTCGGCGGCAAAATCACCACCTACCGCAAACTGGCCGAACAAGTGGTAGACCAGCTGGCGCCACTGCTGGGCAACACGCGGCCAACGTGGACGGCTGGCGCGCACCTGCCAGGCGGCCAGCTGCCCGGCGGCGACTTCGACGCCTTCGTGGCAACACTGCAAGCCGACAAGCCATGGCTACCCGCCGCGCTGGCGCTACGCCTGGCCCGCGCCTACGGCAGCCGCGTAGACGCCGTGCTGGGCAACGCCACCACGCTAGCAGGTTTGGGGCAGGAGATTCAGCCCGGCCTGTATGAAGCCGAGCTGCGCTACCTGGTAGAAAAAGAATGGGCCACCTGCGCCGACGACATCCTGTGGCGCCGCAGCAAGCTGCGCCTGCACCTGCCTGAGGGGGCTGACGCGGCGGTGGAGGCCTGGCTGAGCGGCTATCGCGGCGTATCCCCTGCCGCCATGCCCTGAAAGGGCATAAGCTAGACCTCGCCTTCGATACAAGGTTGGCCGCAGTCGTGGCGCACGCGCGCGCCCCGTGGCATACCCTGCCCTATCGCACCGTGGGCAGCCGCAGGGCTTTTGCGCATAATGACCCGTCCACTTCGCGGCGCACTCATCATGGCTACCCCCTCCCGCATCGTCTTCATCCTGCATGGCCGGCACCGCCCGCAAGGCCTGCCCGAGCACCTGCTGGCGCCGCTGCGTGCCGATTTCGACGTAGATGTACTGATGACCAGCAGCGCCGACAGCGCCACCCGCTACGCGCGCGAAGCGGCGCTATCCGGTGCGCGCTGGGTGGTGGCCGTGGGTGGCGACGGCACCGTGCACGAGGTGGTGAACGGCCTGATGAGCGTGCCGGAAGCCGCCCGCCGCGATGTCGCCCTGGCAGTGCTGCCCACCGGCACCGGCAACGACTTTGTGCGCAGCCTGGGCAGCGGCGACAGCCTGGCCGGCCTGATCGGGCTGATGGCAGCCGACCAGGTACACGCGCTGGACCTGATCCGCGTGACACTGGCGAATGGCAGCGTGCGCTGGTGCAACAATATCGGCAGCATCGGCATTACCAGCGACATCGTGCGCCGCGTTAAAGCCATGCCGGCACGGCTGCCGGCCAGCCTGGCGTTTTACAGCGCCGTCACTACCGCGCTGTTGCGCTGGCAGCCGCAACCCATGCGGCTGACGCTGGATGGCGAGCTTATCGAGGGGCGCTTTACCTGCGTGTCGGCGGCCAACGGGCGCTTTTTTGGCAGCGGGCTGGGCATTGCCCCCGAGGCACAGCTGGACGACGGCCTGATGGAAGTGGTGCTGATCGATAATGCCGGCAGCCTGGACTTTATCCGCCTGCTACCGCAGCTGCGCCAGGCACAGCGGCTGGCCGACCCGCGTGTGCGCTACCTGCGCGGTCGCGTGCTGCAGGTAGCGGGCGAGCCGGCACGCTGCCCGCTGGAGCTGGACGGCGAGCTGGCCGGCCACGCCCCGGTGCGCTTCGAGCTGGTACCGGGGGCACTGCGCTGCCTGCGCCGCCTGCCGGGCTGACAACGCCACGCCCGACACCAGCTAGGGTATAATGGCCGGTTTTTCGCGCCGGGTGAGACCGATCCCGTGTGCGTCTATGCTGAATAACCTCGACTGTTTTTCGACGGAACCATGACCAAGACACCTAAAGCCCTTGTCGTTCTTTCTGGCGGCCAGGACTCCACCACCTGCCTGTACTGGGCCCTGCGCGAATTCGGTGCGGCCAACGTAGAAGCCGTGACCTTCGACTACGGCCAGCGCCACCGCGTGGAGCTGGACTGCGCGCGCAAGATTGCCCAGCTGGCCGGCGTGCGCCAGACCGTACTGCCTATCGACACCTTTGCCGCCATCGGCGGTAACGCACTGACCGACGACAGCATTGCGCCGGAAGAAGGCGCCCGTGACGACGCCGACACCGCGCTGCCTAATACCTTCGTGCCCGGCCGCAACCTGGTGTTCCTCAGCTTTGCTGCCGCGCTGGCCTACACCCGCGGCATCGAGCACGTGGTGACCGGTGTGGCGCAAACCGACTACTCCGGCTACCCGGACTGCCGCGAAAACACCCTGAAGGCACTGGAGCTGGCGCTGCGCTTGGGCATGGATAGCCGCGTGACCCTGCACACACCGCTGATGTTCATGAGCAAGGCCGACACCGTGCGCCTGGCACAGGACGTGGGTGCCATGGACGCCATGGCCTGGAGCCACACCTGCTACAACGGCGAAGTGCCGCCCTGCGGCCGCTGCGCCTCGTGCGAGCTGCGCGCCAAAGGCTTTGCCGAGGCCGGCGTGGCCGACCCGCTGGTGGTACGTACCGGAGGTGCCGCATGAACGCCCGCCACCATCTGCTAGGCGCCGGTTTTGAAGCCGCGCGCAGCCTGCCGGGCGTGGGCGAACACGGCCACAGCTTTCGCGTGCAGCTTCGCACCGCCGCGCTGCCGGATACCCTGCCGGCGTTGCAAAACACACTGCAACAAGCGGTAGCGCCGTTTCACTACGGCAATATCAGCCAGCACCTGGCCGATGCTAGCGACCTGTCGCTGGCCCGCCACCTGCTGGCCGCCTGCGGCCAACCTGGCAGCCTGCACCTGGCCAGCGCGCCGGATCGTGGCGTGCTGCTGGGCGAAGATGGCCGCGAGTACGTGTACTTCGATACCCGCTTTGAAGCCGCGCACCAGCTGCCACACGTGCCACCCGGCCACAAATGCGGCCGCCTGCACGGCCACGGCTTTGGCGTGCGCATCGTCGCGGATGCGCGCCATGCCTCGCTGAACGACATCCTGCTGCAAGCCTGGCCACCGCTGTTTGCGCAGTTGAACCACCGCTACCTCAACGACATCCCCGGCCTGGACAACCCCACCAGCGAGGTCATGGCCGCCTGGTTATACCAGCAGCTGCAGCCGCGCTTGGCCGGCCTGGCCTGGGTGGAAGTACGCGAAACGCACACCGCCGGCAGCCAGTTTGATGGCCACACCTACCGCATCTGGAAAGAACAGCACTTTGAAAGCGCCGTGCCGTTTGACGCCGCCGGCAACTACACCGGCCACAGCTACCTGATCCGCTTGATGCTGCAAGGCAGCGTAGACCGCGTGATGGGCTGGGTACTGGACTTTGGCGACGTCAAAGACCGCTTCAAGCCCATCTACCGCCAGCTGGACCACAACCCGCTGGACAAACTCAGCGGCATCCACGCAGCCGACGCCGGCAGCGTGGCCGAATGGGTGCACGGCGAGCTCAAGCCGCTGGTACCAGAGCTATCGCGCATTGACCTGATGGAAACCCCGGAACAAGGCGTCTCGCTGACCTTCCGTGGCGACATGCAGTGGCCGTTGCTGTAAGGGGGTAAATATGGCGAACTACACCGTAAAAGAGATCTTCTACACCCTGCAGGGCGAAGGCCGCCAGGCAGGCCGCGCAGCGGTATTCTGCCGCTTTAGCGGCTGTAACCTGTGGAGCGGGCGCGAAGAAGACCGCAGCAAGGCCATCTGCCAGTTCTGCGATACCGATTTTGTCGGCACCGGCCCCGACGGCGGCAAGTTTGCCACCGCCGCCGAGCTGGCCGCGCGCATTGCCGCCACTTGGCCCACTGGCGCCACCGGCGGCCAACCTTATGTGGTGTTTACCGGCGGCGAGCCGCTGCTGCAGCTGGACGAGCCGCTGATCGACGCGCTGCACGCGCTGGGCTTCGAGGTCGCGGTGGAAACCAACGGCAGCCTGCCCGCCCCGCGCGGCATAGACTGGATCTGCGTGAGCCCCAAAGCCGGCGCCGACTGGGTACAGCGCAGCGGCCACGAGCTGAAGCTGGTCTACCCGCAGCCCACCCTGCTACCAGGCGAACTACCCGCCGACCTGCAGTTCGACCACCTGTACCTGCAGCCGATGGACAGCCCGCTGCAGCGCCAGAACACGCAGGAAGCCATTGCCTGGTGCATGGCCCACCCGGCTTGGCGGCTGTCGGTGCAAACGCACAAGGTCGTCAACATCCGTTAAGCCCGTGTCTGGCCATAGCGGCCAACCCTGCCTGACACCAACCCTGCCAGCTACACAGACAGGGTTTTGTTTTGCCCATCCCTGCCGTTACACAAGCCACACAAAAAGGCACTCGAAAATTTTTTTGCGGCAGTGTGTAATGAACTGCAATGTGGGCCGACTAAAGCTGGTAACGCGATACAACACGCGTTCCAAACCCACTTTCTACACAGGAGAATCACCATGTCCGCTACGTCCAAAACCCTGCTGGTTTCTGCACTGTCCGCTGCCATCGCCATGGCCGCCGTGAGCGCCCCGGCCGCCGCTGCCGACAAGGAAAAATGCTACGGCATCGCCATGGCTGGCAAAAACGACTGTGCCGCCAATGGCCACAGCTGCGCCGGCCAGTCCAAGATGGACAAAGACGGTACCGAGTGGAAATACGTGGCCAAAGGCAGCTGCACCAAGATGAACGGCACGCTGGAACCGATGAAGAAGTAAGCCTGCTGCGGCTTGCTGCATGACGGGGCTGCGGCCCCGTTTCTGTTTCTGCCCGGGTACCCTGCCATGACTGCCACCCTTCCCGCCTGCGCCGGTATCGGCCTGCGCCACCCGCACTACCGCCAGGTACTGGCCCAGCAGCCACCGCTTGGCTGGATAGAGCTGCACAGCGAAAACTTCTTCGACGGCGGCCAGCCGCTGGCCATGCTGCAACAGTTGGCCGCACGCTACCCGCTGTCGCTGCACGGCGTGGGCCTGGGCCTGGGCGCGGCCGCCCGCCCAGACGCCACCCACCTGGCCGCGCTACGGCGCTTGCTGGATGCCGTACCGGCGGTGGCGGTATCCGAGCACCTGTCGTTCAACCACGACGCCAGCCAGCGCTTTGCCAACGACCTGCTGCCCATCCCCTACACCCGCGCCATGCTGGAGGTGGTAGCGGCCAACGTGGCCGAGGCACAAGACGCGCTGGGCCGCCCGCTGCTGATAGAAAACCTGTCCAGCTACCTGGCCTACCCCGGCAACGACATGCACGAGGGCGAATTCTTGGCCGGGCTGGTAGAACGCACCGGCTGCGGCATTCTGCTGGACGTGAACAACCTGTACGTGAACCAGCAAAACCTGGGCACCGACGTGGACGCCTTTCTGGCCGCGCTGCCGCCGGATGCCATTGGCGAAATCCACCTGGCCGGCTACACCGAGCGCAGCTTTGACGACGGCAGCCGACTGCTGGTGGATACCCACAGCCGCCCGGTCTACCCGGCGGTGTGGCAGCTGTACCGTCAGATCATCGCGCGCTTTGGCGTGCGGCCAACCTTGATCGAATGGGATATTGATATCCCGCCGCTGGACACGCTGCTGGCCGAAGCGGCCACCGCGCAGGCCATCCTCGATCAGCACACGGAGGCTGCGCCATGAACGAAACCGCCTGGCAACACGCCCTGCTGGACGCCATCACCACGCCGCAGTGGCAGCCGGACCCGCGCTTTGCCGCCGGTGCGCTGGCGGTGTACCGCAACAACTACCGCGTGGGGCTGATGGAGATGCTGGCGCTGGTGTACCCGATCTGCCGCCAGCTGCTGGGAGACGACTTCTTCGAGGCGCTCAGCCGCGAATACGTGAAGGCCACACCGTCGGCCAGCGGCAACCTGCACCGCTACGGTGAGGGTTTTGCCGGCTTTGTCGCCGCCTTCGAACACACCGCGCACATCGGCTACCTGCCCGACGTGGCACAGCTGGAGTGGGCACTGCACCGTGGCTACTACGCTGCCGATGCCACGCCGCTGGCCATCGACACCCTGGCGGCCATCTCGCAGCAGCAGTGGGGTGAGCTGCGCTTTCGCTGCCACCCGGCCTGCCACGTACTGGACAGCGCATGGCCGCTGGCCAGCATTCACGCCCACCACCAGCCCGCCACGGCCGGCTGCGCCGTCAACCTGCACCAGGCACAGCCGCTGCTGCTATGGCGCAACGGCGACGGCATCATGCAGCTGCAGAAGCTGGCGCCCGGCCAGCCTGCCTTCTGCCTGGCGCTGCTGGGCGGCGCCACACTGGACGCAGCCAGCGCCGCAGGGTTGGCCGCATCGCCGGAGTTTGACCTGCAAGCCGCGCTGCTGCTGGTACTGCAGCACGGCGTCCTGTCTGCCATCAAGGAACCATCATGAACGCTATCACCACCCTGCTGCGCCGCAGCCAGCCTGTCACCCACTGGCTGGACACCTGGTTATTGCCACTGAGCCTGCTGGCGCTACGCCTGTACCTGGCACGGGTGTTCTTTCTGGCAGGTTTGACCAAAATCGAAGACTGGGACACCACGCTGTTCCTGTTTGCCGAGGAATACCGGGTGCCGCTGCTGTCGCCCGCCGTGGCCGCCGTATTGGGCACGGCCGGTGAGCTGCTGCTGCCGCCCCTACTGCTACTGGGCCTGGCCGGGCGCTTTGCCGCGCTGGGCTTGTTTGTGCTGAACATCATGGCGGTGGTGAGCTACTGGCACGCGCTGGAAGGCAGCGCACTGGAGTTCCACCTGCAATGGGGGCTGATGTTGCTGCTACTGCTGGCCACCGGCCCCGGCAAGCTGGCGATGGACGGGCTGATCAAACGCCGGTTTGGCTGAGGGCGTGGCATAATCGCAGGCAGTCTTTCATTACCCTGCTACCCACACCATGAGCGTTCGCCCTACCCTGGTTTTGCAAGCCCCCCATCTGGACACTGCCCGCATCACCGAGCTGGCCATTCTGGCCGGCACCGAGCCGGTGGCACCTGTTGACGGTGTCGCCCGCCTGGCTGCGGCCAACCCCGAGCGCCGCGAGCTGGTGTTGGCCCGCGCCAGTGGCCTGGGCGTGGACGCCAACTACGTGGACAGCCAGCGCCGCTTTGCCGATTTCGGCCTGGTCGTGTCCGACATGGACTCCACGCTGATCACCATCGAGTGCATCGACGAGATCGCCGACATGCAGGGCCTGAAGCCGCAGGTGGCCGCCATTACCGCCCGCTCCATGCGCGGCGAGCTGGATTTTGCGCAGTCGCTGCGCGAGCGCGTGGCGCTGCTGGCGGGGCTGCCGGAAAGCGCGCTGGCCCGTGTGTACGAAGAACGCCTGCAATTGATGGCCGGTGCCCGCGAGCTGCTGGCGGCCTGCCGCGAACACGGCATCAAGTTCATGCTGGTGTCCGGTGGCTTTACCTACTTTACCGAGCGCCTCAAGGCCGAGCTGGGCCTGGACTACACCTACGCCAACCAGCTGGAAATCATCGATGGCAAGCTCACCGGCCGCGTGGTGGGCGATATTGTCGATGCGGAAGCCAAGCGCCGCCTGCTGATAGAAAAACGCAGCGAGCTGGGCCTGGCGCCGGAACAGGTGATCGCCATGGGCGATGGTGCCAACGACCTCCTGATGCTGGCCGAAGCTGGCGTAGGCGTGGCCACCCACGCCAAACCGGTGGTGAAAGCCCAGGCGCAATACAGCCTGAGCGTGAGCGGGCTGGACGGCATCCGCAAGCTGTTCCTGTAAGCCATGTCTGCCCCCCTGCTGCTACCGCTGGACACTGTCAGCTTTGATGCCGAGCTGCCGCTGGCCTACCAGCCACAGGCCGATGCCCAAGCCATTGCCCAAGCCTTGCTGGGCACACGGCTGGCCTTGTCCATTCTGGCCAGCCCGGCAGACAGCACCGAACAAGCCGGCACCCTGCAGCGCCTGGAAGCCAAGCTGGACCTGGCGCTGGAGCTGGCGCTGCAGCAGCGCTACCCGCAGGCCGGCGCACTCACCCCCTGCCGCATCGGGCTGGAAAGCCTGTGCTGGCTGCACCCCGCACCGCTGGCCGTCGGCAGTAGCGGCATTGTCTTGCTGCAGCCGCGTACGCCTTCGGCGCTGACCCTGCAGCTGCCGCTATGCATTGACCTATGCCAGGCGGCGGGCCAAGGCTACGCCATCCAGGCCAGCTGGGCAGACAAGCTGGGCGACGCCCAGGCCGACTGGGAGCGCTGGGTGTTCCGCCGCCACCGCCAGGCCATAGGGCGCCGGGCATGACGCCATCCACCCTCCAACAAGCCGAGCAAAGTGCCCTGCGCATGAGCCGGCTGCTGCCGGTACTGTCGGCGCTGTTTTTATTGCTGCTGTGGTCGGTGGTCGTGGAAACACTCGGCGAGCGGGCCACCTTTGCCCGTCAGCGCATCCATACCGAGCAACACAGCTGGCTAAACCAGGCGGTACGGGGTATCGACACCCGCCTGCAGGCGCTGCGCGAAGACATGTTGCTTTACCGCGAGCCGGGCGACGGGCTGGCACGCCAGGCCAATGGCTTGTACCCGCTGGAAAGTGGCCGCCTGTGGCTGGTAGATGACACCGCGCAAAACCAGCTGCACGGCGAACCGCAAGCACTGGACAACACTGCGCAGGACAATGTGCGCCAGCTGCTGCAGCAGCCGCTGGTAGACGGCAAGCTGCTGATCATCGATGCCAGTACCCCGCGTGACCCCGAGCGCTTGCAGATTGTGGTACCGCAATGTGACCAGGGCGGCTGCCACGCCGCGCTGACCGGCCATGTCCGTTTTAGCGAGCTGCTGGACAGCGACCTGCTGGCCGACGACCCGCATATCGTCCTGACCGACAGCAGTAATAATGCGCTGCTCAACCACGGCAACAGCCCGCAAAAGCTGGAAAGGTATCTGGAAAGCAAGCTGCTGCACACCAGCCAGGCCCAGGCCGAGCTGGCCACCGTTCCCCTGCAGCTCAGTGTGCACCTGCCCCCGGTGCGCTACGCCGAGCCCTTTGTGCTGTTTGCGCTCTACCTTATCGGTGCCGCTACCCTGATGAGCGGGGCACTGGTGGTGATTCTGCTACGGGTTGGCCGCAGGCTGACCTTCATCCTGCAGCGCAGCGAAGAAGTGAACCAGGCCACCCACCTGCTGACCCTCACCAACAACAGCCTGCGCGACCGCCTGCGCAAGCTCATCGAAGAACAGCGCGACCAGCAAACGCTGATCGACACCGTGCAGGTCGGCGTACTGCTGATTGATGCCGAGCACAAGATCGTGATTACCGCCAATGAAGCGGCCAGCCGGCTGCTGGGCTACACCCGCCAGGCACTGTACCGCCGCACGCTGGAAAGCCTGTTTACCTCGCCCTTGCAATACACCCAGCTGCTGGCCCTGCTGCAAGAGCAGCAACAGCTGAACGAGCGCGAAGTGGAGCTGAACACCCGCCACGGCGAGCGGCTATGGAGTGTGCTATCCATGCGTGCGCTGCTGTTTCGCGAGCGCAACGCCTATGTCCTGAGCTTTGTGGACATTACCGAGCGCCTGCTGCACGCCCAACGGCTGGAAGAAGAAAAGCAGGCTACCGAGCGCGCCCTGTCTCAGCTGCAGTCCACCCAGCACGAGCTGTACCAGCGCGCCACCTGCGACGACCTGACCGGTATCGCCAACCGCCGTCATTTACTGTCCGGTGCGGGCAAAGCGCTGGAACTGGCGCGGCTGGACAACCAGCCCTATAGCGTGGCGGTGCTGGATATCGACCATTTCAAATCCATCAACGACCAGTACGGCCACGCCAGCGGTGACATCGCCTTGCAGCGCATGACGCAGTTCATCACCGCCGCCCTGCCAGCCGAAGCGCTGTTTGGCCGTATGGGTGGCGAAGAATTTGCCATTACCCTGCCAGGCTACGGCCTGAACGAAGCGCATGCGCTGATAGACAACATCCGCCAGGGCCTGGCCGCACAAGCGATACAGATCGACAGCTACACGCTGCACATCACCTTTTCGGCAGGCGTGGCCGAACGCAAACGCCACAGCAACCAGCTTTCCGAGCTGCTGAAAATCGCCGATCACGCCATGTACCAGGCCAAGCACAACGGCCGCAACCGCGTGGAAAGCGCTTTGCAGGGCCCCGACGCGCACTGAAGTTGGCCGCATGAAAAAAGCCACCTTGCGGTGGCTTTTTGTTTTGGCGCTGAGCCTGACCTAAGCCAGCGCGGCCAGCAGCTTGCCGTGGATGCCGCCAAAGCCGCCATTGCTCATCACCAGTACCTGGTCGCCTGGGCGGGCTTCGGCCACAATAGCCGCCACCAGCGCGTCGATATCGTCAAAGCAGCGCGCCTTGTCGCCCAGCGGCGCCAGCGCCTCGTCCACGCGCCAGCCTAGGTTGGCCGCACCGTAGCAGAACACCACGTCGGCATCCTGCAGGGAGCCCGGCAGTGCGGCCTTCATGGTGCCCAGCTTCATGGTGTTGGAGCGCGGCTCCAGCACGGCCAGAATACGCGTGCTGCGGCCAACCTTGTGGCGCAGGCCGGCTACCGTGGTGGTAATGGCAGTGGGGTGGTGGGCAAAGTCGTCGTACACGGTGATATCGCGCACGGTGCCTTTTACTTCCATGCGGCGCTTCACGCTCTGGAAGCGCGACAGCGCGTCGATGGCCACCGCAGGCGTAACACCCACATGGCGGGCGGCGGCAATGGCGGCTACGGCGTTGAGGCGGTTGTGTTCGCCCGGCACACCCCACACCACGCGGCCTTGCCGCTGGCCATCGAGCAGCACATCGAAGCTGCCGTCAGCGTCGGCCGCACCGGCTTGCCAGCCGCTGTCGGTACCGAAGGTTTCTACCGGCGTCCAGCAGCCACGGTCCAGCACGCGCTGCAGGCTGGCTTCGCGGCCGTTGGCCACCACCAGGCCCTGGCCGGGCACGGTACGCACCAGGTGGTGGAACTGGGTTTCGATCGCCGCCAGGTCGGCAAAGATATCGGCGTGGTCGTATTCCAAGTTATTCAGCACAGCGGTGCGCGGGCGGTAGTGTACGAACTTGCTGCGCTTGTCGAAGAAGGCGGTGTCGTACTCGTCGGCCTCGATCACAAAGAACGGGCTCTGGCTGGCCCCGTCTTGCGCCGGGGTACCCGGCAGGCGGGCAGAGATGCCAAAGTTTTCCGGTATGCCGCCAATCAGGAAGCCCGGCGCCAGGCCGGCGTCCTGCAGGATCCACGCCAGCATGGAGCTGGTGGTGGTCTTGCCGTGGGTACCGGCCACCGCCAGCACCCATTTGTCGTGCAACACGTTTTCGGCCAGCCACTGCGGGCCGGAAATATACGGCAGGCCACGGTCGAGGATGGCTTCCATCAGCGGCTTGCCGCGTGTCACCACATTACCCACCACAAACACATCGGCGCCGATATCGGCCTGCTCGGCACCAAAGCCTTGCATCAGCTCGATGCCCATGGCTTCCAGCTGGGTGCTCATCGGCGGGTAGACGTTGGCATCGCAGCCGGTCACCTTGTGGCCGGCGGCTTTGGCGATGGCGGCGATACCGCCCATGAAGGTGCCGCAAATACCGAGAATATGGATATGCATGATGTGCTGCAGACAGAAATCGGGAAAGGCAGAAGCATACCGCAAAGCCGCCGTGGCTTGGTGGCCACGGCGGCTTTTACGCGGTGTATCAGAAGAACAGCCAGGTTTGCAGGACGAACAGCGGCAGCAGGAACACCATGGACCACACCATGTAGCCAAAGAAGCTAGGCATCTTGATGCCACGCTGCTCGGCGATGGCTTTCACCATGAAGTTCGGCGCATTACCGATATAGGTGTTGGCACCCATGAAGACTGCGCCCATCGAGATGGCCAGCAGGGTTTGCGACAGCGGGCCCATCAGCGTAGCGGCGTCGCCGGAAGCCAGGTTGAAGAACACCAGGTAGGTCGGTGCATTGTCCAGGAAGCTGGACAGGATACCGGTCATCCAGAAATACATGGCATTCAGCGGGGCACCATCCGGGCCAGTGACCACGCCTACCAGCGGTGCCAGCGCGCCAGCCTGGCCGGCCTGCAGCACAGCGATCACCGGGCCGATGGTGATGAAGATACCGGCAAACAGCTTGGCCACTTCCAGAATCGGGTCCCAGTTGAACTCGTTACCGGCGCGGACCTGATGCGGGGTAATTTTCAGCGAGATGGCGGCAATCAACAGCAGCAGGCCATCGCGCACCAGGTTCTGCAGCGCCACCGGGGTGCCCATCACATCGAAGCTGATGCCCGGCTTCCAGAAGCCCGATAGCAACACCGCAGCGATAATGGCCAGCAGCAGCGGGATATTGCGCAGGCCGTACAGCTTGATGGGCGCATCGGGGGTCTTGTCCTTCGGCTGCACGCCTTCCTTGCGGAAATAGTAACTATCCACGGCGTAGAACACTGCCAGTAGCACCACCACCGACAGCAAGACCGGCAGCGCCATGGCCGACACCGTCCAGAAGAAATCCACGCCTTTCAGGAAGCCCAGAAACAGCGGCGGGTCGCCCAGCGGGGTCAGCCCGCCACCAATATTGGCCACCAGGAAGATAAAGAACACCACCACGTGCACATTATGCTGGCGGTTGTCGTTGGCCTTGATCAGCGGGCGGATCAGCAGCATGGCAGCACCGGTAGTGCCCATCAGCGACGCCAGCACCGTGCCCAGCGCCAACAGGCCGGTATTCAGCGCCGGCGAGCCGTGCAGATTGCCCCACACCAGAATGCCGCCGGACACCGTGTACAGCGCAAACAGCAGCACCACGAAAGGAATGAACTCGGCCAGCAGGGCATGTACCACCAGCGCCGCACTGGTACCGGCACCAAAGCTCAGGGTGAAGGGCAGCAGGAACAGCAGTGTCCAGGCGGCGGTGATCTTGCCGAAATGGTGGTGCCAGAAACCGGGGGCAAAAATGGGAAACAGCGCAATGGACAGCAGGATACCGGCGAAGGGTAGGCCCCAGGCCAGCGATAGCGTGGCGCCATCGAGGCTGGCGGCCTGGGCCAGGCCAGGTAGCAGGCCAAGCAACAATGCAGAGGTAAAACGGGTCATCAGGGCTCCTTGTGCTGGCGGCGTCACAACCGCTCTTTTTTGTAACAGAATGTTTTGTGACCGCAGTTTAAA
This sequence comes from Vogesella perlucida, assembly GCF_979366545.1. Taxonomy (NCBI): domain Bacteria; kingdom Pseudomonadati; phylum Pseudomonadota; class Betaproteobacteria; order Neisseriales; family Chromobacteriaceae; genus Vogesella; species Vogesella perlucida. The sequence continues at coordinate 146,056 of NZ_CEETRO010000009.1, forward strand.
CGATTAATTCCGGAATCGGTTTGCCACAAAAGCAAAAATCGTCACCCCGGCAGCTAGCCGCAGACGCAAAAAAGCCCTTCAGCATAGCAGAAGGGCTGTAGATGACAGCGGCAAGCTCGCCGCCGCGGGCGGGTAGCGCTTAGCGCGTCCCTTTCTGGATGAACTCGATCTTGTAGCCATCCGGGTCTTCCACAAAAGCAATCACGGTGGTGCCGTGCTTCATCGGGCCGGCTTCGCGTACCACCTTGCCGCCCTTGGCGCGTACGGCGTCACAGGCGGCGTAGGCGTCCGCCACTTCTACTGCCAGGTGGCCAAAGGCGTTGCCCAGCTCGTAGCTGTCGGTATCCCAGTTGTGGGTCAGCTCGATCACGCTGTTGCTGTCTTCGTCGCCGTAGCCGACAAAAGCCAGGGTAAAGCGGCCTTCCGGGTAGTCGTGGCGGCGCAGCAGGGTCATGCCCAGCACTTCGGTATAAAAGGCAATGGAACGGTCGAGCTGGCCGACACGGATCATGGTATGCAGCAGGCGCATGGGGTTCTCCGGCAAATAAGTCTGTGCACAGCTGGCATACGGCCAGCGTACAAAGGTGTCAAAGGTTGGCCGCATGGCGGCAAGAACGGGCAGATGGGGGCGCGGTGGCCAAGTTAAAGCCAGCCGGGCAGAACAGGCTGTTCAGCCGTAGCGAAACAGGCTGTCACCATGGGTTTTCAGCCACTGGCGTGCAGGCTGCCAGCCGGGGTACAGGCGCCCGACTTCGGCCCAGAATGCGGGTGAATGGTTCATGTGGCGCAGGTGCGCCAGCTCGTGGGCAATCACGTAATCCAGCACCGCAGGCGGCGCCTGCACCAGGCGCCAGTTCAGCCGGATAATGCCCTGGCTAGTACAGCTGCCCCAGCGCGTGCGCGCCGACGATAGCGCCCAGCCGGACAGCGGCCGTGCCGCGTGCGCTTCCCATGCGGCCAACCTGCTGCAAAATCCCTCGCGAGCCTGTTTTTGCAGCCAGGCCACCACCGCTGCGGCCAACCTGGCAGGCTGCTGCAGGCCGGGGCCCGCCAGGTGCAGCACTTCGCCATCGATGCGGGCGCGGTGCCGCGTGCCCTCTTCCACCACCAGCTGTAGCGTATGCCCGGCCAGCATCACCGTGCCGCGGCTGGCTTCGCGCCGGTGTTCTTCGGCCTGGTGGCGCGCCAGATGCGCCATGATCCAGTCGCGTTTGCTGGCCAGAATATCCTGCAGCGCGGCCAGAGATACCGCAGGCGGGGCGATCAGCTCTACCTCGCCATCGCGTATGCGTATGCCCACGCTCTGCCGCGCGCGGCGCGTGAGCCGCACCGCCAGCGGGCCGTCAGGCAGGGTGAGGCTGAGCGGCGCGTGCTTTGCGTTCATCAGGGTGGGCAAACGGGCCAACGCCGCCAATCTCGCGCTGGCGCGCTTCGATCCAGGTTTCGGCGGCCTTCATCATGGCTTCGGGGCCGGCGTAGTGGGCCGGGAACAGCGCCGGGCCGATCACCACCGTAATTTCCCCCGGGTGTTTCAGAAAAGCGTTGCGCGGCCAGAACTCGCCGGCGTTGTGCGCTACCGGCACCATGGGCATATCAAATTGCACCGCCATGCGCGCAGCACCCAGTTTGTACTTGCCAGCCAGGCCCGGGCGAATGCGCGTGCCTTCCGGGAAGACGCTGATCCAGAAACCGTGCTGTTTGCGGTTCAGGCCTTGCTCCAGCAGGCGACGGTTGGCATTGGCGCGGTCGGAACGATTGATGGTAATGGGGTTGGTCAGCGCCAGGCCCCAGCCAAAAAACGGAATCATCAGCAGCTCGCGCTTGGCGACAAACACCTGTGACGGGAAGATTTCCTGCAGCGACAGGGTTTCCCAGCCGGACTGGTGCTTGGCGCAAATGATGGCCGGCTGATCGATAATGTTTTCCTGGCCGATAACGCGGTAGCGCAGGCCAACCACATGCCACAACAGCCAGGTGAGCACGCGCGCCCAGCTTTCACCCACCAGGTGGCGGCGGCGGCGTGGCAGCGGCGCACACAAAAACAGCACCGCACAGAACAGCGGGGTGAGGATGGCCACCAGCAGCCAGTAGATCAGGTTACGAATCAGCAGCATGACACTTAGTTGTCCAGGTTGATCAGGTAGTCTGCCGCGTCGAACAGGTCGTCGAATACCTGCGTGCCGGCAGGCAGCCCGCCTTTTTCCAGCGTGCGCAGGCCCTTGCCGGTACGCACCAGTAGCGGCAGGCCGCCAACGTCGGCCACGGCCTGCAAATCGCGCAGGCTGTCGCCTACCATGGGCAAGCCGTCGCCGCGCACATTAAAGCGTTCCATCACCTCGTGCACCATGCCGGGCTTGGGTTTGCGGCAGTCACACTGGTCGTCGGCGGTATGCGGGCAGAAGATCACCGCATCGATACGGCCGCCAGCCTGGTTCACCAGACGGTGCATTTTTTCGTGCATGGCGTTCAGCGCGTGCATGTCGAACAGGCCACGGCCGATACCGCTCTGGTTGGTGGCCACCACCACGCGCCAGCCGGCCTGGGTCAGGTTGGCAATGGCTTCCAGGCTGCGTGGCAGCGGCTGCCATTCCATGGTGTTCTTGACGAAGTCGTCGCGATCCTGGTTGATCACGCCGTCGCGGTCGAGGATGACAAGTTTCATGGTGTCCTTTTAGGCCACGAAAATTAAAATGCCTTTTTCGCCACGAAAGCACACAGAAAACACGGAAGCTACCACCCGGCAACGTGCCGTCTTCTGTGCCTTCCGTGTGTGTCCGTGGCGAAAACGAACTTACTCCGCCAGCAGCGAGATATCCGCTACGCGGTTGAACAGCGCGGCCAGGCTGGCCAGCAGGGCAATACGGTTGCCACGCACGGCCAGGTCGTCTGCCATCACCATCACGCCGTCGAAGAAGGCATCCACCGGCGCCCGCAGCGACGCCAGCTGGGTCAGCGCACCGGCAAAATCGTGGGCGGCAAACTTCGCTTCCACGGCCGGGGCCAGCGCCTGGATGGCGTCAAACAGCGCACGCTCGGCATCCTCGGCAAACAGCGCCGGGTTCACCGTGGCGATGTCGCCTTCGGCTTTTTTCAGGATGTTCTTCACGCGCTTGTTGGCCGCAGCCAGAGTAGCGGCTTCCGGCAGCGCCTTGAACTGCGCCACGGCGGCCAGTACGGCGCCCACTTCGTTCAGCTGGGTAGGGGCCAGCGCCAGTACGGCGTCGATCTCGTCAGCTTTGTAGTCGTTGGCCAGGTAGTTCTTCAGTCGTTCCAGCGTGAAGGCGTACACCTCGTCCACCACGTTGGCCGACAACAGGCCGGCCGGGAAAGCAGCGGCAGCGTCGCTAATCAGCGCTTTCAGGTCCAGCGGGGCGGCCAGCACCATGCGCAGCACGCCCAGCGCGGCACGACGCAGCGCGAACGGGTCTTTGTCGCCGGTAGGGATCAGGCCGATACCCCAGATACCCACAATGGTTTCCAGCTTGTCGGCCAGTGCCACGGCGGTGGCGATCGGGCCTTGCGGCAGGCTGTCGCCGGCAAAACGCGGGTGGTAGTGGCCTTCGATGGCGTCAGCCACGGCGGCGTCTTCACCATCCAGGCGCGCGTAGTAGCGGCCCATGATGCCTTGCAGCTCGGGGAACTCGCCCACCATGTCGGACACCAGGTCGGCCTTGGCCAGATAAGCCGCGCGTGCGGCCAAGGTGGCGTCGGCACCCAGCTGGGTGGCAATGGCGGCGGCAATGGTCTGCAGGCGTTCTACCCGCTGCAGCTGGCTGCCGATCTTGTTGTGGTACACCACATTGGCCAGGCGCGGCAGGCGGCTGTCCAGGCGCTGCTTCTGGTCTTGCTCGTAGAAGAACTTGGCGTCGGACAGGCGGGCGCGCAGTACGCGCTCGTTGCCGCCAATGATGTAGCGCGGGTCGTCTGTCTGCAGGTTGGACACCAGCAGGAAGCGGTTCATCAGTTTGCCTTCGCCATCCAGCAGCGGGAAGTACTTCTGGTTCTGCTGCATGGTCAGAATCAGGCATTCCTGTGGCACGTTCAGGAACTCGGCTTCGAAGCCGGCTTCCAGCACCACCGGCCATTCCACCAGACCGGTGACTTCGTCAAACAGCGCATCCGGGGCTGCGATGGTGGCGTTCAGGCGGGCAGCGGCTTCGGCCAGCTTGTGGCGGATCAGCTCGCGGCGGGCGGTAAAGCTGGCAATGACTTTGCCTTCTTCGGCCAGGGTGCGGGCGTAGGCATCGGCGTTGGCCACGGTCACGTCACCAGCCGACAGGAAGCGGTGGCCACGGGTGAGGTTGCGGCTTTGCAGGCCCAGTACCTCGCCGGCGATGACTTGCTCGCCGTGCAGCATCATCAGGCCGTGTACCGGGCGCACGAATTGCAGGTCCAGGTCGGCCCAGCGCATCAGCTTGGGCGCAGGCAGTTTTTTCAGTGCGGAGGCCACAATGCCGGACAGCACGGCGGACAGCGCCTCGCCGGCCTTGGTGGATTCGTAGGCGTACACGTCCTGCTTGCCGTCGTGCACGGTGGTCAGCGCGGCCACGTCTACACCGCAGGAGCGGGCAAAACCGGCCAGCGCGGGCGACGGCTGGCCGTCTTTCATGCCGGCAGACACGGCCGGGCCACGGCGCACGGTGTGCTGGTCGGGCTGGATGGCCGCCACGGCCGGGATCTGCACCGCCAGGCGGCGCGGGCTGGCGTACACGTTGGCCACCGCGTCAGCGGCGGCAAACTGTAGCTTTTTCAGCTCGTCGGTAATGGTGTCGGCAAAGCTGTTGGCCAGCTTTTCCAGTGCTTTTGGCGGCAGCTCTTCGGTGAGCAGCTCAATCAGCAAGGTGGCTTGTTGGGTCATGGTCATTCAATCTTTTCGCTGGGGGCGTTAGGTGCCAGGCGGCAGACAATCTTCAGCATGGTTTCGGCGATGGAGCCCTGCTCCACCGGCACGAAGGTCCAGTTAAAGCGCTGCAGCTGGAACATCTGGGTGTAGACATGCTTGTTGCGCTTGGTCCAGTAGCTGGTGTTCACAAAGGCGTACTGCATGTTCTGGCAATCGGCACGGCCTTCGAGGCGGCGTACCTGGTAGCTGATACCCAGGCTGTCTTCCTGCTTTTTCTCGGCGTAACGCTCCTGGTTGATGAAGCGGACAAGGCCTTCGTTCACATTGGCAATGCTGTCCAGATCGATGGCCAGCTCCAGCGCGTCACCACTTTGGTACACCTGGAAGTTGCCTTCCTGCTGCGGGGCTTCCTGCTGGCTGGCCAGATACCAGGTCAGGCCGGCCAGCACCGCAATCAGGGTGAAAAAGGCTACCGCTGTCTTCATGGCTTAGTCTTTTCTGCACATCGGGAAGCCCAAGGCTTCACGCGCGTCGTAATAAGCCTGGGCCACACCGCGGGACAGGTTGCGGATGCGGCCGATGTAGGCGGCACGCTCGGTGACCGAAATGGCACCACGGGCATCCAGCAGGTTGAAGGTGTGGCCGGCTTTCAGGATGGTTTCGTAGCCCGGCAGCGGCAGGCCGGCTTCCAGCAGGCGTTTGGCTTCGCTTTCGTAGTCGGCAAACTGTTTGAACAGCAGCTCGACATTGCTTTCTTCAAAGGCGTATTTCGATTGCTCGAACTCGTTCTGGAAGAACACGTCGCCGTAAGTCACCACGGTGCCGTCCGGCAGGCGCGTCCATACCAGCTCGTACACGTTTTCGATGTCTTGCAGGTACATGGCCAGGCGTTCCAGGCCGTAGGTGATTTCACCCAGTACCGGCTTGCAATCCAGGCCGCCTACTTGCTGGAAGTAAGTGAACTGGGTCACTTCCATGCCGTTCAGCCAGACTTCCCAGCCCAGACCCCAGGCGCCCAGGGTGGGGTTTTCCCAGTCGTCTTCCACAAAGCGGATGTCGTGAATGGCCGGGTCGATGCCCAGCTCGCGCAGCGAACCCAGATACAGGTCCTGGATATCCGGCGGCGAAGGTTTCAACACCACCTGGAACTGGTGATGCTGGAACAGGCGGTTCGGGTTTTCGCCGTAGCGGCCGTCTTTGGGGCGGCGGCTAGGCTGCACGTAGGCAGCGTGCCACGGTTCCGGGCCCAGGGCGCGCAGGAAAGTGGCAGTGTGCGAGGTGCCTGCGCCCACTTCGGTATCGTAAGGCTGCAACAAAGCGCAGCCCTGACGGTTCCAGTAGTGCTGCAGGGTGAGGATGATTTCCTGGAAAGTGAGCATGTGGCGGAATCTGAATGATTGAAAAACAAAGCCCGATTCTAACCGTATAGGGGAAGGCGGGGAAAGCGTAGCGCGGCGGCAAGCCGGCTGCGGCCAACCTTGGCACGTCACGGGCAAGACATTTGCGGCAGCCCCGGCCATCAGCCGGCTGACCGGCGACCCGTCACACTCTGCATAAAATGCCACAGCAGGCGGCCTGGCCATACAAATTGCATCAAATTAGTGGCAAATCGGCCTTTGTTTCACACAAAATCATAAAATAAGTACATGTTCTATATAAAAAGCTAGCAGATACCCCGCCAGCTACCCGGCTGCGGCCAACCCACGGCCAGCAGACATGCGCGCAGGCGGCATAGCGCACACGCAGGAACACAGGCTCACACCATGATCACACTGCCCGCATACCACCCAGGCAGCCTGCTACACGATAGCGGCACCTCGCTGATCTACCGCAGCCAGCACCGGCAAAGCGGCCAGCCTGTCATCATGAAGGTGTTGCGCAACCCGCAGCCTCAGCCTGCCGACGTGGCACGCTTTCAGGCCGAGTATGCCTGCCTGCAGCGCTTTGCCCACGCCGGTATCGTGCAACCACTGGCCTTGCTGCAGCATCAGCAGCACTGGGTCATGGTGCTGGAAGACTGCGGTGGCGTGGCACTGAGCCAGCTGCTGGCACAAGCCGGCCAGGCGCTGCCGCCCGCCCTGGTGCTGGAAATGGCCCTGCAGCTATGCGACGCACTGGACTGCGTCCACCAGGCACAGCTGGTCCACCGCGACATCAACCCGTCCAATGTGGTGTGGAATGCCGACACGCACCAGCTACAACTGATCGACTTTGGCCTGGCCCAGCCGCCCAGCTACGAGCACCACACCGGCCCGCTGCACGAAGGCACACTCGCCTACAGCTCGCCCGAGCACACCGGCCGCACCAGCCATACGCTGGGCTACCGCGCCGACTACTACTCGCTGGGGGTCACCCTGTACCAGCTGCTCAGCGGCCGGCTGCCATTCGATAGCCAGGACGCCATGGAGCTGGTGCACAGCCACCTGGCACGCAGCCCGGACTTCCAGCTACCCGCCTTCGCCGCCCTGCCGCCACAGCTGGTGGCCGTGGTGCAGCGGCTGCTTGAGAAACATCCGGACCGCCGCTACCAGACCATTGCCCTGCTCAAGAATGACCTGCAGCTGTGCCGCCAGCTACTGGCCGACACCCAGACCGATAGCGGAGAAACCAACGGTGGGCATTCGCGCGGCCAGCTGGTACTCCCCGGCAACCTGTACGGGCGAGCCCCACAGATAACGCAGCTGCTGCAAGCCTTTGCCCGCTGCCGTGGCGCACACAACGAGCTGGTGTTACTGGGTGGCTACGCGGGTGTGGGCAAATCCGCGCTGGCCGACGCGCTGCGCCAGCCTGCCAGCGAACAAGGCAGCTTTTTTGTGACGGGTAAATGCGAGCAGTACAAACGCCACACCCCTTACGCCGCCGTGATCCAGGCGTTTCAGGATTTGCTGCGCCAGCTGCTTACCCTGCCGCAAAGCCAGCTGGCACAGTGGTCGCAGCTACTACGCGACGCACTGGGCGAGCAGGCCGACATCCTGTGCGCCCTGCTACCCGAGCTGGCCCTGCTGCTACCCGCCCGGCACGTCAGCCCGACGCTACCGCCGCAAGAAGCCCAGCACCGCCTGCACCGGCTACTGCTTGCCCTGGCCGCCACCTTTGCCAGCCCCTACCACCCGCTGGTGATTTTTCTGGACGACCTGCAATGGGCAGACCCCGCCACCCTGGGCTTGATAGAACAACTGCTCACCAGCCCGCAAGCCCGACACATCCTGCTGCTGGGAGCCTACCGCGACAACGAAACCGGGCCTGGCCACCCGCTGTCCGGGCTGCAAAGCACCCTGGCACAGCAAGGCGTCGCCATGCAAACCCTGCACATTGCGCCGCTGGGGCAAGAACACATCCGCCAATGGCTGGCAGACACCCTGCAATGCCCGGTAGACAGCATCAGCCCGCTGGCCACGCTATGCCAGCACAAAACGCAGGGCAACCCGTTTTTCCTGCGCCAGTTCCTGCGCAGCCTGTACGACCGCGGCCTGCTGTTCTACCACCCGGCAGAAGCACGCTGGTGCTGGCAACAGCAAGCGCTGGACAACACCGCCTTTACCGACAATGTCGTCGCGCTGATGGTAGACAAGCTGCGCAGCCTGCCCGCCCCGACCCAGGCCCTGCTACAGCTAGCGGCCACGCTGGGCAACCGCTTTACCCTGGGTCAGCTGGCACGTATTGCCGCCCTGCCTGCGGCCAGTGCACGGCTACAGCTCAAACCCGCGCTCGCCCACGAGCTGATACGCCCCGCCAGCCACGACAGCAACGGCGGGCAGGACGACTACCGCTTTGTGCATGACCGCATCCAGCAAGCCGCCTACGCGCTCTACGACGAAGCCGGCCAGCTACAGCAACACCTGAAGGTTGGCCGCAGCCTGCTGGCGCATAGCACCCAGCTGCAAGACGACCTGTACGCCATTCTGGAACAGCTCAACCCGGCCATATCACTGCTGCACGACCCGGCCGAGCGCGAACAGCTGGCCGTGCTGAACTACAAAGCCGGCAAGCTGGCACAAGGCGCAGCCGCCTACCCCGCCGCCCTGCACCACATGCAGCTGGCGCAACAGCTGCTACCTGACGACGCGGCCAGCGATGACCTGCGCCACATCCTGCTGGGCCTGTGCGACGCCGCCAGCCACTGCGGCCAGTTTGCCCTGGCCGACAGCCTCTACCCGCAGCTGCAAGCCCATAGCCCGTGCACCGCCACGCAAATCGAAGGCTATCTGGTGCAGATGCACCAATACCTGCTGCAAGGCCGCTTCCACGATGCCCTGCAGCTACAACGCCACGGCCTGGCCATGCTGGGCATTGGCCTACCTGCCACCCTGGCCGAGCAACAAAGCCAGCTGCACGCACTGGAAAACGAGCTGGGCACCGCGCAGGGCTTGCCCGACTGCGCCGTACTGCACACGCTGGGCCAGATGACTGACCGCACGGCGCAAGCAGCCATGGCCCTGCTGCTTGGCGTCAGTCATGCCGCCTACCTGTCTGGCCAGCAAACGCTGGACGCCCTCGCCATCCTGCACATGACCCGGCTATCGCTCACGCATGGCCACAGCGAGCTGTCGCCCTACGCCTACGCCCTGTACGGCTTTACGCTGGGGCAGCTGCACCAGCATTACCAGGCTGGCGAACACTGGGGCCAGCAGGCACTGGCGCTGTCCAGCAAGCAGCCGCATATCGCCATTCGCGGGAACACCCACTTTCTATACGCCAGCAAGCTGGGGCACTGGCAGCACCCGCTGCGCAGCCTGAACGGCTACTACCAGGAAGCCCTGCACTGGAGCCAGGAAAGTGGCGACCTGCTGAACGAAGGCTACATCCTGACCGTACGCGGTACCGACCGCATCATGCAGGGCCAGTACCTGCCCGCGCTGCTGGAGCTGGGCGAGCAAGACCTGCAGCGCCTGCAAAATCCCAGCCGGCAAGACATGTACGATTGCACCCGCGTCAGCAGCGTGCAGCCGCTGTGCTGCCTGATGGGGCTGAGCTACCACCCGCACAGTTTCGACGACGAATCGTTCAGCGAGCACGACTTCCTGCAGCGCTACCAGCACAGCCCGTTGCACCTGGCCTACTACCACTACAGCAAACTGTTTACCGGCTACCTGCTGCGCAGCCCCGACGCGGTCGCGCTCACCGCCCAGCTGCCGCACATTGCGGCCAACGTAGCCGGCCAGTTCAAGGAAACAGAAGCCACGTTCTACTGCAGCCTGATTCTGGCCCGCGCCCTGCGCGAACAGCCGGCACACCCCGAGCGTGCCAGCTGGCAAGCCACGCTGGCCGCCTGCCTGGCCCGCTACGCCCGCTGGGCCACGCTGTGCGCAGACAATTTTGGCGCCCGCCACCTGCTACTGCAGGCAGAACAAGCCCGGCTGGACGGGCAGCCGCTGGCGGCACAACAGCACTACCAGCAAGCCATAGAACACGCCACACAGCACGGCTTTGTCCACATTGCTGCCATGGCATGCGAAAGCTATGGCGACTACTGGCTAGACGGTGGCCAGACCACCATTGCCCAGCTGTTCCTGAGCCAGGCCTGGCAGGGCTACCAGGCGTGGGGGGCCAGCGGCAAGGCCAGCCAGCTGCAGCAGCACTACCAGGCCCGCGGCCTGCAGCTCACCCTGCCGCCCGCGCAAACCATCCCGCGGCCAGAACGGTCCTCCGGCAACCAACACGCGACAGACAGCGCGACCTCGCTCGACCTGGCCTCCATTCTGAAAGCCACCCGCGCCCTGTCCGGCGAGCTTAGCCTGGAGCGGGTGCTGGCCCGGCTGCTGGACATCGTGCGCGAGAATACCGGCGCGCAGTACGCCCGCCTGCTGCTGCACTACCAGAACCACTGGCTGCTGGAGCAAGGCGACAGCCAGCGCAGCAAGCCCGAACCCGTGCTGCTGGACGCGCGCCAGCACCCGCTGCTACCGCTGTCGCTACTGCGCTACGTGATCCGCACCGGCGAAGCCCTGATAGAAGGCAACCTGGCTGCCTCGCCACGCTTCCACACCGACCCCTACGTAGAACAGCACCAACCCGGCTCGGTACTGTGCCTGCCCATTTTGCGCAAGCAGCAGGTCATCGGCGTGCTGTATCTGGAAAACCGCCTGATCCAGCACGCGTTCAGCCACGAGCGGCTTACCTTCCTGCGCATGCTCACCCTGCAAGCACTGGTCTCCATCGACAACGCCCGGCTATACGACAACCTGGAGCGCCAGGTACAAGAACGCACTGCCCGGCTCAACCAGATACGGCTGGAGCAGCAAGCCATTCTGGACAATGCGCTGGTCGGCATTGCCTTCGTGCGCGACCGCATCTTCCAGCAATGCAACCAGGGGTTTGAGCAGATATTGGGCTACCCGCAAGGCGCGCTGGACAAACAGCCCACCCAGCTGGTTTACCTGAGCGAAAGCGACTACCAGCTCACCGGCCACCTGACCCGCAGCAGCTATCTGGAAACCGATATGGCACTGCGCCGCCAGAACGGTAGCCCAGTATGGTGTGCCATCAGTGCCAAGCTGGTGAACCCCGCCGACCCGGACGCCGGCATGGTGGTGGTGATCATGGATATCAGTGCACGCAAGGCCGCCGAACAAGCCATGGCCGAATCGCGCCAGCGCGCCGAAGACGCCACGCGTACCAAATCGCTGTTTCTGGCCAATATGAGCCACGAAATCCGCACTCCGATGAACGCCATACTGGGCATGGCGCGGCTGGCCCTGCAACGCGACCCCGATCTGCAAGTAGGCCATTACCTGCACAAGATCCTGGCCAATGGCGAGGGCCTGCTGCAAATCCTCAACGACATTCTGGATTTTTCCAAGATAGAAGCCGGCAAGCTCACGCTGGAAAGCGTGCCGTTTGCGCTGGACAATGTGCTGGAACGCGTTACCGACGTCATGGTGCTGCGTATTCAGGGCAAGCCCATCGAGCCCATCTGCCAGTTGGCGGCCAACGTCCCCGGCCGGCTGATAGGCGACCCGCTGCGGCTGGAGCAAATCCTGTGCAACCTGGCCAGCAACGCCGCCAAGTTTACCGAGCGCGGCCAGATTGCCCTGTCGGTGAGTGTGGCCGAGCAAGACACCCACAGTGTCAGCCTGAGCTTCACCATGCAAGACAGCGGTATCGGCATAGAGCCCGCCCTGCGCGAGCAGCTGTTCCACTCCTTTACCCAGGCCGACGGCTCGGTCACCCGGCGCTACGGTGGTACCGGCCTGGGCCTGGCCATCTGCAAACAGCTGGCCAGCCTGATGCAAGGCGAGCTGCTGGTAGACAGCCAGCCCGGCCACGGTAGCCGCTTCACCCTGCGACTCACCCTGCCCTGGCAAACCGACACCGCCCCCGACACCCCGCTGCCCAGCCGCCACGTCCTGGTGGTGGACGACCACCCGCAAGCACGCAGTGCCTTGAGCAATATGCTGTTCAGCCTGGGCATGCAGGTGAGCGAAGCCGGCGATGGCATGGCCGCGCTGGCCCGCTTACACCAGGCCTGCGAACAAGGCCAGCCGGTAGACCTGGTCCTGCTGGACAGCCAGATGCCCGGCTGGAGTGGTGCCGACACCCTGCAACGCCTGCGCGCCGCCAGCCTGCCCCGCGAGCCGGCCGTCGTCATGCTCACCCAGCCTTACAGCGACAGCGAAGACGAGCAGCCAGCCGGCGTGCAAGGCATCTTGGCCAAACCACCGCGCCCCGCCAGCGTGCTGACCCTGCTACAAAGCCTGGCCGGCCACGCCCTGCCCGCCCCGCCTGATGAAAAACAGCGCCTGGCGCTGCAGCTGGCCAGCCTGTCCAGCGTCGCCGGCTGCCGCGTGCTGCTGGTGGACGACAACGCCATTAACCGTGAAGTGGTATTGGGCATGCTGGAAGACAGCGGGCTACTGATCGATATCGCCGAGAATGGCGTCGACGCCGTAGACGCCGTCAACATCGGCCACTACGACCTGGTGCTGATGGATATCCAGATGCCCATGCTGGATGGCTTTGCCGCCACCCGGCAGATCCGCGCCAACCCGGCGCACGCCAGCTTGCCCATCGTGGCACTCAGCGCCCACGCCATGGTGAGCGACCACCAGGCCAGCCTGGCCGCCGGCATGAACGATCACCTGGACAAACCCATCGTACCCGATGAGCTGATTGCCGCCCTGCTGCGCTGGCTACCCGCCCAACAGCCGCGCCGGCCACTCGCCGCCACACCCCGACAAGGCAGCCATAACCTGGCGCAACGCTTGCAATACCACTTTGTCAGCAGCTACCGGCAGCTACCGGCCAAACTGCAGCTACTGCGCGAAGCCGGCGACTGGGCCGCCATCGAATACCACACGCACAGCCTGAAAGCCGCTGCCGCCTACGTGGATGCGCAGCGCCTGGCCCGGCTCGCCAGCGATATCGATGGCGCCCTGCGCGACCACCAGCGCCTGGCCGCCGAAGCGCTGTTGCCCGAGCTGCAGGACGAGCTGGAAAAAACCCTGCACCAGCTACAGGCAAGCACCAGCCCACCCGCGCGCAGCACTGTCACCCCCAAGACACCACTGGAACAAGTGCGTCTTTTGCAACATTTGCAAGATAAGCTCAAACACGCCGACTCCCGTGCCGATGAAGCATTAGCGGCACTTTTTGATGCCATGCCTATCGATTGCCATGAGCATTTGATTAATATCGGTAAATTACTTGATCAGATAGAATATGATCAGGCCTACAGACAGCTGCAAACACTGATCAAGACACTGGACTTGCCCATCGGAAGTACCGCATGAAACAACAACAAAAAATCCTGATCGTGGACGATGTCATCATCAACCTGCACTTGCTGGACGGCCTGCTGAAGGCCGACTACACCGTCCTGATGGCCAAAAACGGCCAGCAAGCCCTGCAGCTGGCGCGCGAGCACCACCCTGATCTGGTATTGCTTGATGTGGTCATGCCGGAGATGGATGGCTTTGCCGTACTGCAAGCCCTGCGCCACGATGCGCGCACCAAGCATATTCCGGTGATCTTCATTACCGGCCAGGACCGGCCGGAAGACGAAGCACAAGGCCTGCTGCGCGGGGCGGTGGACTACATCACCAAACCGCTGAACGAGGTCATCGTCAAGGCACGGGTAGCCACCCACCTGAAGCTGGAACGCCAGCGTCGCATGCTGGAAACCCTGGCCAATATCGATGGCCTGACCGAGCTGCCCAACCGCCGCCAGCTGGACCAGGTGTATCAGGGCGAATGGGAACGCGCCCGCCGCAACCAGCTGCCGCTGTCGGTCGCCATCATCGATGTGGACTGCTTCAAGCAATACAACGACCACTGCGGCCACGCCATGGGCGACCGTGTGCTGCAGCAACTGGCGCAAACCATTGCGGCCAACCTGGGCCGCCCCGGCGATCTGGCTGCACGCTATGGCGGCGAAGAGTTCGTGGTGATTCTGCCGGCCACCCAGAGCCAGGGCGCCTGGCAGCTACTGGAAAGCATGCGCCACACCGTAGAAAGCATGGCCATTCCACACCCGGCATCGCCGGTGAGCCCGGTGGTCACCATCAGTGCCGGTGTCGCCAGCCTGCAGCACGGGGCAGACACCCCGGCTGCGCTGCTCCAGCTGGCCGACCAGCGCCTGTATCACGCCAAACGCAGTGGCCGTAACTGCGTGGTAGGGGAAGCGGGCATCCACATAGAGCTGGGCAACCCGCTGTACAGCCTGGGTTAAACACGACACGTACCCTGGCTACGGCAGCGCGCTCACAACAGGCGGTCGCTGCGGCGGCGGTACCAGCCGGTCACCGACAAGCGCTGCTGCCGCGCCGGCAGCACCTCGTGCCAGAAGCGCTCTGACAGGAATAAAACCAGCGTGCCGGCTTCCGGCTCGATATCGCGGTACTCGCTGCACGCCTCGTCCAGGTAAAGGCGGATCTGCCCGCCCGCGTCCTGCGGCCAACCTTCATTCAGATAAAACACCGTGGTCAGCGTGCGCGCATCGTCGTCCTGAAAACGGTCCAGGTGCTTCTTGTAGAACGCGCCCGCCGGGTAGACGGCAAAGTGCGATTCCAGCTCGGCCAGGCCCAGATACAGGCCGCGGTTCACCGCGTGCATGATGTCGTCCATGGCCGCGTTATACGCCTGCACTGCTGGCTCGGCCGCCACCTGGTCCAGCCACAGTACCGAGTCGCTGCGGATCTCGGCGCGGCGCGCCTGGCCGGTGGCGCGCCCGGTGGCCGCCTCGTGAAACAAGCCCTGCTGCCATACCGACAGGCAGGTGTCGCGCAGGTTGTGCACCAGCGGGGCGGGTAGCGCATGCGGTATCACCACCCAGCCTTGGTCGGCCAGGGTGTCCAGCACGGCGTCCAGATCAAATTGCAAAACAGTCATCGCGGTATCCGGCGAAAAACATCAAGGCGGGCTTTGTACCATGCGCGCAGGCTGACGCCAATGCGCCAGATCAAGCGCCAGGGTGCTCGGCCACACGCTGGTGCTGGCCGGCCAGCCAGGCCAAGACCAGCGGAAAGTGATCGTTGGCCGCATCCGGGTGGGTCAGCAGGCTCACGTGGTCGTAATCGTGGCGGTGGCCGGTGTGGCGTGCCAGCAGGTGTACGCGCGACAGGTGCGCGCCGCTTTCTGCGCGGAAACGCCGCACATCGTCGGGGTGGCCACGGCAGGGGTCGTTCTGGGCGGCAAAATACAGCGCAGGCGGCAGGGTGTGGCGCTGCGCGGCGGCAGCGTAGTCAAAGCCGTCATCGCTATCCACCCAGGGGCGCACCTTGGCCCACTGCTTGCTCTGCCAATGGCTCTTGTTGCTTTCGTCGTCGGCCCCCAGGCCCATGCGCCGCGCCGGCAGGTAACCCACGCTGCGGCACAGCAGCCGCGCCACGCCGTTCCACATCAGGTCGACTTCCAGCAGCTTGTTCAGGTTGCGCACGTGCACGCTGCGCTTGCTGCCGAAATACACCAGGCTGGCCACCTGCGGTATCAGCGCGGGCTGGTACAGCAGCGCACTGCTCATGTGCACCCCGCCCCAGGAGTGCGCCATCCAGTGCACCGCCTGCCCGCCGCTATGCTGGCGCACCGCCGCGTGCAGCGCGGGCAGGTCTTCGCGAATGATCTCGGTCTGGCCGTGGCGGGCATGGCGGCTGATGCGCGGCGTACTGCGCCCGCGCCCGCGCAGGTCGGCCACGTACACGTCGTAGCCCTGGCTAGCCAGGTAATGTGCCAGCCCTTTGCCGCTATCGGAATAAAAAATGCGCCCGTTGGCCATCACTCCGTGCACCATCAGAACCGGCTGGCCGTTGTGCAGCGGGTGGCGAATGCGCTTTACATACAGGGTATCGCTGGCGGTAACGGGCACGAACAGGTCTTCTTCGCGGTTTTTCATGGGGCCTCGGCTGCGGGATGGCAATAATCAAACAAGCGCTTGAATCATGCGCATCCTGCCCGGCGCCGTCAATCGTCATGCCAAGGTCGTGGCGTGATGGCGGTGCTGGTTGCCACCGCGCAAACCCCGTAGACTGCCGCCTTTGCACCTTACCCGGCCCTGCCCATGCCTTTTTCTACCCTGGCGCTCGACGCGGCGCTGCAACGCGCGCTGGCCGACGCCGGCTTTGACACCGCCACCGCTATCCAGCAAGCCGCCATCCCGCCCGTGCTGGCCGGCCACGACGTGCTGGCCACCGCCCGCACCGGTTCGGGCAAAACCGCGGCCTACTGCCTGCCCCTGTTGCAAAAACAGCTGGCCGCTGGCCGTGGCTGCAGCCTGATCCTGCTGCCCACGCGCGAGCTATCACAGCAGGTTGGCGACACCCTGTGGCAGCTGTCTGCCCACCTGCCCCGCCCCAAGATCGTGGTGGTCTACGGCGGCGTATCGATTAACCCGCAGCTGATGGCGCTGCGCGGCGGGGCCGATTTTCTGGTGGCCACGCCAGGCCGCCTGCTGGACCTGATCGCCAATAACGCCGTGCCGCTGGGCAGCATCGACACCCTGGTGCTGGACGAAGCCGACCGCCTGCTGGCGCTGGGCTTTGCCGACGAGCTGGGCCGCATCCTGGCCCTGCTGCCGGCGCAGCGCCAGACGCTGATGTTCTCGGCCACCTTTGCGGCCAACGTACAACAGTTGGCCACACGCCTGCTGCAGCAGCCGCAGCGCGTGGCCATTGCCGACGAAGCCGCGCCGGACATTAGCCAGCGCGCCATCGAGATCAACGCGGCAGACCGCTACGCCGTGCTGCTGGCGCTACTGCGCGAGGCCGCGTGGCCGCAGGTACTGGTGTTCGTCAACAGCAAGCACGACGCCGCCGAGCTGGCGCAATGGCTGCAACGCGAAGGCGTGCGGGCCGCCGCCCTGCACGGCGAGCTGGCTCAGGGCCGGCGCGAGCGCGTGCTGGACAACCTGAAAAACGGCACGCTGCACGTGCTGGTGGCCACTGACCTGGCCGCACGCGGTATCGATATCCCCGCCCTGCCCGCGGTGATCAATGCCGAGCTGCCGCGCTCGCCGCAGGATTACACCCACCGCATCGGCCGTACCGGGCGCGCCGGGCAAGCCGGTGTGGCCATCAGCCTGATCGACGCCGATAGCCGCGCGCACTTTCGCCTGATAGAAAAACGCCTGGGTTTGAAGATCGCCCGCGAGCAGCTCGCCGCCTACCCGGCCAGCGATACACCGGCGGCCAGGTTGGCCGCAGCCGACGATAACGGCGGCATCAAGGGCAAGCGCATGAGCAAGAAAGACAAGCTGCGCGCTGCCGCCGTGCAAGGCAGCAATAAAACCTAGCTGCGGCTATGGGCCGCGGCCAGCCGCTGTTCGAATGCGGCCAGCGGCTGCGGTGCGCCAAACAGATAACCCTGGAAGTGCTGGCAACCACAGGCCAGCAGGCTGTCGTACTGCGCCTGGCTTTCCACGCCCTCGGCCAGCACATCCAGCCGCAGGGTCTGCGCCAACCCCAGCACCGCGCGCACGATGGCGGCATCGGGGCCGTCGTGCTGCATGCCCTGTACAAACGACTGGTCCAGTTTCAGCTGGTCCAGCGGCAGCTTTTTCAGGTAACTAAGCGACGAGTAACCGGTGCCGAAGTCATCCAGCGCCAGGTGCACCCCCAGGCGGCGTATTGCGCGCATCTTGCGGCTACCGCTGCCATCGTCGTCCATCAGCACACTTTCGGTCAGCTCCAGCACCAGCTGCTCAGGTGGTGCACCGGTTTGCGCCAGGATGGCGCGCAGCTGGGCCACAAAATCCGGCTGGCGCAGCTGGCACACACTCACGTTCACCGACAGGCTCAGCCCCGCCGTGTGCGGCTGGGCCGCCCAGCGTGCCAGCTGCCAGCAGGCCTGCTCCAGTACCCATAGGCCGATAGGCACGATCAAGCCGCTCTCTTCGGCCAGCGGCACAAAGCGCTGCGGCGACAAATCGCCCAGCACGCTATCGTGCCAGCGCAGCAGGGCTTCGGCACCGCAGATCTTGCCACTGGCGTCTACCTGCGGCTGGTAATGCAAGCTCAGTTGTTCTTCTGCCAGCACGCGGCGCAGCGCGCTCTCCAGCCTTGCCTGCTCTGCCACGCTGCGCTGTAGCGCCATGTCAAAAAAGCGTACGGTGTTACGCCCTGCTGCCTTGGCGCTGTACAGCGCCATGTCGGCACGCTTCATCAGGTCGTCGCATTGGCGCGGGCCGTCGGCAAACAGCGATATCCCGATACTGGGCGTGCACTGGTAGTCGTGCCCGTTCAGGTCATAGTGGGCGTTCAGCGCCAGGCGCAGGCTTTCACCCAAGCGCTGCGCCACGGCAGCGGCTTCGGCCACATGGCTGCCCAGTGCCGGCAGCAGTACCACGAATTCATCCCCCCCTAGCCGCGCAACCGTGTCGTTCTCGCCGACCCCGGCCTGCAGCCTGCGGCCAACCTGTTGCAACAGCGCATCGCCATGGTCGTGCCCCAAGGTGTCGTTCAGCATCTTGAAGTTGTCGAGGTCGATAAACAATAGCGCGCCCTCGCCTTCCGGGTGCGCCAGCGCCAGCTGCAGGCGCTCCAGCAGCAAGCGGCGGTTGGGCAGGCGGGTGAGCGGGTCGTAGTAAGCCAGCTGCTGGATTTCCTGCTCGGCGGCCTTGCGCTGGGTAATGTCGGTGAGCATGGCCACGTAGTGGCTGACTTCGCCGTGGGCATCCTGCACGGCGGTGATGGTGAGCCATTCGGGGTAGATCTCACCGTTTTTGCGCCGGTTCCAGATTTCGCCGCTCCAGCTGCCGTGGCTCAGCAGCTGGTGCCACAGCTGGGCATAAAACGACCGGTCATGGCGGCCGGAGCTCAGTAGCGCGGGGGTCTGCCCTACCGCCTCGGTCTGGGTGTAGCCGGTAATGCGGGTAAAGGCGCTGTTCACGCGCAGAATCACACTGCGCGTATCGGTAACAAAAATGCCTTCTTGCGAATCGAAGGCGGCGGCGGCGATGCGCAGGTCTTGCTCGTCGCGTGCCCGCGCCCGCGCCAAGCGCTCGAAACGCAGGAAATACAGCGTGGCCACGCCCAGCAGTATCAGCAGCACGCCGGCCACCACCCAGGCCGTGCGCCAGGCTTCCTGCCGCCAGGGGGCCAGCGCCCGCGCTTCGTCCAGGTGTACAGCCAGCACAAAGGGGTACACGCGCGAGGCGCGGTAGGCGGTGAGCACACGCTGGCCATCCGGCCAGGTTTCGCGGTAGCTGTCGGCATCGGTCTGGGCCAGGCGGGCGGCCAGCAAGCGGCTGGGGCCGGGCTGGCCGGGGCGGGCCTGCGGGTCGGTACTGATGATCAGGCTGCCGTCGTAACGCAGCAGCACCACCTGGCCCTGCTGCGGGCTAATGTGGTTGCTGTAGAAGTTCAGGAAATAATCGGTATTGAGCGCGGCCAGCACGGTGACCCAGCGCTGGTCGTCCTGCATCACGTCCAGCGCGACGGGGATAAAGCTGATGCCGCTCTGCGCTGGCTGGCCGGCCAGCGAGCTATCGGCAAAATCGCGCCCGGCGGTGAGCGGGCCGGTGCGCAGCACACCCAGTGGCTCGGTACTTTGCGGCATGAACTGGCTGCGCGGCAGCCGCAGCCCCAGGTTAGCCGCATTGGTACTGGCTTCCACGACCCCCTGGCTGTTTTCCAGCGCGATGGAACGGATATAAGGCGCCTGCTGCAAAAATGCCTTGAGCTTGTCGCTGCGCTGCGGTGTGCTGCCAGACAGCAGCAAGGTGCGCTCCACCACGTTCAGGCTCTGGGTGAGCTGGTCTTCCAGCGCCCGCACGGTCAGGCTGGCCAGGGCAAACTGGCGCGCCAGCGCCTCGCTACGCAAACGCCACTGCACCGAGGCAGTAGCCAGCGCGGTAAACAGCAGCACCAGCACCACCACCATGACAAAGGTCGCGCGCTGATTCAGGCCCAGCCGGGTTTGCAGGCTGCTGTACTGACTCACTGGCTACCCTGCTCTAGCGCTCGGCTACCGGGTCCAGCTTGTGGCGTTTGATCGCCGCAGCCAGGCTGCCATCTTGCCGAGTACGCTCGAGATAACGCGACACCCGTTCATACCAGGCATCGTCACCCTTTTTCATGGCGTAGGCGTAATGGGTCAGGTGGTAAGTAGCAGGCGGGGCCACCAGGCGTGCCCAGTCGGTGGTTTCCAGCATGCGGCGGCTAAACGGGTAGTCGGTCATGAATACGTCGGCACGGCCAGACTCCACCTCTTGCTCGCGCCCTTGCGGCGTATCGGTCACCAGCAGCGTGGCCTGCTTCAGTTTTTCACGCATCACCGGCTCGTGCAGCGTGCCTTTGGCTACCGCCACCACCATGCCAGGCTTGTCGATGTCTTCCCAGCGCTGGATGCGGCGGTTGCTTTTGGTGGTAATGGCGTAGATGTCGCTGATCAGGTGCGGGCGGGTAAAGCGCAGCTTTTCACTACGCGCCGGGTTGATGCCGATGGCAAACATGGCGATATCGCAACGGTTTTGCTGTACGTCGTCGATCAGGCTGGCAAAAGAACTATCAACAAACTTCACCGCCACGCCCAGGTCGCGGCCCAGCCCCTGTGCCATATCGATATCCACCCCGCTGAGCTGACGGGTTTTCGGATTGCGGTAGGAAATACCGTAATAATCGGGCCAGATGCACACGCGCACTTCGCGTGCGGCCTGGACATCGTCCAGGCGGCTGGCACTGGCGCTGACAGGCAAGGTGGCCAGGGCGGCCAGGCAAAACAGGGCATATTTCATGGCAGGTTCCAGGCGGGCCAAGCAGCGGGCGTGATAGGCACTTTAACAATCAAAATGCATAAAACCCGCTGCTTGAAATTAACACTTTCTATCTAATATGCACCTTACCAGCCGCACTTTTCACCAGCCATGCACTAGATCAAGTATTGCGCTACAGGTGGCCACAGGCGGTGCAGCACCGGGTATGCACCGCCGTTGGCAGCGTTCCACTGCGGGTCAGGCTTCCCAGCGCTCTTCGCGCCATTCGGCCATGGCTTCTTTGTCCAGGAAGGTCCAGGCCACCACACGGCTGATCTTGTTGCCCTGCGCCATGTCCAGCGTGATCACACGCTTGGCGTTGCACATTTCCAGCTCGCGCAGCAGGCCGCGGACATTGTCCACCTTGGACACCAGCGAGCTGAACCACGCTACCTGATGGCCGTAGCGCACGCTCTGGCGCGCCATGGTGGCCAGGAAATACTCTTCGCCGCCCTCGCACCACAGCTCGTGGTGGCGGCCGCCAAAGTTCAGTTCCACATTGGCCATGCGCTGGCCGGTGAGGTTGGCCACCTTGCGCCGCGCCGCGGCGTCGGCTTCGGCAGCAGAGCCGTGAAACGGCGGGTTGCAGATGGTCAGGTCGAAACGGTCTTCGCGCTTGATGATGCCGTCGAACACGTTGGCCGCATCGGTTTGCTGGCGCAGTTTCAGGCCGCTTTTCAGCTGCGGGTTGGCATCCACGATCAAACGCGCCATGCGCAGCGCGTCGGCGTCGATATCGCTGCCGACAAAGCGCCAGCCGTATACGTGGCGGCCGACAATCGGGTAGATGCAGTTGGCACCCACACCGATATCCAGCACGGTGGCGCGCTTGGGAATGGTGCCTTTATTGCTCTTGGCCAACAGGTCGGCGGCGTGGTGCAGGTAGTCGGCACGGCCGGGTACCGGCGGGCACAGGTAGCCGGGCGGGATATCCCAGAACAGCACGCCGTAGTGGTGCATCAGCAGCGCGCGGTTCAGCGCTTTCACGGCGGCGGGGTTGTGGAAGTCCACGGTTTCGATACCGTGTTCGTTATGGCGCACAAACTCGGCCAGCTCGGGGTTGGCCGCAATCAGCGCCACAAAGTCATAGCGCTCGCGGTGCACGCTGCGAAAGTGCAGGCCGGGTTTGCCGTCGCCGGCAGGAAGGGTAATGGTCATGGCAGATACCGCAAAATCAATCGGCGGATTGTACGGGCTTATTGCCATTTCGTGGGAACCGCTGCATCGGCAGGCTGGCGCAGTGCTGTCGTAGCGGCCCGGCAAAGCGCAAGGCCAGCCCGCGGGCTGGCCTTGCTGTGTTCACTGCCAGCACTCAGGCGAAAATATCGATAATGTTGCCGGCCACTTTCATGCCGTTCACCACGCTCTCGCCGGTGGCGGCCACCGTTTCGTACACCACCTCGGCCGCCTCGACCGCCGTTTCTGCCGCGCCGGCAGCCAGGTTGAAGGCGCCACCTGCCAGGTCTACCCCGGCTTCGCCCAAATCCAGCGCCGCCTCGCCCAACTCGCCCGAGACCGCATCCACCACCGCCTCCCCGGCGTGGTACACGCCCTTGCCCAGCCCCACCATGCCTTTCAGCATCTGGCTGCCGCCTACGGCCATGCCGCTATAGCTCATCGCTGCTCCCCGCTACGCAAAGCCATCAGCATGCCGCGCCAGGCAGGGAGGCGGGTTGCCAGATTGTTGCCGCCGGTAACAAGGCTTTTACAAACCCGCCGCCACCTGCCCCGGCAGCTGCTGTTCGAACTTGGCCCACACGCGGCGCATATCGCGTGCCGAGGCAAACCCTGCCCCCTCGGCCGCACGCTCCACCGGCACGCCCTGCTGCAACAGCTGGCGCACCACCGCCACACGCAGGCGCTGCTGATATTCCACAATGCTCACCCCGGCCTGCTGGCGAAACAGCCGCGTGAGGTGGCGCGGGCTCAGGTGCACCCTGGCCGCCAGGCTGTCCAGCGGCCAATGCTGCGCCGGGTCGCGCGCGATGGCATCCTGCGCGCGGTGTACCGCCGGGTGCAGGTGATTGCGGTAAGCCAGCCACGGCGACAGCTGGGCGTCGTCGCCGGCGCGGCGGCTGTACAGCACCATGCGCCGCGCCACCCGCGCCGCCACATCGGGGCCCGCGTGGCGCTCTATCAGTGCCAGCGCCAGGTCCATGCCGGTGGTAATGCCGGCCGAGGTGGCAATGTGGCCATCTTCCACAAATACGCGGTTATCCAGCACCCGTGCCCGTGGCGCGGCCGCAGCCAGCTTGGCGGTAATGCTGTGGTGCGTGGTGCAGGTGCGGCCATCCAGCAGCCCGGCCATGCCGGCCAGCAGCGCACCGGAGCACACGGTAGCCAGCGCCACCTGCGGGCGGATGTGCTGGCGCAGCCAGGCCACCAGCTGCTGCGCCTCGGGCGTGGCGTAATCGGCGTCTTCATCTACCGTACCCACCACGATCACCAGACTGCCGTCGGCCACCGCTGTGGGCAGCGGGTCGATGCGTGACACCAGCCCCAGCGAGCTGACGCACTCTGTCGCCGGGCCGGCAATGTGCAGGCGAAACGGCGCGCCCTCGTCCAGCGCCATGCGAAAGGCCTCGGCCGGGCCGACGAAATCCAGCGCCAGATAGCGCGGGGTAAGCAGGAAGTAGATGTCTTTCATGCGGCCAACCTTGTCATTGCTTTGGTTTGAAAGGCGGCCATTGGTTGTAGCCAACCGCTGGGTTATTAGCGCCCAATGCCAGAATGAAGCCGACCTCTTGCTGACTTAGCTCCGAACGGCTGCAGTCTGCCGACTCCCACAGAATTTCCTTACGGATAGTGAAGTCACGCCGCTCCTCCCTTGAAAAGTCTTTAGCGATGAGCTCGTCAGAAGCACTACCAAAATAATTAATGCTGTCCGTGCGGTCTTGTCCGACGTAAATTTTTCCATTCGGATAAGTGATTTTGTAAATCACGTACAGCGGGCGAGCGCCTTGCCCCGACACGGTTAAAACTCCCCCAGCTTGATGTCCGGCTGGTAATCGCCGTCCACCTCCTTGACGATGGCCTGGCCAGCAATGACGCGTTCGCCATTGAAGGTGAGCGTGGGCGCGCCGTGCAGCTGCCAGCCACGGTTCAGCGCCTCGGTCACGCGGTGGCAGAAAGCGCTGTCGTCGGGGCCGGTCAGCAGTCGGTACAGTTTCATGGTGTGGGTCCTGGGGTCAGAAGGTATGACGATACACGACAAAGCCGGTCTCCCGCGCCACACGGTCGTACAGCGGGCGGCGGCGTTGTCGTGGCGGGTGTGCCAGTACACGCTGGGGCTGCCGGCGGCCTGCGCCTCGGCCAGTACGGCGGCAATCAGCTGCCGTGCCACGCCCTGCCCGCGCGCCGCAGGCACAGTGAACAGGTCTTGCAGGTAGCAGGCGTGGTGCGCCATCAGCGTGTTGCGGTGGAACACATAGTGCGCCAGCCCCAGCAGCTGGCCGCCGCGCCAGGCTAGCAGCGCGTGCATCGGCTCGGCAGGGTCGAGGAAGCGTTGCCAAGTCAGCTGGCTGATGGCGGCCGGCAGCGCCAGCTCGCCGTCGCGACCGTAAAAGGCGTTGTAGGCGTCCCATAGCGGCAGCCAAGCGTCGAAATCGTCCGGCTGCGGCGGGCGCAGCTGCAAAGTATCGCGCATGCGGCCAACCTTACGCTGGCTGCGGCTTGCGCCACAAGGCCAAGAGGCGCGGGCCGAACACGTTTACCGCCAGCCCGGCCAACAGCAACGCGCCGCCGGCCAGCTGCCAGAAGCTGAGGCGCTCGCCCAGCACCAGCGCCGCCGACAGCACGCCGAAAAACGGCACCAGCAAGGAAAACGGCGCCACCACGTTGGCCGCATGGCGGCTCAATAGCTTGCTCCACTGGCCGTAGCCGAACAGCGTGGCCACCAGCGCCAGGTAGGCAATGGCAAACAGGCTTTGCGGCGTGGCCACCTGCGCCCACACGATGCGCTCGGCCTCGAACAGGCCGGACAGCGCAAAGAACGGCACAATGGGCACCAGGCTGCTCCATACCACCAGGCCCAGCATGTCCGGCTTGTAGCCGGCGGCCACGATGCGGCGCACCACCACATTGGACAACGCCCAGCTGGCAGCGCCGCACAGCGTCAGCACGAAACCGGCCAGGGGCAAGTTGGCCGCGCCCAGGCCGCCGATCAGGTAGAGCCCGGCGCTGCCGATCAGCAGGCCGGCCAGCTGCCACGGGGTAAAGCGTTCGCCCAGCCACAGCATGCCGATAATCAGGGTAAAAAACGCCTGCGACTGCAGCACGATGGACGCCAGCCCGGCCGGCATGCCCAGCTTGATGGCGGTAAACAGGCAGGCAAACTGCCCCAGCCCCACGCTCAGGCCGTACAGCGCCAGCCAGCGCCACGGGATAGCCGGCCGCCGCACAAACAGCAGGCCCAGGCCGGCGGCAGCGCTAAAACGCAGTGCCCCCAGCAGGAAGGGCGGCACACCGGCTACGCCCCATTTGATCACCACAAAGTTGAAACCCCATACCGCAACGATTGCCAGCGCAATCAGCCGGTCTTGCCAGTTCATGGCCTGCTCCCCAAGGTTGGCCGCACGCGGCCCGGATGAATGACAAGCAGCTTACGCAGGCTGGCTGCCCGCGCACAGCAACAGTGCGTTCCGTTTTGCAGGACACAGCGCTATCAACGTGCACCCGGTGGCAAGCCGCCCTGTGCGGCCAACAGCGCAGCATGGGCGGCCAGGTCTACCGGGCGGTACGTCACGGTAGCCGTCGCCGGGTGCGCAGCCAGGCCGGTGCGGCCAACCCACTGCCGCGCCGGGCGGATGGGGCGCGGCGCAAAGCCCCCGCCGCAGTTGGGGCAAGTGTTATGCAGCACGGTGTCTACACAGCGGGCGCAGAAGGTGCACTCGTAGCTGCAGATACGGGCATCAGCGCTATCCGGCGGCAAGGGGGTGTTGCAGTGTTCGCAGCTGGGGCGCAGTTGCAGCATGGGGTGTGTCCTTTCAGAGGATGGCCGAGTTGGCCGCATCGGCATCCAGCCGCGCCAGCACGCTGGCCACGGTATGGATGTGGGCAAAGCGGCCGGCCAGCACCAGCTCGGTACGCTGGCAGATGTCGTCGGCGCTGTATACGCGGCCGCTGAGCGGGTGGGTCATGTCGAAAGTCAGCGTAGCCTCGGTGACAAAATCCACGGTAAAGCCCAGGTCGCTGCCAACACGGGTGGTGGTTTCGCAGCACTGCTCGGTACGGATGCCGCTGATGATCAGCCGGTCTACGCCGCGTGCGGCCAACCACGCCTGCAGGCCGGTATCGGTAAACGCGTTGTGTACGTGCTTGGTAAAGCTAGCGTCGGGCGCCGGCGGCAGCCAGGCCATAGGCTGGACATGCCCGCTGGCGGCGGCGAATGGGCCGTCGCCGTCCTCGTGCAGTACGTACACCACCGGCACGCCACGGGCACGCGCCCCGGCGATCAGCGCCAGTAGCGCGTGGCGAAAGGGGGGCAGCCGGGTGTCATCCCAGTAGCTGCGGTGCAGGAAAGACTGCTGAACATCGATCACAATCAGGGCAGAACCGGACATGGCGACATACCTGTATGCCAGTGGAGACAGGCTTATTGTGCCGGGCATGCCAGCCAGACACCATGCCGCGCCAGGCCAAATACAGGACAAATCGCGCCATCTCACCCTACAGCCGCCACCGCTATGTATCAGCCCTGTTACAAAGGGGACAAGGGCGCGATACAGCCCGGCAGGATACTGCCAGTATCGGCCCTGCGCCGCCCCCAAGGAGCCCTGTCATGAACAAGAAAACCCTGCTGCTGGCCACCGCCTTGCTGGCACTGGCCACCACCCTGCCCGCACGGGCAGATGAGCCCGCCCCGCCCCCGCACGGCCCGGCACAAGGGATGCCGCACGATATGCCGCCCCCACCGCTGGCCGTGGTACTGGAAGACACCCTGCCTGCGCTGCAACTAAGCGATGCCCAGCAGTCGCTGTGGATCAAAGCCGAGCAGGACGACCTGAACCAGCGCACACGGCAGCAGCGTGGCCTGCAACATGCCGGTTTCAAGCTGCAGGAAAAACTGGCGGATACCCGCCTGAGTTTGTCGCAAGCGCTACGTGCGGCCAGCCTGGCTGCTCCAGGCATGCAGCCATCGCCCGCCTGGCTGGCATTTTTTGATAGCCTCACAGGCCAGCAAGCCGGCATCGTGCGCCAGGTGTTACAGTCGCCACCGCCAGCCCGCGATTTGCCGCCGCCAGGCTAAACGCTGATACCCGTCACAACACGGCCGTGCCGCCACCATGCAGGCGGCACGGCGCTTTCCCAAGGAGCATGCATGAACGAACACGGCATCCGCCTGCTGATCGTGGACGACGACCCCGACATCCGCAGCCTGCTGGCGCAATACCTGCAAGGCTATGGCATGCAGTGCCTGTGTGTGGGTGACGGCCACAGCCTGCGCAGTACGCTGGAAAGCGAGCAGCTTGACCTGATCATCCTGGACCTGATGCTGCCCGGCGAAGACGGGCTATCGCTATGCCGCTATGTGCGCGCCCAGGGCGACACCCCCATCATCATGCTCACCGCCCGTGGCGAGTCGGCCGACCGGGTGGTGGGGCTGGAGCTGGGTGCCGACGACTACGTGGTGAAACCATTCGACCCGCGCGAACTGGTCGCACGCATTCACACGGTGCTACGCCGGGTACGCGGCAAACCGGGCACGGCGGCCGACCAGGATACCGTGCAGTTTGCCGGCTGGCGGCTGAGCCACCAGAAGCGCCAGGTCACCACCCCCGCACAGCTGCTGGTGCCGCTATCCAACGCCGAATACCGCCTGCTGTGCGCTTTTCTGGCCCGCCCGCAGCGCATCCTTAGCCGCGAGCAGCTGATGGACGCCGCCCGTGGCCGTACCGTCGAAGCCTTCGACCGCAGCATCGACCTGCTGGTATCGCGCCTGCGCCAAAAGCTGGGCGACGACCCGAAACAGCCGCAGCTACTGAAAACCGTGCGTGGCGAAGGGTACTTGCTGGACTGCAAGGTTAACTGAAAGCCACCGTATGAAATGGCCTGTGCCTGATACTGTTTTTACCCGCTTGTTTGGCTTGGTGCTGGCCGCGCTACTGTGCAGCCACCTGGTGATGACCGCCCTGTTCATGGTGTTTGCACCCGATGGCCCGCCACCAGAGGACAGACGTCCGCCAGACAGGGCACAGCACCGGGAAGCCCCCCCGCCAGACTTGGCACGACACCCGGAGGGCCCACCGCCCGGCGACCACCCGCCGCCCGGCAAAGGCGAACGCCGAATGCCGCCGGAATTCTGGGCAGGCTTTGCCATACAGCTCGTGCTGGTCACCCTGCTGGCCTGGTACGGCGCGCGCCGCCTGGTACGCCCTATCGAGCAGCTTACCCAGGGCGCCCGCGAGCTGGGCCGCACGCTGGATTCGCCCCCGATAGACGAAACCGGCCCGCTGGAAACCCGCCAGGCCGCACAGCTGTTTAACGACATGCGTGCCAAGCTGCGCCGCCAGATGGACGAGCGCAGCCATTTCCTGGCCGCGGTATCGCATGATTTGCGCACCCCGCTAACGCGCATCCGCCTGCGCAGTACGCAGATAGAGGACAACACGCTGCAGCAGCGCCTGAACCAGGACATAGACGATATGGCCGCCATGCTGGATGCCACCCTGGCCTACCTGCGCGATAACAGCCAGCAAGAACACTGGGAACAGCTGGATATCGAAGCACTGCTGCAGGCCATGGCAGAAGACGCGCAGGAGCTGGGCCAGCCGGTTACCTTTAGCGGCCAGGCCAGCCAGCTACGTACCCTGCCCGCCACCCTGCGCCGCTGCCTGGACAACCTGCTTGAAAACGCCTTGCGCTATGGCGTGCGTGCCGACATCAGCCTGCAGCAAAGCGACACCACGGTAGAAATCTGCATTCGCGACCACGGCCCCGGCATACCAGAAGCCGAGCTGGAACGGGTATTCGAGCCCTTTGTACGGCTGGAAGACTCGCGCAACCGCCACACCGGCGGCACTGGCCTTGGGCTGACGATCGCCCGCGATGCAGCGCGGCGCATGGGCGGCGAGCTCTACCTGAGCAATGCTGGCAGCGGCGGCCTGATAGCGCTGCTGGTACTACCACGCTAGGCAGGCAGTTTGTATCGAGCATGATACAAAGTGGATAAATCATGCTTACAACAGCGCCATAAAGTGTCATAACCCGCTACGGGCTGTGGCAGGCATTCGCCCTGTGCGACCCGGGTGGGCTTTCTGACCCTTCAGGGAGAATGACCATGAGCAGCGTAACAAGCAGTACCAGCAGCTACATGCCCAATATGATGCAGGGCCCCGGCGGGCCCCGCGGCATGCGGCAGCGACCGGAAGCCAGCGAGGTCGCCCAGCAGATTTTCAGCAAACTGGATACCGATAACCAGGGCTATCTGGAAGCGGGCGATTTTGCCTCGGCCATCAGCCAGCTCTCGCGCAGCGGGCAAAACAGCAACACCGCCAGTAGCGATGAGGTGTTTTCCAGCCTGGACAGCGATAGCGACGGCAAGGTGACCCAGGACGAGCTCACCAGCGGCATCCAGTCGCTGCAGGATCAGCTGGACAGCCAGTTCAACGCCATGCGCATGCAGGGTGGTATGCCTGGCATGGGTGGTGGTGGCATGCCGCCGCCGCCACCGCAAGGCGGGCGCGGTGGCAAAGACGAAGGCCTGGACCAAAGCCAGCTGACCGACATGGCCACCACCGCGGCAGAGTCTGGCGATACCCGGGCCGCGAGCATGTTTAGCCAGCTGGCAGACAACTTTGACGCCGCCGACGCCGACGGTGATGGCAAAGTCACCTTCAGTGAAAGCGTGGCCTACCAGCGCCAGCAAGCGCAAGCCGGCAGCACGGACAGCGACAGTAGCAGCAGCGATAGCAGCAACACCGCCAGCAGCACCGTGGCCAGTAGCCAGGAGGTGCAAGGGCGTATCGCGCAGCGGCTAATGGAGATGATGCGGGCCTACGACGACTTTAGTGCGCCGGACGAAGGCAGCAGCATGCGCTCGGCTGCCTAGTACCGCTACCGATGCAGCACTGGCAGCCTGGCTGCCAAAAGACAAACCCCGCTTGCCAGGCAAGCGGGGTTTGTTGCGGCCAACCTTTAGCCAGGCGGCAGTGAACTACTGGATAGCCAGCGTCACGGCCAGCTGGTAGCCCTGCCCGCGTACCGCTTTCAATGCATTATTATCGCAGCCGGCTTGGACCAGCTTTTTGCGCAGACGCACCAGCTGTACTTCCAGGTTGGCTTTGCTGTATTCCTCCAGCCGCTTGCCCAAAAGCTCGATCATCTGCCACGTTTCCAGCTGCCGCCCCGGCGCGCGCGACAGGCCGGCCAGCAGGGCAAACTCGGACGATGTCAGCGCCACCTGGCCACCAGGGCCAGACAATTGCTGCTTGTCGGTATGCAGCAACCAGCCATGCTCCGGCCCCTGGCCGGTAAGGCGCCGCGCCAGCGAACGCACGGCAGCCAGTAATTCTTCCAGCGAACAGGGTTTGGTCAGGTAAATATCCGCACCACTGGCGTAGCCTTCTACCTTGGCCGCAATGCTGTTGCGGGCGGTAGTCATGATGATGCCGACTTCGGGCTGGGCCGCACGCAGGCGGCGGGACAGGCTGATGCCGTCTTCTCCCGGCAGGTTCAAGTCCACAATATACAGGTCGGGCTGAAACGGCAGGTCGCCCAGTGCCTCGGCACAATCGACACCTTGTACGTGGTAGCCCTGTACGCGCAGCGCGTCCAGGGTGACTTCTCGCAAGACATCATGGTCTTCTACGACCACAACGTTTAACGGGTTGATACGGGTAACCATACTTCGAATCTCACAATATTGGCTTCAGGCCGGTAAGACACCATCCCTTGCAGTTGGGTACACAGGCCCCGCACCAGATAGAGCCCCAGGCCGGAACCGGTTTTGCTATGAGCGCCAGGGCTTCGATAATACTTTGTAAACACCTTGCTTGCATCCGGCATGCCTGCAGATGACGCAACATTGTCAACAGATAGCCACAATCCGGCGGACTTCGCCCCCCATCTAACATTAATCACACTGTTTGATGGCGAGTACTTCATAGCGTTATCTATCAGGTTTGATAACACGGTACGCAAGAGCTGGCTGTCGCTGTGCAGCAAGGGCACGGTGCCGGGGTGCAGTACGACCCGCTCCGGCTCACGGCTGTTATGGCACACATCCTGTACCAGCTCGGCCAGCACAATGGTCTCGCGCAGGATCTCCAACTGGCCTTGCTCGATACGGTCGGCCTGGGTGCAGCGTTCTACCACGGCATTCATGTCGTCTACCGCGCGCTCGGCGTGCAACAGGATGCGTTGCTCACCCAGCTGCATGCGCAAGCTGCCCAGCGCCATGCTGATCACCGACATGGGGGTTTTCAGCTCGTGCGTGAGCATGGCCATAAAGCGGGATTGCTCCTCGCTTTGCTGGCGTTCGATGGCGATCTGTTGCTGTGCCAGCTCCAGCTCTACCGCAAAAGCGTGGCGCTCACGGCGCAGCTGGGTGGAGCGGCGCTGCAGCAGTACAAAGGCCAGCGCACTGATCAGCAGCGACTGTATCAGTTGGCCGTACTGGTTCATTTCCAGCACATTGCCGATACCGAGCAAGGGCAGCATGGTCAGCGCCACCACGGCGATAGACAGCGTATACAGCACACGTAGTAGCCGGCGCAAGGGGTGCGGCGGCACCAGCCAGGCGGTCACCGCCATCAGCAGTACCTGCACCGGTGCCATCATGGTATTGGTCTGCATCACGGGCTGTACCATGCCGAAAGCCAGCAGCAGAAACAGTAAAGGGAAGTAGCAAGGCAGCAGTTTCAGAATCCACTGCAGCAGCCGCGGCGGCGAAAACCCCAGGAGCAAGTAACGGTGGAACAGCAGGCTGGCCAGACAAAACAGGGTGGATGTCCAGCTGGTGGCCACATCGGCCAGCTGCGGGTAGCTGGCTGGTGCCAACATGCTGTAGTAACCCATGAAAGCCAGGTTGAGCAGCAATGACAGTAGCTGGTAAGGAATGAACAACCCCACCACGCGGTCGCGGCTTTCCCGGTAGTCGGCAATGGCCCACACCAGCAGCCACAACAGAATGGCGTAGTAAAGAATCTGCCAGGCAGATTGCCGCACATCAAACTGCAGCGCCTGCTGCAGCGGCTGGGCCTCTACGCTCAGCATGCTGGTGCTGGTGGTGTGCAGGCGCAGGTAGTACACGGCTTGCGCTTGCGCCTGGTGCACCAGAAAGCACGGGGTAATACCGGGGTAGCTGCGCTTTACATAGGGATAGCGGTCGCCTGCGACTTGCTGCTGCCAGCGCCCCTGGGCATCTTGCGCGTACAGGCGCACCTCATCCAGATAGCCCGGGCGTATGCGCAGCACCAGCGGCTCACCGGGCGTCGCGGTTTGTACGGTAATGCGCAGCCAGGTGACAGTGGGGGTATAACCACGCGCCAGAATGCCGGGCAGCGGGGTGAACAGCTGCTGGCGTACCCGGGGGAAATCCAGCTGGCCTTGCGGGTCTACCAGGTAGGCGCGAGACAGTACCTGGGTTTGCACCGCCCAAGCGGGCGACAGGCACAGCAGCCATAGCCATAAGAAAATCCGTAATCGCACTACTCGCCCCGTGTTGTCCGGCCGGTAACGGCCTCAAGAGCGAGAGTATCGCATAGCTGGTGCAGGAACTTGGCACGGGAACAGGCGTCCATGCAGCATTACGCTTTGAGAGAGCATCATGCGTCCTGCCCATCTGCTATTTCTGGCCCTGGCTATCAGTCTGCCTGCTCTGGCAACCAACAGCGGCCAACTTTACAAAGACCCGTCCTGTGGCTGCTGCGGCAAGTGGGCCGCCCACATGCGCGCCAACCAGCTAACGCTGCAAAGCCAGGACCGCACCGATATGGCACAGCTGAAAGACCGCCTGGGCGTGCCGGCCAACTTGCGCTCCTGCCATACGGCGCAGCTAGGGCGGTACGTGATCGAAGGCCATGTACCGGCGGCCATGGTGCAGCAGATCTTGCGCGACAAGCCCGCTATTGCAGGGTTGGCCGTGGCCGGCATGCCGCAGGGTAGCCCCGGCATGGAAACCGGGGTACGGGAAAGCTACCAGGTCATCGCCTTTACCCGCACGGGCCGGCAATATGTGTATGCCACGGTGAAAGGAGGCTAGCTGTGTCGGTCAAAAAGCGCATTGTCCTGATGGTGGCAGGCATCGCGGCCCGGTGGCTGTGCCAGCGCGTAAAACGCCAGATTTTCCGCCGCTAGCACGGTGAGCAGCTCGCGCTAACCGCCGCCACCTGCACAGGCCCTGCACCGGCCTGACCACAACTGCTGGCCAGGTGCAGGGCAAGACGGCTATAGCTGAAAGCGTGCGGACAGCTCGGAGAGGGTGTCGGCGGCCTGGCTGATAGACTCGGCCATGTGCACCGTTTGCTCGGATGCCTCACGCGTGCTGGACGATATCTTGGCCACGGCGTACAGGTCTTCACGTATGGCGCGGCTGGCATCCACCTGCTGCTGCAGCACCTGTTCTACCTTCTGCATACTGGTACAGACCGACTCGGTGCCCTCGCGGATGACCCCTACCGCCTTGCCGCCGTCCTGCGCCTGGGCGATGCCGCCATGCAGCTGCTCGACCATTTCGTCCATTCGCTGCTTGGCTTGCTGGCTGTTGACCTGAATGCTGCCGATGGTCTGGGTAATCTCACCCGTGGCCTGGCTGGTACGCTCTGCCAGCTTGCGTACTTCGTCTGCCACCACGGCAAACCCCCGGCCCTGTTCGCCCGCCCGTGCGGCTTCGATGGCGGCATTCAGCGCCAGCAGGTTGGTCTGGTCTGCCACATCGCGAATCACGCCAATAACAGCGGTAATGCTGCCCAGGCGGCCAGCCAGATCGTCTATGCTGCGTTGCGTGGCCATCACCAAGGTACCGATTTCATTCAGCCGCCCTACGGCCTCGGCAATCACTTTTTGCCCGCTGGCGGCGCTGTTGATGGCATCGTCACTTTGCAGGCGTGCCTCCCGCGCCTGCCCAGCGGCGCCGGCAACTTGCTGGCTGAACTGGTCAGTAGCCTGGCTGATACGCACGGTGGCTTCGGTTTGCTGCTGCACCAGCACCCGGCTGCCGGAAGCCTGGTCCACAATGGCGTGGCTGCTCTGGTTCAGTGTCATCACAGACTGGCTCATATTGCCCAGTAGCTCGCGCAAGGCAGAACGCATGGTCAGCACGGCGCCAAAAATGCTCTGTGCCGGTATCCTGCCAGCCTGGTCTTCGGTGCCACGCAGGTCACCCGCAGCGACCTTTTGCACCAGTGCCTGCACCTCGTCCGGTTCACCCCCCAGCTTGGCTAGCAAGCCACGCACAGCCAGCAATATCACGGCGGCAATACAGGCTACCATCAACAGGCATACCAGCACCTGCCAGCGCGCGGTATGCCAGAAGCGCTGGTCAACCTCGGCAAAGCTGATACCGGTACCCACCACCCAGTGCCAGCGCGGGGTACGCTGCGCCACCGACAACAGGTCGACGACCTCGCCCTCGCGCAGTGCCGTCCACCAGTATTCGGTCAGTTGGCCGCCGGATTTCTGTAAAGCAGCACTGAGGATGGCACCGACACTTTGGCCATCTGCGTCCTTGAAATCGTTAAAGCTGGTGCCATGCAGCTGCGGGTCCAGCGGCGTGGCGACAAAATTAAGCTTCTCGTCTGCCACATACACATACTCGGAGCTACTGTATTTGTTTTCCCGCAGTATCTGCGTGGCAATGTCTTTGGCCTGGGCATCCGTCAGCTTGCCGCTGGCGGCCATCTTTTCCAGCTCCAGAATGCCGGAGTAGGTACTGAACATCAGCTGCTTGATACGTGCGCGGTTATCCTGGTCGCTCATCTGGCGCATGGTATAGGTGCCTGCCAGCGCAATGGCCAGCATGCTGACCAGTATCAAAAGCGATACCCACCAAGCCTTGTGTTTCACTTTCATGGCCTGCTCCTGTGTCTGTGTGTGTTGTGCCACCTGGGTGACGAATGAAGGCGTGTAAAAGTATTGTGGCATGGCAAAACCATGTGGTCTTTGATTGGTATTATCGAAATGGAAAACCATCCGGTAGAACCGTCTTTTTTTTACATCACGCTTTCAATCACAATAAAAAACCCCTTCCGGATACCGGAAGGGGTTGAGAGCGATGACAAACCCTATTTGACACACAAACAGCGTTTGTTTTGTAAACAGCCAGGCTGCGGACGCCGCTACTGCTGTGGCGCGGCGCGGCTTTGCCGGGTCCGGTGCACGCCAGACAGACACACTGTCAGCCACAAAAAACCCCTCCCGGATACCGGAAGGGGTTTGGGGTTGATACGGTCTGGCTATCAGGCTGGGCGCTTGGCGCGGGCGATATCGGCGATTTTCACGCTCCATGCCGCCGGGCCGGTGTTGTGCACCGAGATACCACTCGAATCGACAGCCACGGTTACCGGCATGTCTTGCACCTCGAACTCGTAGATGGCTTCCATACCCAGGTCGGCAAAACCCACCACCTTGGATGCCTTGATGGCCTTGGACACCAGGTAGGCCGAGCCGCCCACTGCCATGAGGTACACGGCTTTGTTGTCCTTGATGGCTTCGATGGCAGCCGGGCCGCGCTCGGCCTTGCCGATCATGCCCAACAGGCCGGTCTGTTCCAGCATCTGGCGGGTGAACTTGTCCATGCGGGTAGCGGTGGTAGGGCCGGCCGGGCCAACCACTTCGTCGCGCACCGGATCTACCGGGCCCACGTAGTAGATAAAGCGGTTGGTAAAGTCTACCGGCAGCTTTTCACCCTTGTTCAGCATGTCGACCATGCGCTTGTGCGCGGCGTCGCGGCCGGTAAGGATCTTGCCGTTCAGCAGCAGCACATCACCCGGCTGCCAGCTGGCGACTTCTTCCGGGGTAATGTTGTCCAGGTCCACACGCTTGCCATTGCTGGTGTCGTAGGTGATTTCCGGCCAGTCTTCCAGCTTCGGTGTTTCCAGCACAGCCGGGCCATTACCATCCAGATGGAAGTGGATATGGCGCGTGGCGGCGCAGTTCGGGATCATGGCGACCGGCAGGCTGGCGGCGTGGGTCGGGTAATCCAGAATCTTCACGTCCAGCACGGTAGTCAGGCCACCCAGGCCTTGCGCACCGATACCCAGCGCGTTCACTTTTTCGAAGATTTCCAGACGCAGCTGTTCCACACGGCTCAGCTCGGCACCGCTGGCGGCCTTGGCTTTCAGCTCGTGGATATCCACGTGGTCCATCAGCGACTCTTTGGCCAGCAGCATGGCTTTTTCCGGGGTACCACCAATACCGATACCCAGGATGCCCGGTGGACACCAGCCGGCGCCCATGGTCGGTACGGTTTTCACGACCCAGTCAACAATGCTGTCGGACGGGTTCAGCGCGTAGAACTTGGATTTGTTCTCGGAACCACCGCCCTTGGCCGCACAGGTCACTTCCACGCCGTCACCTTCGACGATCTCGAAGTGCACCACGGCCGGGGTATTGTCCTTGGAGTTCTGGCGCTTGCCTGCCGGGTCCAGCAGCACGGAAGCGCGCAGCTTGTTGTCCGGGTTGTTGTAGGCACGGCGCACGCCCTCGTTCACCATTTCCTGTACCGACAGGGTGCTGTCCCACTGCACTTTCATGCCCACTTTCAGGAACACCACGGCAATACCGGTATCCTGGCAAATCGGGCGGCGGCCTTCGGCACACATGCGGCTGTTGATCAGGATCTGCGCCATGGCGTCTTTGGCCGCCGGGCTTTCTTCGTGCAGATAGGCCTGGTACAGCGCCTCGATATAGTCTTTCGGGTGGTAGCAGCTGATGTACTGGAAGGCATCGGCAATGCTCTGGATGAAGTCTTCCTGACGGATGATGGTCATTATTGGGTTCTCCAGCGTAGGGGCTGTGTTGGGTTTGTGCCGCTATTTTAGGCGTTTCGCCCACAGGCAGGAAGGCGCAATGCTGCAACGCAGGAAGATAAAAGCAGAACAATGCAAAACCGCCGGCTCGGCGCCGACGGTTTTGTAGGCATGCACTGCGGCCAACGTTGGCCGCAGGCCGGCATCAGCCTTGGTGGTAGCCGGTCACACGGGCCACTTCTTCCTTGGAGCCCAGGAACACCGCGACGCGCTCGTGCAGGCCCTGCGGCACGATATCCAGGATACGGCGGTGGCCATCGGTAGCCAGGCCGCCAGCCTGCTCGATGATGAAGGCCATCGGGTTGCCTTCGTACATCAGACGCAGCTTGCCTGGTTTGGCAGGGTCACGCGCGTCTTTCGGGTACATGAAGATACCGCCACGGGTAATGATGCGGTGTACTTCGGCCACCATGGAGGCGACCCAGCGCATATTGTAGTCTTTGCCCAGCGGGCCTTCCTTGCCAGCCAGCAGCTCGCCGACGTAGCGTTGTACCGGGGCTTCCCAGTGGCGCTGGTTGGACATATTGATGGCGAACTCGCCGGTGGTAGCCGGTACGGTCATATTGCGGTGGGTCAGCACCCAGGAACCCAGCTCGCGGTCCAGCGTAAAGCCGTACACGCCCTGGCCAAAGGTCAGCACCAGCATGTTCTGCGGGCCGTACACCGCGTAGCCGGCGGCGACCTGGCGGCTACCTGGCTGCAGGAAGTCGGCTTCGGTAGGCTGGGTGTTGCCTTCTGGCGCTTCCAGCACCGAGAAGATGGTACCCACAGAGATGTTCACGTCGATATTGGACGAGCCGTCCAGCGGGTCGAACATCAGCAGATAGCGGCCACGTGGCATGTGCTCGGGAATGGAATGCGGCAGCTCCATTTCTTCAGACGCCATGGCGCCCAGGTTGCCGCCCCATTCGTTGGCTTCCAGCAGGATGTCGTTGGCGATCACGTCCAGTTTCTTCTGGGCTTCGCCCTGCACGTTGCCGGTACCGGCATCGCCCAGCACGCCAGCCAGCGCGCCTTTGTTTACCGAGTGGGCAATGGCCTTGCAGGCGCGCGCCACGGTTTCGATCAACAGGCGCAGGTCCGGCGGCAGCGCGCCGTGCTGGCGCTGTTCTTCAATCAGGAATCGGGAGAGGGAGATACGGCTGCTCATTATTGTCCTCGTATCACGTAGGTAGCAGAAAGGGTTGGCGAAGTTTACCACCCCACCCCGACATGCTGGGGTGTTACCTGCGCACTACATGCATCAGCAAAGAAAAACGCCCGACCAGGGCAAAACGGAAACCGTTTTGGCGAGTCGGGCGCGGGGCAGAAACGCAACGCTTAGGCGTTCAGTTCCTTGGCCAGGTACAGCCAGGTTTCCACGACGGTATCCGGGTTCAGCGAGATGGTCTCGATGCCCTCTTCTACCAGCCACTTGGCAAAGTCAGGGTGGTCCGACGGGCCTTGGCCGCAGATACCCACGTACTTGTCCAGCTTGCGGCAAGCCTGGATAGCCAGATGCAGCATGGCTTTCACGGCTTCGTTGCGCTCGTCGAAGGTGGTTGCGATCGGGCCGCCGGAGTCACGATCCACGCCCAGGGTAAGCTGGGTCATGTCGTTGGAGCCGATGGAGAAACCGTCAAAGTGCTGCAGGAACTTCTCGGCCAGAATGGCGTTGGTCGGCAGTTCGCACATCATGATCAGGCGCAGGCCGTTTTCGCCGCGCTTCAGGCCGTTGGCGGCCAGGATCTCGATCACTTTTTCGGCTTCGGCCAGGGTACGCACGAACGGGATCATCACTTCCACGTTGGTGAGGCCCATCACGTCGCGCACTTTCTTGATGGCGCGGCATTCCAGCTCGAAACAGTCGCGGAAGCTGTCGGCCACGTAGCGGGCTGCACCACGGAAGCCCAGCATCGGGTTTTCTTCGTGCGGCTCGTACAGTTGGCCGCCGATCAGGTTGGCGTACTCGTTCGACTTGAAGTCGGACATGCGCACGATGACCTTTTTCGGCGAGAACGCTGCGGCCAGTGTGGACACGCCTTCGGCGATCTTGTCCACATAGAAGTCTACCGGGCTTGCGTAGCCTGCGATGCGATCGGTAATGGTCGCTTTCAGGTCGGCCGGCAGGGTATCAAACTCCAGCAGGGCTTTCGGGTGGATACCGATCTGGCGGTTGATCACGAACTCCATGCGCGCCAGGCCTACACCTTCGTTCGGCAGCTGCGCGAAGTCGAAAGCCAGTTCCGGGTTGCCCACGTTCATCATGATCTTCACAGGCGACTTCGGCATCTTGTCGAGCTCGAGCTCGATGATTTCCACTTCCAGCAGGCCATCATAGATGTTGCCGGTGTCGCCTTCGGCGCAGGATACGGTCACTTGCATGCCGTCGCGCAGCAGATCGGTAGCGTCGCCGCAGCCGACTACAGCAGGGATACCCAGCTCGCGCGCAATAATGGCCGCGTGGCAGGTACGGCCGCCACGGTTGGTCACGATCGCAGCAGCGCGCTTCATAACCGGTTCCCAATCCGGGTCGGTCATGTCGGTTACCAGCACGTCGCCGGCTTTAACCTGATCCATCTCGGACGCGTCCTTGATCATGCGCACGGTGCCCTGGCCAATTTTCTGACCAATGGCACGGCCTTCACACAGGACGGTGGAGGTGTTTTTCAGACGGTAGCGGCGCAGGGTGTCCTTGCGGTCTTCCTGCGATTTCACCGTTTCCGGACGCGCCTGCAGGATGTACAGCTTGCCATCCAGACCGTCGCGGCCCCACTCGATATCCATCGGGCGGGCATAGTGTTTCTCGATGATCAGCGCGTACTGGGCCAGCTCGGCCACTTCGGCGTCGGTGATGGAGAACTGCTTGCGCAGGTCTTCCGCCACATCAACGGTTTTCACGGAACGGCCAGCTTGCGAGGCGTCGGTGAATTCCATCTTGATCAGCTTGGAGCCCATGGTCTTGCGCAGAATGGCAGGACGACCGGCTTTCAGGGTTGGCTTGTGAACATAGAACTCGTCCGGGTTCACCGCGCCTTGCACCACTGTCTCGCCCAAACCGTAGGAAGAAGTGATGAATACCACGTCTTCAAAACCGGATTCGGTGTCGATAGTGAACATCACGCCTGCCGCGCCGCTATCGGAACGCACCATACGCTGCACACCCGCAGACAGCGCCACCACATCGTGGGCAAAGCCTTTGTGTACGCGGTAGGAAATAGCGCGATCGTTGTAGAGGGAGGCGAATACGTGCTTCATGGCGTCCTTGACATTGTCAAGGCCACGAATATTCAGGAAGGTTTCTTGCTGGCCTGCGAACGAGGCATCGGGGAGATCTTCTGCGGTTGCAGAGGAACGTACTGCTACGGAAATATCGGCACCACCGGCATCGGCAACCATTTGGTCCCAGGCAGTCTTGATATCTTCATCAAGCTTGGCCGGGAATGGTGTGTCGATAATCCACTGACGGATTTCCTTGCCGACACGAGCCAGCTCCGTTACGTCGTCGATATCAAGCTTCGACAGCGCGGTATTGATGCGGTCAGCCAGACCGTTGTGCTGGAGAAAATCCCGATAGGCGTCTGCTGTGGTAGCAAAACCTCCCGGAACGCGCACCCCGGAATGGGCAAGCTGACTGATCATTTCGCCGAGCGAGGCATTCTTGCCGCCTACTTTCTCGACATCGGTCATGCGCAGGTTCTCGAACCAGATGACGTAGTTCTCTGCCATCACTTCACTTCCTGTGTTGGATTGGACGATAGGGAAGCACGCATTCTAGCCGAACAAACCCCGGTTTGCGTAGCGACTTTTGCATCGCACAACACAGGGCTTTCCCTGATTTTTCAGCATACTGGATAAAAAATACGATTTATCCCACTGAATCGTAGGGGGAAATGTAATGCCGCCACTACACGCCATGCGGGCAGATCAGCCGCCCGCTTGATCTGCCTGCTTGCCGCTGGCGGCAAAACGGCACAGACTTCATGCCAGCGTACAACCCAAGCACAGGACACACCATGCCACACCGCCGCTCTGCCTTCTTTGTCTCTGACCGCACCGGTATCACCGCCGAATCACTGGGTAACACCCTGCTGACCCAGTTCGACACGGAAGAATTCAAACGTGAAACCATCCCCTTTATCGATACCATCGAAAAAGCGCAAGAGCTGGCGCAGCGCATTGACGAAGTCGCGCGCGAAGACCACGAAAAGCCGCTGGTATTCACCAGCATCATCAAGGCCGACGTGCGCGCCGCACTGAATATTCCCAGCGCACTGGTGATCGATTTCTTCGAAACGTTCATCGGAGAACTAGAAAAAGAGCTGGGTGAAAAAGCCACACTGGAAGTGGGCAAAGCGCATGGCATGTCCAACGAAGAGAAGTACGACCACCGCATCGAGGCGGTGAACTACTCGCTGAACCACGACGATGGCGTGAAGCTGAAAGACCTGGACGAAGCCGATGTGATTCTGGTGGGGGTGTCGCGCTCCGGCAAAACGCCTACCTGCCTTTACCTGGCCCTGCAATACGGTATCAAGGCGGCCAACTACCCGCTCACGCCGGAAGATCTGGGCAGCCCTACGCTGCCCAAGATCCTGCTACCGTTCAAGAGCAAGATTTTCGGCCTGACCATCGACCCGAACCGCCTGCACTTCATCCGCTCCGAGCGCCGCCCCGATTCGCGCTACGCCAGCATGGACAATTGCCGCCGCGAGGTAAACGAGGCCGAATCGATGTTCCGCCACCATGCCGTACCGTTTATCAGCACCACGCACAAATCCATTGAAGAGATCGCCTCCACCATCATGCACAAGGCGCATCTGGGCCGCCGCTTCTAAAACACGCGGCCAACACAGGATGGGCCCCGGGTACGCAGCCACGACATGGCGCACCCGGGGCTTTTGCTTGCTGGCAACCGCAAACAAAATATGTGCATTTTTCCTGCATCGTTCTATGCTGAACACAGGTTCGCCCACCGCAACCACCTGCAGGAGAGCACATCATGAGACTGGAACACTTCAACCATATCGCCAACCTGATCGGCTTGAAGAAGAAGTCCCGCGAAGCCGTTTGGCTAATAGAAATAGATGGCATGACCGGCTATGCAGCATCGCGCCAGCTGGACATCAGCCAATCCACCGTCTCCCGCGCCCATGCCCGCTTTCGCAAGGCGCTGAACGAAATCAACCAGCTGACCCCCTACCTGCCACTCTGAACCAAACCAAACGGCCAGCCTGTGTCTGCAGGTTGGCCGCATCAATCAAAGCGTGCGCTCTGCACATAGCCGTCAAATCCCAGGCAATCCTCAACCCGCTGGCGCTGTACCGGCGGTAGCTGATCTGGCGCCACCCAGGCCCAGGCCGTGTGCTCCTGGCTCAGGCGTATCACGCCCCCCTGCGGTAACTCACCGCGAAACACAAACGCCTGCGAATCGTATTGCGCGTGGTAGTACACCCCCGACAGATAGCGTATCGCCACGACCAGGCCCAGCTCCTCGGCACACTCTCGCAGCAGTGCCTGATGGATGGTCTCACCCGGCTCCAGCGCGCCACCGGGCAAGCCCCAGGCCTGGCTGCCGTAGCTGGCTTTCAGTAGCAATACCTCACCGGCGGCATTGCAGATAACAGCGTGGCTACTCAAGCGGAATCGGTCGTCAAATGCCATGTTTCACCTGCCTTGTCTCTCTGTCGTATCTGCCGTTGTTGTCGCATAACGGCGACTTGCCAGCCAGCACGCTGCGAATGATGGCGTTATTTTACAGAAATGTGTTGACAGCCAAAACCGACTTCCGTATAGTTCGCCTTCTCGCAAGACAACAGTCAAACGAGAACAGCGCACCCGTAGCTCAGTTGGATAGAGTATTTGGCTACGAACCAAAGGGTCGGGCGTTCGAATCGCTCCGGGTGCGCCACAACTTGTCCCCATCGTCTAGAGGCCTAGGACATCGCCCTTTCACGGCGGTAACCGGGGTTCGAATCCCCGTGGGGACGCCAGCGCACCCGTAGCTCAGTTGGATAGAGTATTTGGCTACGAACCAAAGGGTCGGGCGTTCGAATCGCTCCGGGTGCGCCACAACTTGTCCCCATCGTCTAGAGGCCTAGGACATCGCCCTTTCACGGCGGTAACCGGGGTTCGAATCCCCGTGGGGACGCCAGGATTCGACAAAAAAGCCACCGCAAGGTGGCTTTTTTGTTTTTCCCTGCCGGTTTAGCGTTGCCTAGTCACAGTCCGGCAACTGCATGATCGCCAGCCTGCACGCCTCGAATACCGGCACCAGTGCGGCCAACTGTCCAGCCAGTACCGGCTCGGCTTGTTGGTCACGTACACTACTCTCCAGCTGCTCTGCCAGCTCGCGTACCGATTCCGCACTCACATTGCTGGCCGCCCCTTTTAACGTATGCGCCAAGCGCTGCAACAACACATGGTCTTGCTGCGCCAGCGCCTGCGCCGCTTCTTGCGGGAAGTTTTCCTGGCTCTGCGCAAACAGCCGCAACCATTTCAGGTACACCTTGCGCTTGCCCATGGCACGCGCCTGGCCTTCCTGCAACTGCACGCCAGTGTGTGCCAGTGTTTGCCAGGCATCGTCTTGCGATACCGGCAATGCGCGCTCGATCTGCGCTGTGGCATCTGGCTGCAACGCGCTGCCTGCCGCTTGCGGGCTACCTGGCGCCGCAGATAGCCCCAGCCTGGCCAGCACGGCGAATAGTTTGTCAGGGTCGATCGGTTTGCTGATGTAATCGTCCATGCCCGCCGCGATCGCCTCTTCGCGGCTGCCGCTCAAGGCATTGGCCGTCAACGCCACAATCGGTATGCCAGACCATAGCGGGTGGGCCCGGATGCGGGCGGTAGCGGTAAAACCATCCATCACCGGCATGTGACAGTCCATCAGGATAACGTCCGGCTTCTCGCTGGCCAACCGG
This sequence comes from Vogesella perlucida, assembly GCF_979366545.1. Lineage (NCBI taxonomy): Bacteria > Pseudomonadati > Pseudomonadota > Betaproteobacteria > Neisseriales > Chromobacteriaceae > Vogesella > Vogesella perlucida. The sequence continues at coordinate 189,946 of NZ_CEETRO010000009.1, forward strand.
TGCAGGGCTTCTTCGCCATTCCCGGCGTAGCTCACCTGGGCACCGGCATCCATCAGGTAGGCTGCCACTACCTCCTGATTCAGCAAGACATCATCCACCACCAACACATGCCGGCCTGCCAGGCATTGCTCGTGTGTCACTGGATGCGCCACCTGCCCCTGTGCTGGCTTGCGCCCCAGCTGTTTCAAGCCATGACGCAGGCGCTGCGGGGTCAGCGGTTTTATCCAGATAGCCGCCACCGGCATGCCTGCCGGCGTAAAGGGGCCGGCCTCGGCCAGCCCCACATGACGGGCACTCAGCAAGACACACCAGACGCCGGGCTGCCAGTGCACGCCCTGGAACACATGCGCCCAGCCTGGCTGATCGATATCCACCAGCCACACATCGCCCGCCTGCTGCTCGGCCAGCGCGCAGACCGTCGCCCCCACACCGGCAAACGTCTGCACCGGTAAACCGATGGCAGCAAACTGCTGCTGCAGCACCCCCGCCAAGGTTGGCCGCACCCCGTACAGGTACACGCGGTTGACCGCCAGTGGCCCGGCTTGCTTCAGATCGCCCCCCGTCGCGAGCGGCAGGGTAAAGCTGAAGGTACTGCCCACGCCGGGCTGAGAGACAACATCGATACGCTCTCCCCCCATCAGCCGTACCAGCTGGCTGGAGATCACCAGGCCCAGACCGGTACCGCCATAGCGGCGCTGCGTAGACACGTCGGCCTGGCTAAAGGGCTGAAACAGACCCTGTTGCTGGCTGCTGCTCATGCCGATGCCTGAATCGCTCACGCTGAAATGCCAGCCACCGTCATGCGGGCAGACGCGCAGGATGATTTCGCCTTCCCGGGTAAATTTCACGGCGTTGCCCAGCAGGTTCAGCAGCACCTGCCCCAGACGCAGCGAGTCGCCAACCAGCACGGGCGGTACCGTAGGGTCGATATCAAACACCAGCTCTACCGGCTTGCCCTCCAGCCGCATGGCCAGCATGTCGGCAAGTGATCCCAGCACGTCCTCCAGGTCGAAGGGCGCCTGTTCCACCTGCAAGTGGCCGGATTCAATCTTTGAAAAATCCAGAATGTCATTGATGATGTCCAGCAGCCCGCGCGCCGAGCCCAGCAATTTTTGCAAAAACTGCCGGGTACGCTCGGGCAGGGTATCGCGTAGCGCCAGGTCGGCCATGCCGATAATGGCGTTCATGGGGGTGCGTATTTCATGGCTCATATTGGCCAGGAAGGCGCTCTTGGTGGCGGCCGCCGCCTCTGCGGCCAACCTGGCCGTCTCCATCTGCTGCACCAGGGCTTTCTGCTCGCCGATGTCTTCCTGGATGCTGATGAAGTGCGTCAGGCGCCCTGAACTGTCGCGCAGGGGCGAGATCATCTGCATAACCCATAGCTCACTGCCATCTTTACGCCGGTTCAGCATCTCGCCATGCCAGCTATGACCTTGGCGCAGCGCCTGCCACAAGTTCTGATAGGCCTGTTCGCTGGTCTGGCCGGATTTGAACAGCTGGGGCGTCTGGCCCAGGATTTCGCACTCGCCATAGCCGGTCATGGCAAGCAGCCGCGGGTTCACGTATTCAATCACCCCCTGGGTATCGGTAATCAGTACCCCGGCAGGGCTTTGCGTCACCGCACGCGACATTTGTTCCAGCCGCGCCTCGCTGGCTCGCTGGGTGCTGATATCGCGGAAATACAGCACGGCAGCCAGGTTGCCGTGCCCTTCCGGCAGCAGGTGCAGCTCGTATACCACCGGGAAAGCCGCCCGCTGGCTACTACCGAACAGCTCCCACTGGCTGGCGCAAGGCTGCCCCAGTGCCAGCGCCTGTGCCAGCGGCCCGGGCGTCCCGTAGGGCTCGCCTTCCGGGTTATGGTGCTGCAGCACATCGTCCAGCAGCCGCCCGGTCAGCGTGGCCACCACCAGCCCGAGCATGCTGGCCGCAGCCGGGTTGCTGAACACGATCTGGCCTTCCATGCTCAACCCGATGATGCCGTCGTCGATGGCATGCAAAATGGCCTGCGCCTTGGCTTCGGCGTGGCCCACCGCCTGCTCGGCGCGTGCCAGGCGTTCTTGCTCCAGGGCTTTCAGCGTGGCGGTTTTTTCGTCCAGGATAGCAACATAGTGCGAAATGTCCTGAATCACCGCCATACGCCGTACGGGCTGGTTTTCTTCTGAAAAATCATAACGCCCGTACTCCTGGACGTACCTCACCTCCCCCGCCAGCTGCAGCCGGTAGTTCAGGCGGTACTGCCCTGCTTGGCTCTGCTGGTAGGTATCCAGTACACGTGCCTGGTCATCGGGGTGGATACGCGCGCGAAACAGCACCTCGCTGGCACCAAACTGATCCGGGTAACCCAGCAAGTCTGCCATCTGTCGCGACCATGACACCTCACCGGTTTGCAGATTGGCAATGTAATAACCCAGCCGGGCCATTTGTTCGGCATCTTCCAGCTGCTGCTGGCGTTGCAGCAAGGCTTCGGTGTGCTCGGCGACCTTGGCCTCCAGCTCGAAAGCATAGTTCCACAAGCGCTTTTGCGACTGTGCCAGCTGCTCTGCCATGCTGTTGAAGCTGTGCCCCAGCACACCTATTTCGTCAGTGCCCGGCTGCGGGATACGGGTGTGGATATCGCCCTCGCCCAAGCGCACGCTGGCCTGCACCAAGGTTTGCAAAGGCTGTAGCAAACGCTTGGCTGCCCAGTACGCCAGCACGCTGGTCACCAGCGCCACCACCAGTAGCACCTGCAGCACCTGCCACTGCAGCTGGCGCAGCGGCACCAGCGCTTCTTGCTGGTCTATTTTCACCATGATGCCCCAGCCCAAGCCGGGTACCGGCGCCCATGCGGCCAACACTGGTTCGCCACGGTAGTCCAGCCGCAAACCGGCCCCCTGCCGGCCCTGCAGCGCATCAAAGATCGGCTGCGGCTCCGCCGTGCGGCGCGCAATGCGCAAATGAAAAGCAGCATCCGGGTGATGGCGTAGCGGGCCCATCACCAGCGCCTTGCCATCCGGCTCTTTCCTGGCCAGCATGACCTCTCCGCTTTGCCCCAAACCGGTACGGCTGGCCAGAATCGCGTTGAGTGATGCATCGCCGATACTGATGATGAAAAAGCCGCTGACCTTGCCCTGCTCCACCATGGTGGCCAGCCAGAACGCTGTCTCACTGCCGCTAGGCGAATAAAAATCGTAAGGGACAAAATACATGCCCGGCTGACGCAAAGCCTTGCGTACCCCGTCGGCCAGCATGGTGCGCCCCAGCTCGCCCTGAAACAGCTCCGAGCCAAAATCGCGCCGCCCCTTGGCGCTGTACACCACCCTGCCATCGGCGTCAGCCAGCAAGATGTCGTCCACCCCCTCCAGCCCGCCCAGATCCAGCGTCGTGTCACACGCCGCGCGCGCTACGCCGTACGCGGCCGACAGCGGCCCGCTCTGGCGCATTGCCTGACTCAGGCTAGCCCGGCACTGCTGGATAGCCGGGTTGGCCGCCAGCACTTTGACATGGTCGGCCTGGCTTACCTGCCAGTGCTGCAGCTCGCGCACACGGTCTTCGGTGAGCACACGCATCTGGTCGGACAGGCTAGCGAGCAAACCTTCCCGAGCCTGCTCGTAGGCTACCACCCCGGTCACAACAACGGGCAGCAAGCTGCCCAGCAAAAACCACAGTAGTAAACGATGGCGTATCGACATGGTGAGCGCAGACGTGAAAACGGGGCCAGCCTGGCGGCCGCCCCCGCAGGTTTACAGATCCGGCAGCGCAGCCAGTGCCTGTTTCAAGGCCTCGACCGCCTTGGGGTCGCCGCGATACAGGTCCAGTACCTTGTAGCTGGTTTCGCGCAGGGTAGACACCAGCTGCTCTTCCTGCGACTCGGTCAGACCCAGGTGCACCAAGTCACGCTCGACGCGCCCCAGTGACGTTTCCAGAAAGGTACTCGCCGCCATGCGGTCTTCACGACGCTGCGCATCCAGACCGTGAATGCCATCGCGGATGGTTTGCAGCAAGGAACGCAGCTGGGCTTCCTGTCGGGCAGCGCGCTGCTGCAACGCCAGGATCTTCAAGCGCTCCGACACCAGCTCGCCCAGCACCGATAAATGGTCGCGCAGTCGCCCGGCACGTTCCTCGTCGCTTACCGGCAAGTCGCGCACCAGCAGCGTCACACCCTCGTAGTTAAACGCCACGCGCTTGCCCAGCGCCACCACCCGGCCACAGTCGGCAATCAGCTGCAGTACGCCGCGCTCCATCTCGCTGACTTCCCCCTCCTGGCTCAAGGCAAGCCGCTCGCCCCCGCTAGCCAGGGCCACGGCACCGCTGACACCAAAACCCTGTACCGTATCCAGCAAGGTACGCCCCAGCTGCATCAGGTCGACACAAGCCATGGCTCGGCGCGAAAAATCCACCACCAGGCCCAGCTCTGCCGCATTACTCATGGCGGTCATGGCCGTGGCGGTGGCAAAGCTGGCCTGGCTGGCCAGCGCCGCTTTCTCTCGCTGGCGGCGGAAAATGGCATCGATGCGCGACGCCACCACCGCCAGGTTCAGCGGCTTGGACGTAAAGTCCTCGCCCCCCGCGTCGTAAGCCGCGACACGATCTTCCAGCGCCGTCAGCCCGGAAAGAAACACCACCGGGATATCACAGGTATCAAAATCCGCTTTCAAACGACGACACACTTCGTAGCCATCCATTTGCGGCATGTTGATATCCAGCAGGATCAGCGCGGGCTGCAGCGCCGCGACCTGGGACAACGCCTCTAGCGGGTTGGTAAAACCACGAATGCTGTACTGATCTTCCAGACCATCGCTGATCATTTCCGTGGTCAGCACATCATCGTCAATCACAATAATCAGCGGTTTGTCGCTCATCGGGCACCTGCCATGGTTTTTATGTTGAATCACTATGGGGCCTGCACCCTTCATTCTAGCCACAGTTCGTTAAGTGAAAACCCGCTTTAGTCGATAATTTTATCTAATCACAAAACGTCTATATTCCTGCAATAGCACCAAATTAGCCCATATATAGCATATAGATATATATATTCATTCTTTCGTGGCCAGCGGCTCTCCGGTACATTTGCCGTGCCGGAAAGTCCGGCACGGTGCCTGCCCGGGTGCCGCGATGCAAACAGTCAGAGAATTGAGCGCAAAGATGAAAATCAGTCAGGAGAGGCTGACTCACCTCAAGCAACTTGAAGCCGAGTCCATCCATATCATCCGTGAAGTCGCCGCCGAGTTTGACAACCCGGTGATGCTGTACTCCATCGGCAAGGATTCTGCCGTGATGTTGCGCCTGGCCGAAAAGGCCTTCGCCCCCGGCCGCCCGCCGTTCCCGCTGATGCACGTGGACACCACCTGGAAGTTCAAGGAAATGATCGCCCTGCGCGACAAACAAGCCCGCGAATACGGCTGGGACCTGATCGTGCATACCAACCAGGAAGGCGTGGACGCCGGCATCAACCCGTTTACCGCCGGTAGTGCCAAGCACACCGACGTAATGAAAACCGAAGGCCTGAAGCAGGCACTGAACAAGTACAAATTCGACGCGGCCTTTGGCGGTGCGCGCCGCGACGAAGAAAAATCCCGTGCCAAAGAGCGCGTGTACTCCTTCCGCGACAAGAACCACCGCTGGGACCCGAAAAGCCAGCGCCCGGAGCTGTGGAACCTCTACAACGCCAAGATCAACAAAGGCGAAAGCATCCGCGTGTTCCCGCTGTCCAACTGGACCGAGCTGGACATCTGGCAGTACATCTTCCTGGAAAACATCGAGATCGTACCGCTGTACTTTGCCGCCGAGCGCCCGGTGATCGAACGCGACGGCACGCTGATCATGATCGACGACGAGCGCATCCTGCAGTACCTGAGCGAAGAAGAAAAAGCGCAAATCCAGCACAAGCAAGTGCGCTTCCGCACCCTGGGCTGTTACCCGCTGACCGGCGCCGTCGAATCCACGGCCACCAACCTGGCCGAGGTCATCCAGGAAATGCTGCTGACCAAAACCTCCGAACGCCAGGGCCGCGTGATCGACCACGACTCGTCCGGCTCGATGGAGAAAAAGAAGATGGAAGGCTACTTCTAAGCCCCGCTTCGCCCCTACCGAATATCCTGAGGTTGGCCGCATGCGGCCAACCTTGCTGATGCAAGGCATACGCTCATGGCACACCAATCCGACCTGATCGCCAGCGACATCCTGGCCTACCTGAAGCAGCACGAAAACAAAGACATGCTGCGTTTCATCACCTGTGGCAACGTGGACGACGGCAAATCCACGCTGATCGGCCGCCTGCTGCACGACTCCAAGCTGATCTTCGAAGACCAGCTGGCCGCCATCCAGCGCGACTCGAAAAAGTACAACACCACCGACGAAGACATCGACCTGGCCCTGCTGGTCGATGGCCTGCAAGCCGAGCGCGAGCAAGGCATTACCATCGACGTGGCCTACCGCTACTTCAGCACCGAGCGTCGCAAGTTCATCATTGCCGACTGCCCCGGCCACGAGCAGTACACCCGCAACATGGCCACCGGTGCCTCCACCTGCAACCTGGCAGTGATCCTGATCGATGCCCGCTACGGCGTGCAAACCCAGACCCGTCGCCACAGTTACATCGTGAGCCTGCTGGGCATCAAGCACGTGGTGGTGGCCATCAACAAGATGGACCTGCTGGACTTCGACCAGGCCGTCTTCAACCGCATCCGCGACGAATACCTGGCCTTTGCGGCCAACCTGGGCATCGCCGACATCCGCTTTGTACCGATCAGCGCGCTGCGTGGCGACAACGTGGTGAGCACCAGCGAGCGCACACCGTGGTACGACGGCCAGACCCTGATGGGCATTCTGGACAGCGTAGAAGTAGACCACGACGTAGCACAAAGCGCCTTCCGCCTGCCGGTACAGTACGTGAACCGCCCCAACCTGGACTTCCGCGGCTTCTGCGGCACCATTGCCAGCGGCGAAATCCGCCCCGGCGACCGCATTGTGGCGCTGCCATCCGGCAAGCAAAGCACGGTAGAAAACGTGGTGGTGTACGAGGGCAATCTGGATGTAGCAGGCAGCGGCCAGGCGGTTACCCTGACGCTGGCCGACGAAATCGACATCTCGCGCGGCGACATGATCGTGCGCGCCGACGAAGTGCCCCCGACTGTCAGCCAGGCGGTAGAAGCCCACCTGGTGTGGATGGATGAAACCCCGCTCTCCGTGGGCAAGGACTACAGCTTCAAGCTGGGCGGCAAAACCGTTACCGGCCGTGTAGAACGCATCGTGCACCGCGTAGACGTGAACACACTGGACGCCTTTGAAGCCGAGAAACTGCAGCTGAACGAAATCGGCCTGGTACGCATCGGCTTCACCGCCCCGGTGGTATTTGACCCCTACACCCAGTGCCGCGCTACCGGCAGCCTGATCGTGATCGACCGCCTGTCCAACGCCACCTCCGCCGCGGGCATGATTCGTGGCGAAGCGCAGATCGACAGCGCCAGCCAGGACCAAAGCGACCTGGCCCGCCTGCGTGCCTTCGAGATCGAGTTCAACGCCCTGGTACGCAAGCACTTCCCGCACTGGGACGCGAAGGATATTTCCAAGTTGTTCTAGAGTGTCTATGTAACCCTGTATTTACTAGATAAAACTGGGCAACATGTCTACGACTGTCTAATACCGGGTTACTACAGCCACACAAAAACATACCCCCATATGTACCCCCATGCTATCTTCAGGGGGTACGCATGGGGGGTACTTCGTTATGGCAACAGATAAAAGCAATGGCATGGCACTACTCAAGGATATTCAGTGTCGCAATGCCCACCTAGAAGAGGGTAAGACCGAGTCGAACTACCGGGATGGTGGCGGCTTGGTGTTGGTTGTAACCGCAGAAAGAAAACGCTGGCGCTTTGTCAGCAGCCTTTACGGTAAGCGTATCAAGATCTGGCTAGGTGATTACCCAGCGCTAGGACTGAAACAAGCAAGGTTGGCCGCAGAAGAGTGCAGAGACAGCATCCGCAGTGGCAAGGACCCCTCTGTCGAGCGCAAGCTGCATAAGGAGGCAGGTAAACTTGCTCAGGCCTCAACGTTCGAAGTCGTAGCACTAGAATGGCTGGGAGAGCACTGCAGGGTAAAGAACATCAAGCCGGTGACCAGCACCCGCATTGCCAGCCAGCTACGCAAGCATATCTTCCCGCACATTGGCAGATTACCCGTTGATACGCTGAACGAAGCCCTACTACGTAAGCCGGTAGATCTGCTAAGCAAGCAAGGACACCAGCAAACCGCTGCACGTGTACTGCAACACATCAGCAGCGTGATGAAGCACGCTAAGCGTACCAGCCGCATCCAGCACGATCCAGTATCCAGCCTTACAGGGCGTAATGGCATTTTACCGGTGATTGTCAGCACCCCCAAAGCTGCCCTTCCCCTGGAAAGCATGCCGCAGCTGCTACAGAAGCTGCGTTCGGTAGATTGCCTGCTGATCATCAAGCTATTCCTGCGCTTTGCTTTGCTGACAGGTGCCAGATCATCAGAGATCCGCTTTGCCCGCTGGGACGAGTTCAACCTAGCAGAAGGCTTGTGGACTATCCCACCGGAGCGCGAGCCGGTAGAAGGCGTAGCGTATAGCTATCGCGGGGAAAAGATGGGCAGGCCACGCATGATCTTCCTAAGCCGCCAAGCCATAGAGGTGATGCAGCAGGTACACGGTCTAAACGAGCACGCCACCTTCGTGTTCGCAGGAGGACGTGTTGGCAGCCCGGTTTCGAATACCGGCATCAACAATGCCATTCGGGCTATGGGCTACAGCACCGGCACCGACCAATGCCTGCACGGCTTCCGCACTACAATGACATCAGCCCTGAATGAAGCCATGCGCTTCCATCGGGATGCGATCGAACTACATATCGGCCACGCAGCCAAAAACGACAAAGGCGATCTAGCCCCCTCTGCCAAAGCAATACGAGATCTTTACAACCGGAAAGCACGCTACCTGCAGCACCGACAGGAGATGATGCAATGGTACAGCGACTGGCTGGATGAACTCGAAAAGCGCGGGGAGTTTTTAGAGCCGGCAGACTTTACGGTGACGGCTAGTTGAGAGGGGGTGTACGTCGCCAGGCTGCTTGTCGGCCAAAGCGGTCTGTCAGCATGGGATGGAGTAACGGCCGGTTTACACAGGAATTCGGACTGGGCATCCACCGGGAGTGTCCGGATTTCTGTGTATGTCGCTATTACTAGACCAAGGAGTGCAAAGTTTCAGTCAGCAAGCGCAGTTTCATCGTATCGCCGCTTTGTGCCGGCATCACAAGATAGTAGCCGTGCTTATCGGAGTGGAGTTGCGGGAATGGCATGACCAGCTCGCCATGACTGAGCTGGTCATGAAATAATCGGGGGTCACCTAAAGCGATACCGTACCCTTGTACTGCGGCGCTGGTTGCCGCTTCAAGGGAGTCGAAAACCATGTGCTGACCAAGCAATGGCCCAGTTGCAAATTGACGCCACCAAGCTTGCCATTCCTCCTGGCTGGAGTTCGCATGGATAAGACGATAGCTCTCTACATCCACCGGGGAGTGCAGATCAATTGCCAGCTCGGAACTGCACATTGGCGTCAGTTGTTCAGGGAAAAGCAATTCCGCATACAGACCGTCCCACTGCCCATTGCCACGAACAATCATGGCATCAAACTCGGTATTGCTAAATTGGGGGGTATCACTAACCGTCGTACTGATCTCCAGATGAATACCTGGCAAGCGCTGCTGAATCGAATCGAGACGGGGCAGAAACCAGCGCAGAGCGAATGTCGAAGGCAGGCGCAACCGAATGTTGGCTTGTCGATCTGCAGGTCCGCTGGAAAAGTCAGACAAGGCCCCAAGTAAATGGGAGACCAATACATACAACACTTCCCCATTGGGTGTCATGTCCATTCCGCTGGTCGTGCGGTAGAACAAGGTCATCTGATAATGCTGCTCTAGTTGCTGGATCTGTCGGCTGACTGCGCCCTGGGTACGACAGAGCTGCCGGGCTGCACGAGTCAAACTCCCCAGACGTGCAACAGCTACAAATGCTTGTAGCCCCATCATGGATGGCAACGGCCTGGTCAGGGCATCAAGGGGGTATGCATGAACTGCATTCCCCCCTTCAGAATTAGTCGATATTCCGCTCATGATTGTCTTTGCTAAGGTCTGGCTTCAAACCTGTGACAGGAGAAGATGATGTCTAATGTAGAAGCCAACTTTTTTGCGGAGAAGCTGAAAGAGTACCTGCGTGAGCTTGAAAAGAGCAATGTTGATGGTGTCGTTGCTTTATTTTCCGCAGATGCCAAGATCTACTCCCCCTTGCTTGGCTGGGTCAGTCCACAACCGTTTTATAGCAAGCTGGCAGATGCATCCGGAAACAGTACGATCACCTTGCTGGACATCTTCCAGAGTACAGAAGGCAACCGCACTGCCAGTGCATTTTTCCGCTACGACTGGGTACTGCGTGATGGAGGCAAGGTCAGCTTTGAGTGTGTCGATGTCTTTGATTTCAACGATGCAGGGCTGATTGAGAAGCTAACGATCATTTACGATACACATCGGATACGTGGCGACCTGGGAGATCGTTTTGCTTGACTGCCGCCCCTGATGAGTAAGGTTGATGTCGAAATGTAAATGACTCCGAAAAAGCGGATACATGAATGGCTGCTTCCCGTTAGAAGCAGCCATTTATATTTACTGGCTGAATGACGGGTTTGGCCGAACAGCAGACAGCTATCACTTCAGAGATCAGCCTACCAATAGCAAAAAAAAACACCACGTCCCGCCCGCGTAGAAGCGGGTGGTACATGGTGCTTTCGCATCACCGTTCTGCCACCTTCATTCGCAGCCAACGTTCGATGTCTGATAGCAGCCACCCCACTGCCCTTCTACCTAGGCGGATCTGCTTGGGGAAGTGGCCCTCTCCGATGTACTTGTAGATAGTCGATCTGGCCAAACCGATCATGGCCATCACATCGTGGATTCTCAGGATCTTCATCGTCGTTCCTTCGCTTTGCTCACCACAGCCAGCCAAACACACGGCTAGCCAGGGTGGTGATGCGGTCTACCACGTAGTCGCAGGCTTCTTTGGCTACTTCCTTGACCATACTGACCACGACTGACCACAACCCGTCTTGCGCTTCTTGTTTCGTCGCCGCGCTGACCCATTCCGCTTTCGCTTCACGGGCCATGGCCCACTTTTTTTGTGCGGGCAGGGCTAACACCAGTTTTTCTAGCAAGCCGGGTAGGCCGTAGTTCTCTTCTGCCGAAATGCTGCAGACACTTTTAGGGCTGAGGTTGAACTGCTGGCAGATCAGCGCTTCTTTGGCGCGGATGTTGGCCGCTTGCATGAAGCCTGGCGTCTGGAACTGCCAATTCCATTCGCGGCAGGGTTCGACTTTGTCGGCCTGGCTCAGCACAAACAGGATGGGGATAGGTTTGTTGGCCAACGCTGGCAGTACCACATCGCGGTAGAAGGTTTCATCTACGCTCAGTGCCCGGTCGTCTGCTTTGATCAGCCACAGCATGCAGTCCAGCTTGGGTAGCCACTCCTGGTACAGTTGCTTGTAGTCCACATCCCGTTGCGTACTTTCCCCTACCCCGGGCATGTCGATCAGCGATAGGCCACGATCGCCTTTGGCTACCAAGGAGATTTCGTTGGGGTGGCGGGTGCAGGCGCCCACATCGCTGACCTCGGTAACGGTGGCACCAAACAGGCTGTTGCACAGCGATGATTTACCGGCACCGGTCTTGCCCATCACCCCCACCACGGCGTGGTAGTTCAGTACCTGGTTCACCACGCCCAGGATCTGCTGGCGCTGCTGGCTGGTGAGCTGCAGCTCTGCACGGTCAATAAGTTGCTTGAATTGCGCCAAGGCTTGGCCTGGCTGGAAGTCTGGTTCTTGCATAATGCGTCCTCTCACAAATACAAAAAGCCACCCGAAGGTGGCTTTGATGGTTTGGAAATCTTGTTTAGTCGCTGCTATTGCTCGACGGGGCTTGGCCCGTAGCACAGGTCCTGCAACCTTCTCAGTTCTTGACGTACCATGTCCGGGTCATTATTGGTTTCCTCGAATGCCTCTATTTTTTCTCGCACACACTGACGCTTCGCATAGACGACAGGATCGTGCTTAACGCCATACTTCCATAGCTCTTGCTTGGTCGACTTTCCCTGTTCGTCGTAGTACTGGAAAAGTCCTTCGGGTACGCCTTTCGACCACTGGCCGGTTTTCATTAACTTACCGGAGGGGTAGAAGAACTTCTCGGGGCCATGCTGCTGGTTGTTGGCCATGGTGCCCTGGTAGATGATCTGCTTGCCATCTGGGGTGAATTTCACGATCTCCCCTTCCATCGAGCCGTTGACATAGTTGGCGTAGCTGGTCACGGCCCCCGTTTGCTCATTCAGTACGGCCTCACGCCCGTGCAGTAGGCCATTCTGTAGCTGGTAGGTATGGATCAGCTTGCCGGACTTCACCATGCGGATGGTCATCTGTCCCTGAGCGTGACCTTGCTGGAAATTCACGTTGGCCGTCGCGACGTTGCCGTAGAAGTTGAACGGGCCATTGAGCATCCCTCGCTTGAACTGGATCTTGAGGAGTCGCTCACCCGTTTTTTCTTTGCGGCACTGGACCAAGCCATCCATCTGGCCGTCGGTAAAGTCAGCGTCACAGATAGCAAGCAAGCCATTTGAATACGCCATCAAACCCTGCAGCAAAATGCCTGGTGCAGGAGTGCCCGTCCCCGAAAAGATCATGGGCATCACCTTGAAGTAGCCGCCTTGATTGTTGATCAAGCGCTCCAGCGGCATATTGGTTACTTTCCCGCTGAAAGGAGCATTGGCACCCTGGCGGTATACCTTGCCATTAGCAATTTCAGCGTTACGGAAATCGAGCACGCTGGCCTGGCTGATATTCAGCGCGATCGTACACAGGCACAGCACCGAGACAGCTCTAACGTTGGTTTTCATGTGCATTCCTTGATAAACGTTTGTGGCTAGTTGTAACCGGTGGCAGGTAGACCGCACTCGCCTTCCCAATCCATCATCACGTCATGCATGATGGGTTGCTCATCACCGTTCTCTTCGCGGAATGCCTTGATTTTCTCGTCAAGGCACAACTCAGGCGTGTTGGCGTTAGGATTCTGCTTTACGCCGTCTTTCCACACTTCTTCCTGGGTAACACTCCCCTGCTCGTCATAGAACTGGAAGCGGCCTTGAGGCATGCCTTTCGACCACTGGCCGGTCTTCATTAACTTGCCGGAGGGGTAGAAGAACTTTTCTGGACCGTCCTGCAGGTTATTCACCATGGTCGCCAGGTAGATCATCTGCTTGCCATCAGGCGTAAACCTCGCAACCTCCCCTTCCAGCAAGCCATTCTCATAGTTTGCATAGCTGGTCACCGCACCGGTCTCTTCATTCAGTACCTCCTCGCGGCCACTCAGCTTGCCGCCTTGGAACGTGTAGGTATGAACAGGCTTGTCTGTCTTGCTAACCTTTACCGTCAACACGCCCTCTGGCATGCCTTGTTTGAACGTAATGCTGGCCGAGGCTTGGTTGGTGTAGAAGGTGAAAGGGCCACTGAGCATGCCTTTATCAAACTGGATATCCAGCAATTTCTCGTTGGTCTTTTCCTTACGGCATGACATAGCGCCATCCATCTGGCCATCGGTAAATTCAGCATCACACAGTGCAAACAAGCCGCTGGAGTACACCTGCAATCCCTGGAATACGAGCCCTGGTGCTGGCGTGCCGGTTCCCACAAAAGCAACCGGCATCACCTTGAAGTAGCCAGGATGGCGATCGATCAGGCGTTCTAGTGGCACGTTGGTTACCTTGCCACTGAAAGGCTCATCTGCACCTTGGCGGTACATCTTTCCGCTTGCTATCTCGACATTACGGAAGTCCATGATTTTGTCGCCACAACCCGTCAGGGCCATTGCGCACAGACACAGCACCGTGAAGGTGCGTACTTTGGTTTTCATGAGGGTTCCTTGATGGAAGAAAGCGTCGGCCTAGGTGCTGCTCTTGGCCTGACGCTGACTTTAAACGTCGCTTATCAACTCAATAGGTTGAGTTTCAACCCGGCAGGCACTTCATGTCAATGGGTTGAGTTACGACTATTCAGGTTGAACTGGAGAGCGTGATGACAACTATCGACCTGGATCAACTGGCGAAGGTGATTGGCAAGGCCATCACTCGCCACCGCCTGAGCAAAGGACTAACGCAGGAGCAACTGGCGGAACAGCTGGGCATTGGCAATGAAGCGGTCTCGCGTATGGAGCGCGGGATCGTGATGCCCACCGTTGCCCGCTTGGTCGAAATTGCCGTGATACTGGAATGTGATGTCGCGGCTTTACTCTCCGAGGTGTCCAGCCACGCGGACGGCCAGGCTCAACACCTGGCCCGTCTCCTCTCACCGCTATCGACAAAAGATCGCACTATGGTGATTTCGGTAGTAGAACAACTGAGTGCCCGACTGCAGCAGTGATTAAGCTGACTTGGCCGTCTGCTTGCCCAGCCTGGCGGTGAGGCGCACAGGCTTGCTGTCTGGTGGTGTACTCCCTTCTGGCGGAGGGCTTTCTACCGGGTAGAACTCTTCCATCACCTGTGGCAGCTCTTCTTCCGTTTCTTCGAACAGCCCGGTACCCAATAGCTGTAGGGCGGTTTGTTCGAATTGCTCGATGTTGACCCCTGCTTCCATGGCTGCTTCTGCTTCGGCCCGGGCTTGTGAGATGGCATCGGCCAACTCCACGCCTTCGCGTAGTGTCAGATCCACGTAGTAGACGGGGGTGCGATACGACTGCGTGGTGGATTTAGCGCGTAGGCGCAGCATCAGGGGCAGGTAGTGGGTGAGCCCGCCGCTAAGTGCTTCGAAGTACCTCAGCCTGGCGGCCAAGGTACGCACCGAGTTGTAGCCGGTAGTGCGGAAGATGAAGGTACCGAGCGCGTCCTGTTGCCCGTCTACCTGCACGTTCAACCTGCCGTACAGTTTGCAGCCCACTTCTTTGGCGTATAGGCAGCGATCTGGCCCGGTGCACTTCACGTCTTCGGGGCCTTCTTTGCGGTACAGCTTGGCGCTTTCACCGTTGCCCACGCACAGCGGGCGGCCGGTGGCGCGGTCGAAGGCGCAGTATTCGGCACGCAGGTTCAGCTCGCTGCTGTTGAACAAGGTACGTACCGGAATGGCGCGGATCTTGCCGTTGCTGGCTTGGTCGGCCAACGGTTGGTGTAGCGGGTGCAGTAGCCAGCCGTCTCGGTTTTGTACCTGGGTGGTAAGGGTGAAGCTGTCGTCTTTCTCCGGCAGCCACTTGTCGTTCTTTTGAACCAGCTTGCCTATGCTGATGCGCCCGATCACGGGCGGGGTGATGGCGAGGCCTTTGATCATGCTGCGCTCCTTGCGGTGTGAATGAGAAAGCGCCGGCTCCCTTCGACGGTTTTGCTGTATTGCGGCAGCAGGTCGGGGAAATCGGCACTGAGTTTGTCCAGGTCGGGGCTGGTGCGGTCTTTGGTTTTCTTCCAGCTGACTT
>NZ_CEETRO010000010.1:0-20257 GCF_979366545.1 Vogesella perlucida
ACAGTTTATGTCTGGTGGCCATAGCGAGGTGGTCCCACGCCTTCCCATTCCGAACAGGACCGTGAAACGCCTCAGCGCCGATGATAGTGCAGATACCTGTGTGAAAGTAGGACACCGCCAGACGCCCGATACCGAAGCCCAGCTCACACGAGCTGGGCTTTGTGCTTTGCAGTGGCGGATAGCCATCGCTGTATTGATGTGAAAAGCCCGCGCAAGAGGGCTTTGTTGTTGGTGCGCGCCGAGCCGCTGGGCGGCACTGCCTGCGGCCAACGTTGGCCGCATGGATACCGACAGACATAAAAAAAGCCCGCTTGTGCGGGCTTTGGCTTGGGTACTTCAGGCCTCGGGTACGTTCAGTGAGTTAATACTGAAGCCAGCATCAACATAGGTGATTTCACCGGTGATGCCGGAGGATAAATCGGACAGCAGGAAGGCGGCGGTATTGCCGACTTCTTCGGTAGTAACGTTGCGGCGTAAACAGGATTGGTCTGCTGCCATGTTGAGTAGTTTGCTGAAGCCGGAGATGCCTGCGGCGGCAAGTGTCTTGATGGGGCCTGCCGAGATGCCGTTAACGCGTATGCCTTCCTTGCCCAGGCTGGCGGCCATGAAGCGAACGGAGGCTTCCAGGCTGGCTTTGGCCAGGCCCATTACGTTGTAGTTGGGTATGGCGCGTACGGCACCCAGGTAAGACAGGGTGAGCAGGGCTGCGCGGCGGCCTTGCATCATGGGGCGTGCTGCCTTGGCGAGTGCGGCGAAGCTGTAGGCGGAAACATCGTGAGCGGTGTGGAATGCTTCACGGCTGAGTGCGTCTAGGAAGTCGCCTTCCAGTGCTTCCCGTGGGGCAAACGCAATGGCGTGCACCAAGCCATCCAGCCCGTCCCAGTCTTTGCCTAGTGCGGTGAATAGTCCGGCGATTTCCGCGTCACTTTGTACGTCGCAGCGGTAAACCAGTGTGCTGCCAAAATCGGCAGCCATTTCACGAACACGGTCTTCCAGCTTGTCTACCACGTAGGTGAAGGCGAGTTCGGCACCTTCACGATGGCAGGCTTGTGCAATGCCGTAGGCAATGGAACGGTTCGAGATCATGCCGGTGATCAGAATCTTTTTGCCTTGCAGGAAACCCATGTTAAATCCTTTTCAATCTAAAGCAGCCAGACATTATAGCGGTCAATCGACCGATCGTCTTGTGGGGGCTGTTTGGCTGTCAGGCTGTTATTTAGGGTTGATGCAGGGAGGGGGAGTTGTTACCATCGCCTGTAAGCTGATAATCGACACCCAATCGAGAGGAAAAAAATGAGCGACCTGATTCTGCACGTGACTGATGATTCGTTTGAACAGCAAGTCCTGAAAGCTGAAACCCCTGTGCTGGTGGATTACTGGGCTGAATGGTGCGGTCCTTGCAAAATGATTGCCCCTATCCTGGATGACGTGGCAAAAGAATATGCAGGCCGTCTGGTGGTTGCCAAGCTGAATATTGATCAAAACGAGGCAACGCCACCTAAATTCGGTATCCGCGGTATTCCTACCCTGATGCTGTTCAAGGGCGGCGAAGTGGCGGCTACCAAGGTGGGTGCGCTGTCCAAGACGCAGCTGATCGAGTTCCTGAATGCACACCTGTAATTGATTGACAGCTAGTGCCTCTTGGACTATCTTCCCAGTAGTCCAGTACGCGAGCGGCCTTGGCCGCTCGTTTCATATTTCCCTTCTTTATTTCCTCAGTCTCGGTGCTCTTTGCCGCCTTGTTACATTCTTAGGCTGACCGTACACATATGCATCTATCTGATCTAAAGCGCCAACATGTTAGCGAACTCGTGGAAATGGCTATTTCCAATGAGATTGATGGCGCCAACCGCCTGCGCAAGCAGGACCTGATTTTCGCCCTGCTGAAAAACCAGGCGAAAAAAGGCGAGAGTATTTTTGGCGAAGGTACGCTGGAGGTGCTGCCGGATGGTTTCGGTTTCTTGCGCAGCCCTGATTCGTCCTATCTGGCAGGCCCGGATGACATTTACGTCAGCCCGTCGCAGATTCGCCGTTTTAATCTGCACACTGGCGACACCATTGAAGGTGAAATCCGCACGCCCAAAGAAGGTGAGCGCTATTTTGCCCTGGTGAAGGTAGACAAGGTGAACGGTGGCCCGCCAGAGCAGGCCAAGCACAAGATCCTGTTCGAGAACCTGACGCCGCTGTTCCCGACCGAGCGTCTGCGCCTTGAGCGCGATATCAAGGCTGAGGAAAATGTTACCAGCCGGCTGATCGACCTGATTGCGCCTATCGGTAAAGGCCAGCGCGGCTTGCTGGTCGCACCGCCCAAGTCCGGCAAGACCGTGATGCTGAAGCATATTGCCCACGCCATCACCACGAATCACCCGGAAGTGGAAATGATCGTGTTGCTGATTGACGAGCGCCCGGAAGAAGTGACCGAGATGCAGCGTTCGGTACGCGGCGAAGTGGTGTCGTCTACCTTTGACGAGCCAGCTACCCGCCACGTGCAAGTGGCCGAGATGGTGATCGAGAAGGCCAAGCGCCTGGTAGAGCACAAAAAAGACGTGGTGATCCTGCTTGATTCCATTACCCGCCTGGCACGCGCCTACAACACCGTGATTCCGGCTTCTGGCAAGGTGCTGACCGGTGGTGTGGATTCCAATGCCCTGCAGCGCCCTAAGCGTTTCTTTGGTGCTGCCCGTAATATCGAAGAAGGCGGCTCGCTGACCATTATTGCTACCGCGCTGGTGGATACCGGCTCGCGTATGGATGATGTGATCTACGAAGAGTTCAAGGGTACCGGCAATATGGAGATCCACCTGGATCGCCGCATGGCCGAAAAACGTATCTTCCCGGCGATCAATATCAACCGCTCGGGTACCCGCCGCGAAGAGCTGCTGATTCCGCAAGAGCAGCTGCAGCGTATCTGGGTACTGCGCAAGCTGCTGTACCCGATGGACGACCTGGAAGCGATGGAGTTCATGCTGGACAAGCTGCGTGCAACCAAGTCCAACTTGGCCTTCTTTGACTCGATGCGTCGCTAAGCGCGCCATCAGGCAAAGCACACAACGCCAGGCCATACGGTCTGGCGTTTTTCCTATTCGGGTTGATGGATAGTTTCATGCTGGATTACTTACTGGATTTTGACGGCTATTCGGTGATCGGCACGGTCGCGTTTGCGGTGTCGGGCTATTTGCTGGGCGTGCGCAAGCACCTGGACTTGCTGGGCATCATTATCGTTACCCTGCTGACCGCCATTGGTGGCGGGGTGATACGCGACGTGCTGGTTGGCCGCATGCCGCAGGTGTTTCTGGATAACACCAACCTGATCATCATTGCCATTACCCTGTTGGTAGCCATGGCGGCACGCCTGCACAAGCGCGAGCATGAGTTATTGACTACGCTATTTATTGTGGCAGATTCGATAGGGCTGGTTGCGTTCAGCCTGGCAGGGGCTAAATTGGGAGTGGAGTACCACATCAATGCCTTTGGTGTGATCCTGCTGGGTTTTGTTACCGCTGTAGGTGGCGGTATCGTGCGCGACATGATGGTGAACGATGTGCCGTTCATCTTGCACAAGGACTTTTACGGTACGGTATCCATTGTGGTGGCCGTGGCGCTCTACGTGCTGGCCATGCTGGGCTGGGACCACATGCTGGCGGTGCAGTTGGTGTTTTTATCCGGCGTGGCATTGCGCCTGGTGGCGCACTGGGGGGAGCTGTCGCTACCCAAGATTGGTGCTAGTAAAAAAAGAGGCTAAGCCATGTTGCATGCCCTGGGGGAAGACGCGTTGGCCGCACTGCTGGCCACGTTAGCGCAAGTGCCGCTGGATGACGATGAGGAAGGCTTGTTGCCACGGGATATGGGCAGCAAGCCGGCTGCGGTGTTGATTCTGGTGCTGTGGCAGCACGATGGCTGGCAGGTGGTGCTGACGCGCCGTACGGCCCACTTGCGTAGCCATGCCGGGCAAATCAGCTTCCCCGGCGGGCGGCTGGAGGAGGGCGATGCCACGGCGGCCATGGCGGCACTGCGCGAGGCGGAGGAGGAGATCGGTCTGCCGCCCACTGCTGTGCGTGTGGTGGCGCAGATGGGGCAGTATCAGACCATTACCGGCTACGCCGTGACGCCGGTGCTGGGGGTGTTGACGCAACCGGTGGTGTTCCAGCCATCGCCAGACGAAGTGGACGAGGTGTTTACCTTGCCGCTGTCGCTGGCGCTGGATGCACGCCAGTACGAGCGCCATCATTACGAGCGCGATGGCTACCGCGGGCATTATTACTCGCTCACGCATGGCGAGTACTATGTGTGGGGCGCTACCGCTGCCATGCTGCGGCGCATGGCGCTGGCTTATGCCAGCCAGGCGGCGTAAAGAAAAACCGGCCATGTGGCCGGTTTTGTTTTGTGATGGGGGCTGCCCGCTACTCAGGCCTGGCTAAAGCGCATCGACAGGTCGATGGCGCGGATGTCTTTGGTAAGCTTGCCGATGGAAATGCGGTCTACACCGGTTTCTGCAATGGCACGCACGGTGCTGAAATCCACGCCGCCGGATGCCTCCAGTAATGCACGGCCGGCGCTCAGTCGTACGGCCTCGCGCATATCGTCCAGCGACATGTTATCCAGCAGCACCAGTGTGCAGCCTGCGGCCAACGCTTCATTCAGCTCGGCCAGGTTTTCTACTTCTACCTGAATGCTCACTTGTGGCGGCGCCAGCTCGCGGGCGCGCTGCAGCGCCTGGGTAATGCTGCCGGCGGCCATGATGTGGTTTTCCTTGATCAGGATGCCGTCGTACAGACCAATACGCTGGTTGACGCCGCCGCCTACGGTGACGGCGTATTTTTGCGCCAGGCGCATGCCGGGCAGCGTTTTGCGGGTGTCCAGAATGCGGGCGCGGGTGCCGGCCACCAGCTCGCTGTAGCGACGGGTTTCGCTGGCCACAGCGGACAGGGTTTGAAGCATGTTCAGTGCCGTGCGCTCGGCGGTAAGCAGGGCGCGGGCCGGGCCGTGGATATGGCACAGCACGGTATTGGCGGCCACGTGCTGGCCTTCGGCGACTTGCCAGCTGACCTGGCAGCGCGGGTCTACCTGGCGAAAGGCTTCGTCAAACCAGGCTTGCCCGCAAATTGTCGCCGCTTCACGTGCTACCACTTGTGCCTTGCCTTCGCTATCGGCGTTGATGAGCAGGGCAGTCCAGTCCTGCTGGCCGATATCTTCGGCCAGTGCCTGGCTGATCAGGTTGGCAATGTGGTGCGGTGCGGGCAAGCTAAACATGACGATCATCCGGTATAAGGTTGGCCGCATTTTACCTGATTGTGCCGGGCTGGGGTTTTTGTGGCGCGGGCGGGCTTTGCTATGATGCCCGTGTTGCGCTTGGGCAAAATGGAGTCAGCATGAATTTTCTGGCCGGGCAGTTTGCGCTGCCCTGGGTGTGGGGGTCAAATGGGCTGTGGCTGGCCTTGTTGCTGTTGTGTGCTCGCCGCGTGGCGTGGCGGGCTTTGCCGCCGCAGGCGGTGTCGGCCTGGTGTGGTGCCTGTGTGGTGCTGATGGGGTTTACGCTGGCCAAAGCGGGGTGGCAGCCCGGTTTGTCGTTTCACCTCTTGGGTGCCACGGTATTCACCCTGCTGATGGGGCCGTGGCTGGCGCTGCTGGCCTTGTCGCTGGTGCAGCTGGCGCTGCTGGCCGCCGGCCTGATCGACCCGCTGGCCATCGGCCTGAATGTGCTGTTGAGCTATGTGCCACCGGCGCTGTTGACCGCAGGCGTATTGCGGTGGGCACGGCAGCGTTTGGCACCGAACCTGTTTGTGTATGTGTTCGTGAATGCCTTTCTCACCGGGGCTGCCGGCTTGTTGCTGGCAGCAGCGTGCGGTTTGCTGGCGCTTGGCCTGGCCGGGGCGTACCCTGCGGAGTATCTGTTGGGCGAGGTATTGCCCTTTTACTTTTTGCTGGCCTGGTCCGAGGCGTTTACCAGTGGCCTGGTACTGGCGATATTGATTGTGTACAGGCCATTGTGGGTAGCTACGTTCGATGACCGGCGTTATCTGGTTCACTAGGAGGGTTTGATGCAGTTTGCTTTCTGGGCGGTGTTGATTGCCGCCGTAATGCCCTTGCTGTTTGCTGCCCTGTCCAAGTCTGGCGGGATGAATAACCACGCGCCGCGAGCCGCACAGGCTGCGCTGACAGGCTGGCGTTTGCGGGCGCACTGGGCGCAGCAAAACAGCTGGGAAGCGTTTCCCGTCTTTGCGGCTGCGGTGGTGGTGGCGTTTCTGAACCTGGTGCCGCAGGGGAAGATGGATGCCGCCGCCGGTGTGTTTTTGCTGGCGCGCGTGGCTTTTGGGGCGTGCTACCTGGCCGATAAGCCCAGCCTGCGTTCCTTGTCCTGGATGGTGGGTTATGCGGCGGTGATTTACCTGTTTCTGGCGTCTGCGCATCTGTTGTAAAGCGGGTGCCGGATAGCAAAGCGGCCAACCTTGTGGGCAAGGTTGGCCGCTTTTGCGTGTGCAGGCAGGTTTACAGCACGATGGGTTCAGGGTCCAGCACCACGCCGTATTGCTGGTAAACCGTCTGGCGCACCTTGCTGGCCAGCGCCCACATTTGCGCACCGCTGGCCTGGCCGTGGTTGACCAGCACCAGTGCCTGCTTGTCGTGCACGGCGGCGTCGCCATCGCGATAGCCTTTTAGCCCAGCTTGCTCGATCAGCCAGCCCGCGGCCAACTTCACGCTGCCATCGGCTTGCGGGTAATGCGGCAGGGCAGGGTGCTGCGCCAGCAGGGCATCGGCCTGTTCGCGCGGGACGATAGGGTTCTTGAAGAAGCTCCCGGCGTTACCCAGCACGGCCGGGTCGGGTAGCTTGCTCTGGCGGATGCTGATGACCGCCTGGCTCACTTGTAGCGCGGTGGGCGTATCGCTGCAGCCCATGGCCGCCAGTGCTTTGCTGATGTCGCCGTAGCCGATGCGCGGCTGGAAGGTCTTGTGCAGGCGAAAGCGCACCGCCGTGACCAGATAACGCCCGGCCAGTGCCTGCTTGAACACGCTGTCGCGGTAGGCAAAGTGGCAGTCTGCGTTACTCAGTACCACCTCGGTGCCGCCGGTGGCCAGGTCGGCGCACACGACTTCGTGAATCAGGTCTTTGACTTCTACGCCATACGCGCCAATGTTCTGGATGGGGCTGGCACCCACGGTGCCCGGTATCAGGCTGAGGTTTTCCAGCCCGCTCCAGCCTTGCTGCAAGGTGTATTGCACAAAGTCGTGCCATACCTCGCCGCCAGCGGCTTCTACCAGCACAGACTGTTCGTCCTCGGCCAGTAGCTGCACACCTTTCAGGCAGTTCTGGATGATCACCCCGTCGAAATCCTGGGTAAACAACATATTGCTGCCGCCGCCCAGCCACAGAAGCGGGCCGTGCTGCACCACCGGCTGCGCCAGCAGGATGGGCAGCTGGGCCAGGTCGGTCAGCTGGCTGAAAAAGGCGGCTTTCACGTTCATGCCGAACGTATTGAAGGCGCGGATGGGTTGTTCGCGGTAGATAACAGGTGTCACGGTATTCTTTCAGGCAGTTTGGCGGTGCAGCCGGCGGCGGCTCTCGCGCGATAGATAGCTTACCAGCAGCAGGCCGGCCAGGCTCAGGCTGATCACCAGCGCCAGCCAGAAACCATGCACGCCCATGGGCAGTGTCAGGCCGGGCAGCGGCAGGTGGCTCAGGCCCAGTAGTGCCCCCAGGCCCAAGCCTACCAGCCAGAATGACACGATATGAATCACCATCGGCATGGTCGTGATCTTGTAGCCGCGCAGCGCTGCCGAGGCAATGGTCTGCATGGCGTCGGTCAGCTGGTAAAAGGCGGCAAATAGCATCAGCGACATGCCCAGGGTAATCACCGCCGGGTCGCTGCTATAGGTGCGCATGATGCCTTCGCGCCCCAGTAGCACCCAGATCATGGTGAGGCAGGCCAGCGCCACACCCATGGCCAGGCCCACGCCACACACGGTTCGCGCGCCGCGGTAGTCCCCTGCGCCAACGCGCTGGCCGACGCGGATGGTGAGCGCCACGCCGATGCTCTGCGGGATCATGTAGATCACGCTGGAAAAGTTCAGCACTGCCTGGTGGGTGGCCACCACGGTGGTGCCCAGTTTGGCGACCAGCAGCGCAATAAAGGAAAACAGGCTCACTTCCACAAAAAAGGACAAACCGATAGGCAGGCCCAGCTTGATGAAAGCCGGAAAACGCTGCCATTGCGGCCAACTAAAGCCGCCGGTCAGGCCGTAAGGCTGGTAGACCTTCTGGTATTTGATGACGCAAAACAGCGCGGCGGCGTTAAACCACATCACCATGCCGGTAGCCCAGCCGCAGCCGGCGCCACCCAGTGCCGGCAGGCCGGCCAGGCCGTGTATCAGCGCGTAGTTCAGCGGTATGTTCAGCAGCAGGCCGCAGATGCTCACCAGCATGATGGGGCGGGTATGGTTCAGGCTGGAACTGAAAGCGTACAACGCACGGTGCAAAATGGCCGCCGGCATGCCCATGGCGCTGCCGGTAATGAATAGCATGGCCTTGTCTTCTACGCTGGCGGGCAGGTCCAGCCACAGGCGCAGCAGCGGCTGGATAGCCAGCATCAGCGCCATGCCCAGCAAGCCTAGTAGCAGGCCGAACCACAGTCCCTGGCGTGCCGTGGCGCCAATCTGGTGGGTATCGCCACGGCCAAACTGCTGCGACAAGATAGGGTTCATGGCCGACGCCACGCCCATCAGCGTGACATACACGGTGATGAAGACACTGGAGCCCAGCGATACGGCGGCCAGGTCGTCGGTGCTGACGTGGCCGGCCATCACGGTATCGACAAAGCCAGTCGCCACCTGGGCAATCTGCGCCACCATCATCGGCAGCGCCAGTTTGCCCAGGGTATGGGCTTCCTGCCGTAGGGTGGCGACAGGGGTACGGTTCAGATCAAACAGCATGCAGGGCGGCGGCGGGTAGGAATAAAGGCGGCATTATACGGCTGCCGCCTTTGGCCGTGCGGCCAACCTTGCGAACGCTGTGTCAGCCAAAACGCGCAGGCGGGTCGCGGCGCAGATGGCAGCTGATCAGCAAGTCGTGGCCAAAGCGGGCGTTGATATTAAGCGCCTCGGTCAGGCTAAGGGCGTAGATGGCCAGCGTACCTTGCTGCAGGCTGATATCCAGGCCGCGTTCGGTGGCGTAGGCCGCCAGCTCGGTCAGCTTGTGGCGTGTGGCAGGGGTGGCATTGGCGGTAAGCGAGCCGCTGAGGGTAGGGGCCGCACAGCGGGGGGTGATGGCAAAGTCGGTATAGCGGTCTTCTTGGCAGTCGTACATGGCAGTCTCCGTAGCGGTGTGCGCGCCCGGCTGGCCGAGCGACGCTTTAGCAGAATTTCGAAAGCGCCCTGCAAGTTGTCGATTAACTCGGCGCGTAAAACGGTAGTGTGGCCTGGCTGCCTGCCAAAGAAAAACCCGCTGCAGCAATAAAGCGGTCAGCGGGTGGTCTGCACGCTTTAGCTGGAATTTATCGGGCGCCCCGCAAGCAGTCACAAATCGGCGCAGGCTCGAAATTAGAGCAGTCTATCGATACTGTCAAGTACCGCCTTGGCACAATGCTGGAGAATGCGCAGGATATCGGGCTATAATCCCCCGCTTGAATAGGGTAGCAACTGCTGCCTCCCACCTTCTTCCAGATACTGTTCCTGATGATTCGCAAACTGATCAGCCGCGTTTTCGACCTGCCAGCCGGCATCGGCCGCAACAAACCCAAGCCGCGCGTGCTATCGCTGGCGCAGCACGGCGTACGCCGCGATGCACTGAGCCACGCCGCCCTGCGTGTGGTATCGCGGCTGCAAGAGTCCGGCCACAGCGCTTTCGTGGTAGGCGGGGCCGTGCGCGACTTGCTGCTGGGCGTATCGCCCAAGGATTTTGACGTGGCCACCAGTGCCACGCCGGAAGAAGTGCATCATATATTCCGCCGCTCGCGCATCATCGGTCGTCGCTTCCGCATCGTGCACGTGATGATGGGGCCGGAAACCATCGAGGTCACCACCTTCCGCGGTGGCGAGGCAGGCAAGACCAATGAAACCGGCCGCATCATGGCCGACAACACCTACGGTAACCAGTCCGAAGACGCGCTGCGCCGCGACTTTACCGTGAATGCGCTGTTCTACAACCCCACCGATGAAACCATCATCGATTACCACCACGGGGTGAAAGACCTGCAGGCCAAAAAGCTGGTGATGATCGGCCAGCCTGCCCGCCGCTACCAGGAAGACCCGGTGCGCATGCTGCGCGCCGTGCGCCTGGCGGCCAAGCTGGGTTTCGAGATCGACGAGCACACCCGCAAGCCGATTGCCGCCCACGCCCACCTGCTGAAAAACGAGCCACCAGCGCGCCTGTTTGACGAGCTGCTGAAGCTGCTGCACTCCGGCCACGCCTATGCTTGCCTGAAAAAACTGCGTGATGAAGGCCTGTCGCGCGGTATTTTCCCGCTGCTGGACGCCGTGATGGACGAAGACGGCGGTGAAGCCTTCCTCAAACTGGCGCTGGCCAGCACCGACGAGCGTATCCGTGCCGACAAACCGGTATCGGTAGGCTTCATGTTGGCCGCACTGTTGTGGGCGCAGGTAAACAACCGCTGGAAAGCGCGCACCGCCGACGGCGAAAAGTCCATTGCTGCACTGATGGAAGCCATGGCCGAGGTGGAGTCGTTGCAGGATGAAGACTTTGCCATCCCGCGCCGCTTCTCCGCCACCATGCGCGAGATCTGGGCGCTGCAGCCGCGCTTTGACAACCGCAATGGCGCACGCCCGTTCCGCTTCCTGGAGCAGCCGCGCTTCCGTGCGGCCTTCGATTTCTACTGCCTGCGCGCCGAAGTAGGCGACGTGCCGCGCGAAATGGTGCAATGGTGGGCCGAGTTCCAGCATGCCGATCACGCCGACCGCCAGCTACTGGTAGAAGAAGCCCGCCATGCCCCGGCCGCCGCCAGTGGCGACAACGCCGAGCGCAAGAAGCGCCGCCGCCGCCGCAAACCGAACGCCCGCCCCACCGAGGGTAGCGCCGAGTGAGCCGTGCCGTTATTGCGCTAGGCAGTAATCTGGAAAACCCGGTACAGCAAGTAGAAGCCGCCCTGGCGGCGATTGCCGCCCTGCCGGGTGTCTCCCTGCTGCGCCGTTCTGCCTGCTATCAGACGGCTCCGGTAGGCTATGCTGACCAGCCCGACTTCATCAACGCGGTGTGCGAGGTTCAGACCAGTCTGTCGCCCGAAGCGTTGCTGGCTGCATTGCTGGAGGTCGAGCAGGCATTTGGCCGCGTGCGCACCTTCCGCAACGCCCCGCGTGTACTGGACCTGGACCTGCTGCTGGTGGAAGGCGTGGTGCTGGATACCGACTTTCTGACGCTGCCGCACCCGCGCATGCACGAACGCGCCTTTGTCATGCTGCCACTGGCTGACATGGCGGCAGACATGCAGGTTGGCAACCATGGTGCTGCTGCCGATATTGCCGCCGGCCTGGATGCGGCGGGTGTCAAACGTTTGGCTTAGACAGGAAAACGCTATGTCGAATTTGCGCTATGTCGTGGTAGAAGGGCCGATAGGCTCCGGCAAGTCCCAGCTGGCCCGCCGCCTGGCCAGCTACTGGCAAATACGCCTGCTGGCCGAAGACGCCGAACAGAACCCGTTTCTGGAGCGTTTTTATCGCCACCCGCCGTACCACGCTTTTTCTACCCAGCTGAGCTTTCTGATGCAGCGTGCCGACGCCGCGCAGGCCATGCTGCAGGGCGACCTGCTGGCGGCGCCGCTGGTGTCCGATTTCTTGTTTGATAAAGACGCCATGTTTGCCGCGCAGACGCTGGATAAAGACGAGCTGGCGCTGTACCAGCGCATCGTGCAGCGTTTTCTGCCCGAGCACCCGGTGCCCGACTTGGTCATTTACCTGCAAGCGTCGCCGGAAACAGTCAGCAAAAGGTTGGCCGCACGCGCTGCCGCGGGCGAAACCATCGCCATGCCGGAAGGCTATGTGCAGCGCATGCACGAAGCCTACAGCACCTTTTTTCACGCCTACGAGGCGGCTCCGCTCCTGATCGTCAACACCGACCATCTTGATCTGGTTGAAGGTGAAGAAGATTTCGGGCTATTGTTGCGCTGCATCAGCGAGATGCGTGGCCAGCGCAATTACTTCAACAAGGGCATATAAAGCCCTGGGCGCGCCCGGCCACAAGCTGGACAACGCGCAACCGGAAGAAGCAACAAGGAAAAAAGACATGAAAGTCACCGTTAACACCCTGCACAGCATGGCAGCCGAGGGGCAGAAGATCGCCATGATGACCTGCTACGACGCCAGCTTCGCCACCCTGCTGGACAATGCCGGGGTCGATATCATGCTGATCGGCGATTCGCTGGGCATGGTTATCCGCGGGGAAGGCTCCACATTGCCCGTCTCCATGGACGAGATGGCGTATCACACCCGCTGCGTGGCCCGTGGCAGCCAGCGCGCCCTGATCCTGGCCGACCTGCCGTTTGGTGCCTATCAGGAAAGCCCGGCGCAAGCTTTTGCCAGCTCGGCCCGCCTGATGCAGGCCGGTGCCCACATGGTGAAGCTGGAAGGCGGCGCTTTCATGGCTGACACCGTCCGCTTCCTGGTGCAGCGCGGAGTGCCGGTGTGCGCCCATATTGGCCTCACCCCGCAGTTTGTGAATACCTTTGGTGGCTACAAGGTACAGGGTAAGAGCGAAAGCGATGCCGAGCGTATCGTGGAAGAAGCCCGCATCCTGGCCGATGCCGGTGCCAGCATGGTGCTGATGGAGTGCGTACCTGCCGCGCTGGCCAAGCGCGTGACCGAGAGCATTGGCGTGCCGACCATCGGTATTGGTGCCGGCCCCGATGTTTCCGGCCAGGTGCTGGTGCTGCACGACGTGCTCGGCGTGTTCCCGGGCAAGAAGGCCCGCTTCGTGAAAAACTTCATGGACGAAGCGCACAGCATCCAGGGCGCCGTCGGTGCCTATGTCAGCGCCGTCAAGGGTGGCAGCTTCCCTGCGCCAGAGCACTGTTTCTGAGTCACACGCCGCGACCCGTGCAACACGCCGGGCCGCGCGCCCTCACTGAGTGAGCACCATGCAAATCATTCGTAGCATCGCCCAGCTGCGCGCCTGGCGCAAAACCGCTGGCCGCTTGGCTTTTGTCCCCACCATGGGTAATCTGCACGCCGGCCACCTGGCTTTGGTAGAAGCCGCGCGCCAGCACGCCGACAAGGTCGTTGTCAGCATCTTTGTGAACCGCCTGCAGTTTGGCCAGGGCGAAGATTTTGACGCCTATCCGCGCACCTTTGAAGCCGACTGCGCCAAGCTGGAAGCCGCTGGCGTAGACGTGCTGTTCTTCCCGGACGAGCGCGAGCTGTACCCGCGCATCAAGCAAGACTTCAACGTCGAGCCGCCGCATATCCAGAACGAGCTGTGCGGCGCCTTCCGCCCCGGCCACTTCCGTGGCGTGGCCACTGTGGTGAGCAAGCTGTTCAATATCGTGCAGGCGGATGTGGCCTGTTTCGGCAAGAAAGACTTCCAGCAGCTGCACGTGATTCGTGCCATGGTAGACGACCTGAACATGCCGATCGAGATCGTGCCGGTCGACACCGGTCGTGCCGAAGATGGCCTGGCGCTGTCGTCGCGCAATGGTTACCTGAGTGCCGAAGAGCGTGCCGAAGCGCCACGCCTGTATCGCCACCTGTCCGCTATTCGTGACGCCCTGCTGGCGGGGGATAACCGCTACGCCGTGCTGGAAAAAGCCGCCGCTGATGACCTGGCCGCGCACGGCTGGCGTGTGGACTATATCGAGGTGCGCCAGGCCGATACGCTGGAAGTGGCCCACGCCGGTGAGCCGCGCCTGGTGGTGCTGGCGGCTGCCCGCCTGGGCCGTACCCGCCTGATTGATAATATCGAAGTAACGCGCTGACATTGCAGCGCCAGTAACAGGAAAAAACCATGCAGCGTTCCATGCTGAAATCCAAGCTTCACCGTGTTACCACCACCCATGCCGAGCTGCATTACATCGGCTCGTGCGCTATCGACGAAAACCTGCTGGAAGCGGCGGATATCCGCGAGTATGAAGAAATCCAGATCTGGAACGTCACCAATGGCGAGCGCTTTGCCACCTATGCCATCCGCGCCGAGCGTGGCTCGGGTACCATTTCGGTGAATGGCTCGGCCGCACGCCGCGCCGCCCCGGGCGACCTGCTGATCATTGCCAGCTTTGCCGCCTACGAAGACAGCGAGCTGGCCAACCACAGCCCCAAGCTGGTGTTTGTGGACGAGCACAATGTGATCACCGAGGTAAAAGGCGCCACGCCGGTACAGCCGGCCTGAGGTTGGCCGCAAGGCAATAAAAAAGACAGCCGTGGCTGTCTTTTTTATTGGGTGCAATTTATTGCGCCGCACCACTTTTCCCAGTGTGGCACCTTGGCTATAGTGACAAATGAATGATTTTCACAGAAAGGTGGCGGCGATGCAGGGAAGATGCTTGTGCGGTGCGGTAAGTTACCGTTTTCGCGGCCAACCTTACCATGTCACCCATTGCCACTGCGCGTCGTGCCGCAAGGCGAGCGGCGCGCCCTTTGTGACCTGGTTTACCGTACGCAGTATCGACCTGCAATGGCAGGGCGAATTGCGGCTGTATCATTCTTCGTTGGGGGTAAAACGTGGCTTTTGCCCGCAGTGCGGTACCACGCTGAGCTACCGGCACGAAGGCTCGCCGGACGAGATCGACATTACCGCGGCGACGCTGGATGAGCCGGAACACCTGGTGCCCGAGGATCACACCTGGGCCGACCAGATGCTGTTGTGGGTGCGCGACAGCCTGTCACCGCTGCTGCCGGCACACCCACGCCACCGTCAGTTGGTGCCGTATCAGAGCAAGGCCACGGGGGAGAGCAGTACCCCGTCTTCGTCGGCGTAGAGCCAGTGGCCTGGGGTGAAGTCCACCCCGGCAAAATTCAGCACCAGGTCGCGCGTGCCTTCGTTGCGCTTCACCGATTTTTTCGGGTTGGTGTCCAGCGCGCGCACGCCCAGCGGCAGCGCACCGATGGCGACCGAGTCGCGAATGCAGCCGTAGATCACCACGCCTTCCCACTGGTTTTTTACTGCTAGCTCGGCAATCTGGTCGCCTAGCAGGGCGCAGCGTTTCGAGCCGCCGCCGTCTACCACCAGCACCTTGCCCGCGCCGGGCTCTGCCAGCATCTCGCGTACCAGGGTGTTGTCTTCGTACAGCTTCAGGGTGACGATCTGGCCGGCAAAACGCGCTTTGCCGCCGTAGCTTTTCAGCATGGGTTCCAGCACGGCCACGCGGCCTTCGTGGGCATCGTACAGGTCGGTTGTCAGAAAGCTCATGGTTTCTCCTTTGTTTCAAGCGCCGCCGTTTGGCTGGCCGTATGTTCGGCCATACCGTACCGGCGTAAAAAAGCCGCCTGGCGGCGGCTGGAAATCAGTTCATGCGTAGCGGGACAAACAGCGTGCTGTCGCCACGTCTTACCAGCAGCGCAATATTGCCGCGTGCGTCGTTTAATGCTTTTTCAAAGCCTTTCACCGTGGTGATTTCCACCTGGTTCAGGCCGATGATGATATCGCCGTGCTGCAGGCCGGCACGGGCAGACAGGCCCTGTACCTTTTGCACAAACAGCCCGCCACGAATACCCAGCTCCTGCTTGTCGCTGGCGCTCAGCTCGGACAGCGTCAGGCCCAGTTTGCCAAACTGGTAGCTTTGTGGCACGTCCGGCTGGCTCTGCTCCGGCGTAGCTTGTGTCTGCTCTGGCGCCAGCTCTGCCAGGATGGCTTCGATATTCTGCTCTTTGCCCTTGCGCCACACACCCAGCTTGATCTGTGCGCCCGGTGGTTGGTCGCCCACCATGCGTGGCAGGTCGCGCGAGCTTTCCACATTCTGGCCGTTCAGGCGCAGGATGATGTCGCCAATCTGCACCCCGGCACGGCTGGCAGGGCCGGCAGGCTCTACGCGTACCACCAGCGCACCGCGGGCACGATCCAGACCGAAAGACTGTGCCAGCTCCTGCGAAACTTCCTGGATATGCACGCCCAGCTGGCCGCGGCTCACTTTGCCTTTGGCTTTGAGCTGGTCGGCTACCTTCATGGCCAGGTCGATAGGGATGGCAAACGAGATCCCCATGAAACCGCCACTGCGGCTGTAGATCTGCGAGTTGATGCCGATCACCTCGCCCTTCAGGTTGAACAGCGGGCCACCGGAGTTGCCGGGGTTGATGGCCACGTCGGTCTGGATGAAGGGCACGTAGCTTTCGTCCGGCAGGCTGCGGCCTTTGGCCGACACAATGCCGGCGGTGACGGTGTTTTCAAAGCCGAATGGCGCGCCGATGGCTGCGACCCATTCGCCCACTTTCAGCTCGTCCGGCGTGCCGGTCTTGACCGTGGGCAGGTTGGCCGCATCGATCTTCAGCACCGCGACGTCGGTGCGTTTGTCCAGGCCTACCAGGCGGGCGCGCATTTCACGCTTGTCGGTGAGCATGACCTTGATCTGGCTGCTGCCGGTGACCACGTGCGCATTGGTGAGGATGTAACCGTCGTCGGTAAAGATGAAACCGCTGCCAAACGAGACGCTTTCCGAAGGCTGCGGGGTTTCCTGCTGCTGGTTCGGGTTGGGCATGTAGCGGCGGAAGAACTCGTAAAACGGGTCGTCTTCCGGCACCGGATAGGGGTTGTCGCTTTGGCTGGCGCGGGTTTCGGCGCGCATGGCCTGGATATTGACCACGGCGGGGCCTTCGCGCTCTACCAGCTGGGTAAAGTCCGGCAGCAGCATGGCCACGCTGCCGTCGGCCTTGGCCGGTACGGCGACGGGCGCGCCTTTGTCGTCCTTGAATAGTGCTTCGATTTTGCCGCAACCCCCTACGGACAGGGCGACGGCGGTGATGAGGGCCAAGCGTGTGCAGGCGTTCACCTGGGCAATCCTTTTAGATTCGTTTATCGCTGGCGGGCAGCGATGACAGTAAAAATCAATCGACAGGCGTTCATCATAGCGGTTTTGCCGGATATTCGCAGAGGTCTGCGATCACGCAGCGTTCGCAATCCGGCTTTCTGGCCTTGCAAACGTAGCGCCCGTGCAGGATAAGCCAATGATGCGCGTCCTGTTTGTATTCTGCGGGCACAAAACGTAACAGTTTGTCTTCTACCTCGCGTACGTCCTTGCCGGGTGCCAGGCGCGTGCGGTTGCTGACGCGGAAAATATGCGTGTCTACCGCAATGGTGGGGTGGCCAAAGGCAGTATTCAGTACCACGTTGGCCGTTTTGCGGCCAACCCCTGGCAGCGCCTCCAGTGCCTCGCGGTTTTCCGGTACTTCGCCACCGTGCTGTGCCAGCAGGATACGGCAGGTTTCGATGGTGTTCTTGGCCTTGGTGCGGTACAGGCCGATGGTCTTGATGTATTCCTCCAGCCCGGCCACGCCCAGCGCGTACATTTTGTCCGGCGTGGGGGCCACCTGGAATAGCACGCGGGTGGCTTTGTTCACGCCCACGTCGGTGGCCTGTGCCGATAGCAGCACGGCAATCAGCAGCTGAAACGGGCTGGCGTATTCCAGCTCGGTGGTGGGGTGCGGGTTATGGGCCTGCAGGCGGGCAAAAATTTCCTGGCGGATGGTCTTGTTCATGGCGTGGTACCGGTATTGGCCAGGGTGGCAGGGTTGGCCGCAGCGGCCTGGCGCTGGCGGGCGCGGGCGTCCAGCGCGTTCTTGCCGGCAATCAGCAGCGCCAGGCCCAAAAAGGCGCCCGGTGGCAGCAGCATCAGCAAGAACTGGTAATCGGGTCCGGCCAGCTGCAGGCTAAGGTGGTGGCCGACGGGGCCGAACAGCTTGTCGGCGCCGGCCAGTAGCGTGCCCTTGCCCAGCAGCTCGCGCAGCGCGCCCAGTGCCACCAGTACGCCGGTTAGCCCCAGGCCCATCATGGCACCATCCCAGGCGGCTTCGCGCACCGGCTGGCGCGAGGCAAAGGCCTCGGCACGGGCCATTACGATGCAGTTGGTGGTAATCAGCGGGATGAAAATGCCCAGCACCAGGTAGAGCTCGTGCAGCCAGGCGTTCATGGCCAGATCTACACAGGTCACCAGGCTGGCAATGATCATGATGAACACCGGGTTGCGGATGTCGTGCGGTACCCAGTGCCGCACGCTGGACACGGTGGCGCTGGACAGCGCGGTGACCAGCGTGGTGGCCAGGCCCAGCGCCAGCGCGTTGACCACGTTATTGCTGATGGCCAGCACCGGGCACAGGCCCAGCAGCTGTACCAGGCCGGGGTTTTGTTGCCACAGGCCCTTGCGGGCGATGTCTTGCCACACGGTAGGGGGTGTACTCATGGTTGTCCTTGCAGCAGGCGCGCTTGCGCACTGCGGTAGTAATCGCTGCAGCGTGCCACCGCTGCACTCACGGCGCGGGCCGAGATGGTGGCGCCACTGATGTAGTCGGTATCGCCGCCGTCTTTTTTCACCGCCCAGCGGCTGTCGGCCGGCTTGCCGGCAAACTGGCGTGCCCAGGGGCTGACGGCCAGGTCGATATAGTCGCCCAGCCCCGGCGTTTCACGGTGGCTCACCACGCGTACGCCTTGCACCGTGCCGTCGCGGGCAATGCCGACCAGTAGCTCGATGCGCCCGCCGTAGCCGTTGGGTGCGGCGGCTTCCAGCACCACGCCGCTGAGCTGGCCATGCTGGCGCGCCAGGTACACCTTGGCCGCATCACGCTGTACCAGCTGCTGCGCCACGCTGCGCGGCAGAGGCAGGGCGCTGGCGGCCAGGTCGTTGTCGAAGCTGCCTGCCGGCAGCGCCTGTCCCAGCAGGGCGGCGCGGGTGGCGGCTTCGTTGGCTTCTACTTGCTGATGCGTGGCCAGCCAAGTGCCCGCCAATAGCACGGTGGCGGTGGCGGCAAAGGCAGCCAGTGTGATGGCGCTGCGGCGAGCCTGG
Source organism: Vogesella perlucida (assembly GCF_979366545.1). Taxonomy (NCBI): domain Bacteria; kingdom Pseudomonadati; phylum Pseudomonadota; class Betaproteobacteria; order Neisseriales; family Chromobacteriaceae; genus Vogesella; species Vogesella perlucida. The sequence continues at coordinate 18,921 of NZ_CEETRO010000010.1, forward strand.
GTGGCAGCATTACGCATGGCGCCCCCCTTTGCGGCCGAACACACGCGGCTGGGTGGTTTGGTCGATGAACGGCACCGCCATATTCATGATCAGCACGGCAAACGCTACCGCGTCGGGAAAACCGCCAAACACGCGAATCACCACCACCAGCACGCCCACCATAAAGCCGAAAATCAGCCGCCCCAGCGGCGTGGTGCTGCCGCTCACCGGGTCGGTCACGATAAAGCCGGCCGCCAGCAGCGTGGCACCGTTCAGCAGGTGGAACAGCGGGCTGGCGTAGTGCGCCGGCTGCCACAGCCACAGCGGCAGGCTCACCGCTAGCACGCCGGCCAGCATAGCCAGCGGTGTGCGCCACGGGATCAGCTTTTGCTGCCACAGCCACAGCCCGCCCAGTGCCCACGCCAGCGCTACCCATTCGCCGCCGGCATTACCCCATTGGCCAAAGCGCGGCTGTTGCAGCAGCTGGGCGACATCCTGCCCGCCTTGCAGCAGGCCGGTTTTCAGCACGTCCAGCGGCGTGGCGCTGGACACTGCGTCCACGCTACTGCCGGCAGGCAGGGTGTGGGTGAAGATCCATTGCAGCTGCGCGGCGGCGTCCAGTGCGGCCAACGGTGTACCCCAGGCCGCCATCTGCGCCGGAAACGATACGATCATCACCGCAAAGCCCACCATGGCCGGGTTGAACGGGTTGTTGCCCAGGCCGCCGTACAGCTGTTTGCCCAGCACGATGGCAAACAGCGTGGCCACGACGATCATCCACCACGCGCCCAGCGGCGGCATCGATAGCGCCAGCAGCCAGGCGGTGACGACGGCCGACAGGTCGGCCAGAGCGGGGGCGACAGGGCGCTGGCGCAACCGCAGTACAGCCGCCTCGGCAGCCAGCGCGGTGAGCGTGGCCAGCAGCAGCTGCACCAGTACGCCGGGGCCAAAGCAGTACACCGAGACGGCAATGCCGGGCAGCAGGGCGGCCAGCACTTTCAGCATCACCCGGGAAACGGTGACGGGCTGGGCGATATGGGTAGCGTGGCGGCTCATTCGGATGCGTCTTTCTGTGCCTGGGCGGCGGCTTTGCGGGCGGCAGCACGCGCCATGGCGGCTTCGATGGCAGCGCGTTTGGCGTCGTCCATGCCGGTTTGTGGGGGTGTGGCGGCGGGCGGGCTGTCCGGGTTGGCCGCATCGGCGGCTTTGGCGGCGTCGGCTGCCGCTTTACGGGCGGCAGCACGCGCCATGGCGGCTTCGATGGCGGCGCGTTTGGCGTCGTCCATGCCGGTTTGTGGGGGTGTGGCGGCGGGCGGGCTGTCCGGGTTGGCCGCATCGGCGGCTTTGGCGGCGTCGGC
>NZ_CEETRO010000010.1:20355-145574 GCF_979366545.1 Vogesella perlucida
GCTGCCGCTTTACGGGCGGCAGCACGCGCCATGGCGGCTTGTATGGCGGCCTGCTTGGCGTCGTCCAGGCCGCTGGTGTGCTGCTCGGACAGCGGCTTGGCTTCTTTCTGGGCGGCGGCACGGGCCATCGCGGCGGCGATGGCGGCTTTCTTGGCGTCGTCCATGCCGCTGGCGGCGGGGGCGGTGCTGGTTGCTGCCGGGGTGGCCGCTTGCGAGGCTAGCTTGGCGGCCTGCTCGGCGGCGCGGGCGGCCAGCCGGGCGGCTTTTTCCGATTTGTCGCGCTCAATGCGGAACTGGCGGAATTCATGGCGCTGGCGTGCCAGGTTGGCGTTTTTCTTGTCGCGCTCGGCGGCCCAGATTTCGCTTTTGGCAAAACGGTAGTAGTCCACCAGCGGTATCTGGCTGGGGCAGACATAGCTGCAGGCGCCGCATTCTATGCAGTCAAACAGGTGGCGCTCTTGTGCTTTACCGAAGTTGCGCGATTTGGCAAACCAGAACAGGTCCATGGGTTGCAGCTGCGCGGGGCACACGCTGGCGCAGTCGCCGCAGCGGATGCAGGCCTGCTCGGGCGGGCGCGGCGGGAACAGTGCAGTGCTTTTGGCGATCAGGCAGTTGCCGGCTTTGGGCAGGCCGGCGTGCAGGTCGGGCAGGGTGATGCCCATCATCGGGCCGCCCATGATCACGTCGGCCTGCGCGTCGGCCATGCCGGCTTGTTGCAGTAGCCAGGCCAGCGGGGTGCCGATGGCCACCTCGTAGTTGGCCGCATGGGCCACGGCGCCGGTCACGGTAACGACGCGGCTCAGCAGTGGCTCACCGTGCAGCACGGCGCGGGCCATGGCGTACAGGGTGCCCACGTTCAGGCACTGCACGCCCAGGTCGGTGGCGCGGGTGCCGTGCGGCACCTCGATGCCGGTGAGGATGCGGATCAGCTGTTTTGCGCCGCCGCTGGGGTATTTGGTGGGGATGCTTACCACACGGTAGGGCGTGCCGGTGCAGGCGGCCTGCATGGCGGCGATGGCTTGCGGCTTGTTGTCTTCGATGCCGATCAGTACCTGGCCTGCCTGTAGCGCGTGCGCGGCAATGCGGATGCCGTCCACGATGCCGGCGGCGCGTTCGCGCATCAGCATGTCGTCGCAGCTGATAAAGGGTTCGCACTCGGCGCCGTTCACCACCAGGGTGGCTAGCGGGCTGGCACCCAGCTTGAGGTGGGTGGGGAACACCGCCCCGCCCAGGCCAACCACGCCCATGTCTTGCAGGTGGCTGCGTAGCTGCGCCGGGCTGGCGTCTTGCCAGGCGAGCGGGCTACGCGGCTGCCAGCTGTCCAGGCCATCTGGCGCTAGGGTGATGGTGGCTACCGGCAGGCCGGACGGGTGGGCAAACGGGTGCGGGCCGATGGCGGTGACGGTGCCGGAGGTGGGCGCGTGTACGGCGGCGGACAGGCGGCCATCCGGCTCGGCCAGCTTCTGGCCTTTCAGTACAGTCTGGCCGACGTTTACGGTTGGCCGCGCCGGGTTGCCTACGCTTTGCGCTAGGGCAATGTATAGCTGCGGTGGCAAGGGCAGCGGCTGGATGGGGAGGCCGGTGGCGGCATCTTTGTGCTGCGCCGGGTGGATGCCACCGTGAAAATCGTACAACTGGCTCATGGTTTGACCGCCTTGATGGGAATGGTGGGGTAGCGCCATTTCCAGTTGGTGAGGTCGGTGCCCTGCGGAATCATGCGGATGCAGTCTACCGGGCAGGGCGGCAGGCAGAGCTCGCAGCCGGTGCATTCGCTGGCGATGATGGTGTGCATCTGCTTGGCCGAGCCCAGGATGGCGTCTACCGGGCAGGCCTGGATGCACAGCGTACAGCCGATACAGGTGGCTTCGTCTATCAGAGCCACGGCCTTGGGTTTGGGCTGCGCGGCACCGGCGTCGAACGGCTTGAAGTCTACGCCCAGTAGCTCGGCCAGCTTGTGGATACCGTCTTCGCCGCCGGGCGGGCATTTGTTGATGTCTTCTTCGCCATTGGCAATGGCCTGGGCGTAGGGGCGACAGCCGGGGTGGCCGCATTGGCCGCACTGGGTTTGCGGCAGGATGTCGTCGATTTTGTCTACCAGCGGGTCGGCGTCTACCTTGAAACGCACCGAGGCATAGCCCAGGACGGCGCCCAGCAACAGGGCCAGTGCAACCATGACCAGTAATGCAAGCAACAGGGTGTTCATCGTGTCAGGCCTCCAAAGCCCATGAAGGCAAGACTCATCAGCGCGGCGGTGACCAGCGCAATGGCGGTGCCCTGGAATGGCGCGGGGATATCCGCGCCTTCCAGCCGCTCGCGCAGGGCACCAAACAGGATCAGGATCAACGAAAAGCCTACTGCGCTGCCAAAACCGAATACCAGCGACTCGGCCAGAGTATGGTTTTGTTGCGCGTTCAATAGCGGAATGCCCAGCACCGCGCAGTTGGTGGTAATCAGCGGCAGGTAGATGCCCAGCACCTGGTACAGCACCGGGCTGGTTTTATGGATAACCATTTCGGTGAACTGCACGATGGCGGCAATGATCACGATAAACGACAGCGTGCGCAGGAAGGTCAGGTCGGCCGCGATCAGCAGCTGGTTCACCAGATGGCTGCTGCCTGCCCCGAGCGTGAGGACAAAGGTGGTGGCAGCTCCCATGCCGATAGCGGCTTCCAGTTTTCTGGAGACGCCCATGAAAGGGCACAGGCCCAGCATGCGTACCAGCACCACATTGTTGACCAGTACGGTGCTGACGAGGATGAGCAGGTAGTGTCCGAGATCCATTGAGGGGGCGGGTTGGCGTTAATCGCCGAATTATCCTTGATAAGGCCGCCGCGCTTCAACCTTCATTCCCGCAGGGTTGGCCGCGGGCCGGGCATGGCGCCGGGAGACGGGCGTAAAAATGCCGCGCGGTGATTGCAGCACACGCGCGGCCAAGGAGGGTAAAGCAGAACATCTACAGGGAACGGCTAGCCGGGCGGCTGCCCGGCGTGGCCTGTGCCGGGGCACAGGCCGGGTAGGGCAGCAGATCAGGTCGCGGCTTCTTGCAGCTGGGCCAGAATCTGCGGGTTTTCCAGCGTGGAGGTATCCTGGCTGATCTCCTCGCCCTTGGCGATGGAGCGCAGCAGGCGGCGCATGATCTTGCCGGAACGGGTCTTGGGCAGGTTTTCGCCAAAGCGGATATCGTCCGGCTGGGCAATCTTGCCAATCTCGTGCGCTACCCAGCTCTTCAGCTCGGCGGCCACTTTCTTGGCTTCTTCGCCTTGCGGGCGGGCACCTTTCAGTACCACGAAGGCCACTACTGCTTCGCCCTTGATATCGTGCGGTTTGCCTACCACGGCGGCTTCGGCTACCAGCGGGTTGGCCACCAGTGCCGACTCGATTTCCATGGTACCCAGGCGGTGGCCGGACACGTTCAGCACGTCATCGATACGACCCATGATCCAGAAGTAGCCGTTTTCGTCGCGGTTGGCCGAATCGCCCGCCAGGTAGTACTGGCCGTTGAACTCGTCCGGGAAGTAGGTTTTCTTGAAGCGCTCCGGGTCGTTCCAGATGGTGCGTACCAGCGACGGGAACGGCTTTTTGATCACCAGGAATCCGCCACGGCCCGGCTCTACCTGCGCGCCGGATTCATCGACGATGTCGGCGATGATGCCCGGCAGTGGCAGGGTGCAAGAACCCGGCTTGGTGGGGACTGCGCCCGGCAGCGGGGCGATCATGGCGGAGCCGGTTTCGGTCTGCCACCAGGTGTCCACGATAGGGCAGCGGCCGCCGCCTACCACTTCGTAGTACCACATCCATGCTTCCGGGTTGATCGGCTCACCCACGGTGCCCAGGATGCGCAGGCTGGACAGGTCGAACTGCTTGGGCAGGTCGGCACCCAGCTTGATCAGCGAGCGGATCGCGGTAGGGGCGGTGTAGAAAATGGACACCTTGTGTTTCTCGATCATGCTCCAGAAGCGGCTGGCATCCGGGTAGGTCGGTACGCCTTCAAACACGACCTGGGTGGCGCCATTGGCCAGCGGGCCGTAGCAGATATAGGAGTGGCCGGTAATCCAGCCCACGTCGGCGGTGCACCAGTACACGTCGTTCGGTTTGTAGTCGAACGCCCAGCGGAAGCTGTTCAGTGCGCCCAGCAGGTAGCCGGCGCTGCTGTGCTGGATGCCTTTGGGCTTACCGGTGGAGCCGGAGGTGTACAGAATGAACAGCGGGTCTTCGGCGTTCATCCATTCCGGTTCGCAGTACTCGGCCTGACCTTCGATCAGCTTGTGCCACCATACGTCGCGGCCTTCGACCCAGTTGGCACCGCCATTGGTGCGCTGGTAGACCACCACGGTGCTGATGGATTCGCAGCCTTCCATGGCCAGGGCTTCGTCTACGGTAGCTTTCAGTGGAACGGTTTTGCCACCGCGCAGGCCTTCGTTGGCGGTGATCACGGCTTTGGCGCCGGCATCCTGGATGCGGTCGCGTACGGCGCCGGCGGAGAAGCCGCCAAATACCACGGAGTGGATGGCGCCGATACGGGCGCAGGCCTGCATGGCCACGATGGCTTCAATCACCATCGGCATGTAAATCACGACGCGGTCGCCTTTGCCAATCCCCTGGCTCTTCAGGCCGTTGGCAAACTGGCACACGCGGCGGTGCAATTCGGAGTAGGTGACGCGGGTGACTTCACCGTCGTCAGCTTCAAAAATCAGTGCAATCTTGTTGGCGTTCACCGCCAGGTGACGGTCCAGGCAGTTGTAGGACACGTTCAGCACGCCGTCGTCAAACCATTTGAAGAACGGGGCGTTGCTGTCATCCAGCACGCGGGAAAACGGTTTTTTCCAGGTAATCAGTTCGCGGGCCAGGTCACCCCAGAAGGACAGATAGTGGTCGTCAGCTTGTTCGCACAGGGCGTTGTAGGCATCCATCCCCGAGACAGTGGCCTTGCGGCGGAAGTCTTCGCTAGGCGGGAAGCTGCGGGTTTCCTTCAGGATCGATTCGAGGGTAGACATAGTGGCTCCTTAATTATCTCTTTGGTTGGCCGCACCGTGAACGGTGCGGCCTTTGCTACGGGTAGGGCTTAGTGTTTGGACGCGCCCGATGCGCCGATACCGGTCATGGAGCGGACAAACTGTGCGTCAAACTTGGCTTTTTCTTCTTCAGCCGACTTGGAGGTGTCCAGTACGGAGAACAACCAGGTAAAGAAGAAGGCCAGGCTCATGGAGAACAGGGCTGGGTTTTTGTACGGGAACGGTGCCGAACCTTTGGCATGCCCCATCACGTCTACCCATACTGCCGGCCCCAGTACGATCATCACCACGGCCGAAATCAGGCCGATGGCACCACCGATCACGGCACCGCGGGTAGTCAGACCTTTCCAGAACATGGACAGGAACAGTACCGGGAAGTTGGCCGATGCAGCGATCGAGAAGGCCAGGCCCACCATGAAGGCGATGTTCTGTTTCTCGAATACCAGGCCCAGCACGATGGCGATGACACCCAGCGCCAGCGTGGTCAGCTTGGACACGCGCATTTCGTCAGCTTCGTTGGCTTTGCCTTTCTTGATCACCGAGGCGTACAGGTCGTGCGATACGGCCGATGCGCCAGACAGGGTCAGGCCTGCTACCACCGCCAGGATGGTGGCAAAAGCCACGGCAGAGATGAAACCGTAGAACAGGTCACCCCCCACAGCGTGCGACAGGTGAATCGCCGCCATATTGTTGCCACCCAGCAGCTGGGTCACTTCTTTACCGTCTTTCACGATGGTTTCCATGAAAGCAGGCTGGTTCAGTACCAGTACGATGGCGCCGAAACCGATGATGAAGGTCAGGATGTAGAAGTAGCCGATGAAGCCTGTGGCGTAGAACACCGATTTGCGGGCTTCTTTAGCGTCGCTCACAGTAAAGAAACGCATCAGGATGTGCGGCAGGCCAGCAGTACCGAACATCAGGGCCAGACCCAGCGAGATGGAGTCAATCGGGTCAGCTTTGCCTGGGGACATGATGGCCAGGCCTTTGGCGTGTACTTCGGTTGCTTTCTGGAACAGCACTTCCGGGCTGAAGCCTACGGACGCCATTACCATAAAGGCCATGAAGCTGGCACCGGACAGCAGGATAACGGCCTTGATGATCTGTACCCAGGTGGTGGCCAGCATGCCGCCGAACATCACGTACAGCACCATCAGTACACCCACCAGGATCACGGCGGTGCTGTAGTTCAGACCGAACAGCAGCTGGATCAGCTTGCCTGCACCGACCATCTGTGCAATCAGGTACAGCGCCACCACTACCAGCGTACCGGTTGCGGCAAAGGTACGTACCGGGGTTTGCTGCAGGCGATAGGAGGCAACGTCGGCAAAGGTGAACTTGCCCAGGTTACGCAGGCGCTCGGCGACCAGGAACAGAATGATCGGCCAGCCCACCAGGAAGCCCATGGAGTAGATCAGGCCGTCGTAGCCTTTCTCGAACACCATGGCCGAAATACCCAGAAAAGACGCAGCGGACATGTAGTCACCCGCAATGGCCAGGCCGTTCTGGAAGCCGGTAATACCACCACCGCCGGTGTAGAAGTCGGAGGCGGATTGGGTGCGGCGAGCTGCCCAGTAGGTGATGTAGAGTGTTCCGGAAACAAACAGCAGGAACATGATGATGGCCGTCCAGTTGGTGGCCTGCTTTTGTACGTCACCTTCCAGCGCGCCAGCTGCCATGGCAAAAGCCGGTAGCAGGCACAGCGAGCCGAGTGCGGCGGATTTCATCCAGCTTTTCATTTTTTCGCCTCCTCGACAATCTGCTGATTGAGCTGATCAAACTCGGTGTTGGCTTTGCGAACATAAATGCCGGTCAAGACAAACGCCGATACGATGATGAAAATACCCACCGGGATGCCAACGGTAGTGACGCCGCCAGACAGCGACGCGCCCAATGTGGCCGGCGAGAAGGCAAGTACCAGGATGAAGCCATAGTAAATTGCCAGCATGACGATGCTGAGCAGCCATCCGAGGCTGGATCTCTTCTGGACCAGTTCTGCGAACTTCGGATTGGCTTGCACCCGTTTCAGGATGTCCTCGTTCATTGTTTCCTCCTTTGTTTGTCGCGAACTGCGGAAAAACAGTAATCGCTGAAGGGAAATTACGACTTTGGTGCAGGCTGCTGCTAATCGTTTTTTTTGATGTGACGGATAAGGTTTGGCGTTGTTTGGCAAAAAACACCATTATTTACAGTGTCTTGCAGTCGAGCATTTGCTTTATTGATGCATGACATAAGCGATTCTGATGCATCTTTTTGTGACACAGCCCTTGTCCTGCTGCGGGGGCTTGTACAGAATGATTGCCAACTTATCGAAACGGGCAGGCGCCGTGCGTGCTTGGCGCGCAAGCTTATCTAGAGGGCAGTACAGGGATGGAAATCTATCAGCTGAGGACCTTTGTGACGGTAGCGCAGCAAGGCCACCTGACACAGGCCGCAGAGGTCTTGCATTTGTCCCAGCCGGCAGTCACGGCGCAGATCAAGGCGATTGAAGAAGAAGTGGGCATGCCTTTGTTCGAGCGCACTGCCGGTGGCGTGGTGTTGACGCTGGCCGGACAGGAGCTGCTACCGCAAGCGCAGGACATTTTGGCGGCTGCCCGCCAGCTGCTGAATCACGCCCGCGGTCTGAAAGGCCAGCTCAGCGGCCGCGCCCAGCTCGGCATTACCCTGACGCCAGACATTTTGCGTGTAGGCGAGCTGGTGGCGCGCATGGCCGAGCGTTACCCCTTGCTGGAGGTCTGTCTGCATCAGGGGGTAACGGGCGATGTGCTGAACGCGGTGCGCAAGAAAGAGCTGGATGGTGGTTTTTACCTGGGCAAAAACCCTTACGCCAACGTACACACCGTCTTGCTGGACCACCTGCCTTTGAGGATCGTGGCCCCACCCGGCTGGCTTTCGCGCATTAATGCGGCCAACCCCAAAGAGCTGGGTCGTTTGCCCTGGGTCGGTATTTCGCAGTTTTCCAGTTTGTCCAAAATTGTCAGCGAGCTGTGGCGCGAGCTGAATATTTCCCCGAAAAAAGTGTCCGAATGCGATAACCTCTTTACCGCCATCGAGTTGGTCAAGGCCGGGGTAGGGTTGTCACTGATCCGCGAGCAGGATGCCCAGCAGGCGGCTGCTCAAGGCCTGCTGGAAGTGGTGCCGGACATTGTGAAGAGTGCCGAATTGCAGTTTGTGTTTTCAGCAGACAAGGCCGCAGACCCGGTATTGTCTGTGCTGGTAGGCGAGCTGTCTGCCGTGTGGCAGCTGCATTGACAGGGTAAAACCAGGCGGGAGTCGATATGGTCAAGGTATTGCAGCAGTATCTGGATGTATGCCAGCGGGCACAGCAGCGCTGGATGGCGGCTCAGGCAGATTACCTGCGTCATTTTTACCCGCGCGCCCCGGGTGACGTGCCATTCAACCCCCAGCAGATCAGCCAGCGGCTGGAAGATACCTTGCAATCTGGCGCGGCCATGATGCAGGTTTCCGCAGACATCAATCACGAACTGCTGGTGCTGGGCGAGCGTTGGGTCGGTTCGCAGCAAAAACAATGGCTGCACTACCTGGATAAAACCCCGCGTGCGCTGGCCCCTTGTTTCATGCCGCTGGACGCAGGTTTGTCCGGCTGTATGATCGCGAGCCGTGCCTCGCGCCAGATACACCACTTTGCCTCTACCCAGCTGAGTACCGCCCCCCTGAATGCGGTGCGTGGCGCCCAGCGCGTCTATCGCCGCACCATGAAATAACCCTGCACTTTGCTGGTGTTTCTGTTGTAAAAGCCTCGTTAGAATACCCGCCACCCAGCCTGCGCATGGTATGTGCTGCACGCTGGGTGTGTCTGCTTTCAGGCCTGTCTTGCACGCCCGGCCAGGCTGCCCATGATGGCGCCACCCAGTATCAGCCCGGCGGCTACCCAGCTGGTGCTGTTCATGGTGCCCAGGCCTGTGGCAGCCAGCATCATGGTGGAGAGCAAGGGGGTAAGGTAGGACACGGCACCTACCTGGCGCGGGTCGGCCGATTTCATGGCGATATTCCAGAAAAAGAACGACAGCCCCAGTGGCCCGATACCCATGGCCAGCAGGGCTAGCCATTCCTGCTTGTCAGGCACACTGGCCGGCTCGAAGGCAAGGTGGCACAGCCCGGCCAGTAGCGCCGACGCCAGACAGAACCCGCCTACAGCGGCATTGGGGAAGGCCGGCAACTTGCGGGTTTGCAGGCTGTAGCAAGCCCAGGTAAAAGCGGCGGCGATGGCAAACAGAAAACCGGCGGGCAAGACCGCTGGCAGCTGTAGCTGGCCTTTGGTCACAATCAAGGCGGCACCGGCAAAACCGCATAGCGAAGCCACAATATGTGGCCAACGTAGCGTGCCCAGCTTGAAAACGGGGCTAAGTAGCACAATCAATAAGGGCCACAGGTAATTCAGCAGATTCGCTTCCAGTGCAGGCGCGGTGCGAAATGCGGTAAATAGCAGGCAGTGGTAACCAAAAATGCCGGCTACACCTGTGGCAAAAGTTTTTAGTGGTACGCGCCATTGGGCAATATGCCGGATACTGAGCAGTGCGCCAATGGCCAATGCAATGGCAGTCACCAGAAATGGCGGTAGCCTCTGGGTGAAGGTGCCCAGGCTAGCCAGGGATGACCACAGTAAAATAGCCATCAGGGCATAGGCAAGCGGGTGTATTGCTGTGTTGTGTGTGCGTGGCATGGTGGCGTGACTGTTTTTTATTCGTTTGGGGCAGCAGTGTTCGGGCATTCTGAATGCTGTGCCAGCTTAGATCAATATTTATTGAGGTGTGCAATGCAGCAGCTAATAGCGCAATGGTTGGTAGAGAATCAGGGTGAAATCACCGAAAATGACGAGCTGAAATTGCCGGACTATGCGCAGCAGTTGGCCGCAGTAGAAGCTGGCCAGGCGTATTCATTGCTGACTAAGTTTTCTTTGCTGCATATCCACGGCGATGATGCGACCGCTTTCCTGCAGGGGCAGTTTTCGTGCGACGTAGCGGCGGTTTCTGCTGGTGGCGTGACATTGGGCAGCTATTCCACTGCCAAAGGCCGCATGCAGGCCAGTTTTATCCTGGCTGGTGTGGATGGCCAGTATTATCTGATGCTGCGCAAGGATATTGCCGATGCATTCCGCCGTCGTCTTGGCATGTTTATTTTGCGTGCCAAAGTAAAAATCGATGCGGTAAGCGAGCATTATGCACTCTGGCTGGTGCAGGATGCACAGGCACAGCAGCCTCAGCTGCTGTCTGCCGGAGAGAGCGGCCTGGTGTTGTCCATCGGCTTTGGCCTAGCGCTGCGCCTGGCGTGTCAGCCGCTTGCGAATAGCTGGCAGCAAGGCCTGCAAGCGGTAGGCAGCACTGCCGCCGATTATCTGTTTATTCGCGCCGGGTTGGGCTGGGTTTCTCTGGCCACATTTGAAGAGTTTGTGCCGCAGATGCTGAACCTGGAATTACTGGGCGGTATCAACTTTAAGAAAGGCTGCTACCCCGGCCAGGAAATTGTCGCGCGCACACAATACCTGGGTAAGGTGAAGCGTCGCCTCTATCGTGCCACTGTGCGGGGCGCCAGTGTAAAAGAAGGGGCTGCCATTATTGCCGAATCAACCGGCGACCAGGTTATTGGCCGGGTCGTGCTGGCGGCAGAAATGGTAGACGGTAGCGTAGCGTGTTTGCTGGTTGTGCAGCACAGTGCGTGGGAAGGCCGGCCCATGTTGCAAGATAATCCACAGGTAGTAATTGAAAAGCAGGCATTGCCTTATATTCTTCCTGATGCCGATTGATTGTAATGGTCTGATTATGCAATATAGTCTTGACTAAAGTTATCAGTATGACTAACTTACGTACAGATTAATATTGTTCATTCAAGGGGAGTCGCAAATGGAACTGTCTACTGTTGATTTCGCAGAATTGCTGCAACTGCGCGCCGATGTGGATGCTGAAATCCGTCGTCGTGAAAGCGAAGAAAAAGCCAAGGCTGCCAAGCAAGTGCTGGAACTGATTCGCACCCATGGTCTGGATATCGAAGATATCGCTAGCAAATCGGCCAAACTGGGTTCTGCACCTGCAGCGGGTACCCGTAAACCGGTAGAAGCCAAATACCGTCACCCGGACGATGCTAGCCTGTCCTGGACTGGCCGTGGCCGTAAACCGCTGTGGGTGGTGGCATGGATTGATTCCGGCCGTGACCTGGAAGCCCTGCAAATCAAGTAAGGTTGTTGCATCGCCAGACAAAACGCCATGTATCTACATGGCGTTTTGTTTTTTGCAGCGGGTTCATCGCGTATACTCCTTGTATTGAATCCCGTGCAGCAGTCTGGCACTGTTTGTATAAGCTGGTGTGCTCAACCCATGGTCAAGCTTGATTTCTTCTCTTTTGGCAGCAAAAAAGCCTCGCATCCGCTCGACTCGGTCAAACTGATTACCGAGTGGTATGCCCCGCTGGCACGTGAAACTGGCCCGGTCGCTCACGCAAAGGTCAGCGAGCTACTGATGCAGTTTAACGCCCAAAGCGAAAACTACAGCCCTGACGCACTCGAGGCGGTGCTGGAGCTGGACAGGCTGATTTCCGTGCAGCACCAGCAGCTGTGCGAGCAGTATTTGCTGAATACGCGCATGCCCAAAGCGCTGGAAGCCCAGCTGCGTGCGCAGATACTGGGTTACGGCCGGCAGATTCTCGCGGCTTACCAGCGCTTTATGGGCTTCGATCCGGACGATAGCGCTGCCGCTACGGTACGCATCATGCTGCCGGTGGTGATTGCGCGCATGATGCACTACCTGACCGAGTTTGCCCTGTGGCAATACTATCGGCATTTTCTGCCTGACGAGATGTTCTGGCGTAACGCCAACCAGCTGTTTGCCTATGCCGAGCAACATCATATCGATGCGGTGCCGGTGCAGCTATTCGGGGAAGAGCGCTCCACCACCATTCACGACCTTTATCTGTCGCTGTTGATGGTCTCCACGCTGACCAGCGGTAATCTGGCTATTCGCCAGATCCGTTTCGCCTACCAGCTTTCTTTGCTGACATCCGGCCATATGGCTCTGGGGCAGGACTACGAAGGCAATGCCAGCTTCATGGTCAACCTGTCTACCGGCCAGCCGCCTGCCAGGCTGCGGGATGCCATGCCTAAGGGGAATGTCAGGGTGTGGAGCACGGCAGATCTGATCGATCAGCTGACCAGCTGGGTATCGGTATTCGAGTCCGGCTCGGTACCCTCCGAGCTGAAAGCCATCATGACGGCAGGCGTGGATGCCGGTTTGCTGCGCTATCTGTGTCGTGAGTGGTCGGTAAGGCCTCATCTGTACGAACGCGCGCAGCGCGTGCGCGTGGACAGTCAGCAGATAGAGGTGGCGCAGCGCTTTGCGCAGTTGCACAAGCTGGTGCGTGAACAGGAAGAAAAAGCCCGTGAAGATACCCGCCGCACAGGGGGCAGTGAAGACAATTTCGACACGGCCGACGAAGTACGTATTTACGGTTTTGTCACCAGCCGCCGGCGCGAACGGCAGGCGGTACCACTGCTACAGCAAAAAGAGCAGTTTCCGTTCTGGGATGTAGACAATCGCAGTGAAACCGGCCTGGGTCTGAGCTTGCCAGCCCAGGGTAATGAGTGGGTTGCGCTGGGTACCTTGTTGGGTTTCCGCCAGCGTGGTGATAACGACTGGTCGCTAGGGGTGGTGCGTCGCTTGCAGCGCCCCGGGCAGGACAAGCTATACCTTGGCGTGCATATTCTCACCAACCGGCCAGTAGCAGCTGCGTTACGTCATGAAGAGGGGCGCTCGGTCGACCCGGCCACGCCAGGCGAAATGGTGTGGAACCAAGGCGAGATTGCTTTGTTTGTACCCTTGCTGCGGGAGGGGAGAAAGCTCAATACCGTACTGATATCCATAGGCACTTACGGTATGGGCAAGCAGTACCAGATGGTCGCGCGGGGCAAGGTGTTTCTGATCAGTCTGGGGCGGGTAGTAGAGAAGGGCACCGACTGGTGCCAGGCCGAGATTGAGCTGATCAAGACGCTCGCGTAAGCGATTGCACGTAAAAAAAGCCGCTTGGAGCGGCTTTTTTTACGTGCGTGCAGTGCTTAACGTAAGGTCTTCAGTACACCATAAATGGCGCTGAGCATTGCCTCGCCCAGGCGCAGGCTGCGCTGGCCGTTCCAGCCGGTATCGTCATCCGGCAGATTGTCATTGTCCTTGAACGGCATTTCCAGCGTATACGCCAGGCACTGGAACTGGTTGCCTACCCAGGCCGTGGCCATGGACAGGTTGGCCGCACCCGGTTCGTCGCGGGTATAGCCGTGTTCGTCCTGGAAGTCTGGCGAGGCCACTTTCAGCTGTTGCTTGAACTGTTCTTCCAGCTCGGCAATACGCGGGCTATAGCTGGGTACGCCTTCGGTGCCGGCTACGAATACATAAGGAATCGCCTCATCGCCGTGGATGTCCAGGAACAGGTCTACGCCGGTTTCCAGCATCTTGTTGCGCACATGGAAGACTTCCGGGCTGGTTTCCAGGCTGGGGTTCAGCCATTCGCGGTTCAGGTTGGCCCCGGCGGCGTTGGTACGCAGGTTGCCCAGCACCGAGCCATCCGGGTTCATGTTGGGCACCACGTAGAAGGTAGCGCGGTCCAGCAGCGCACGCGAGGTGGGGTCTTGCGAATCCAGCAGGCGGGTGAGGAAGCCCTCGACAAACCATTCTGCCATGGTTTCACCGGGGTGCTGCCGGGCGGTCACCCAGATTTTCAGGTCGGATTCTACCTCGTGGCCAATGGTCAGCAGGTTGATGTCGCGCTGTTGTACAGTCGAGCCCAGGTCGCTGACCTGGCACAGGCCGGAGCTTTGCGCCATGCCGATCAGGTTCAGGTGCTGCTCGTGCGAGTAGGGCTCGAAATAGGCGTAGTAGATGCTGCCGGCCAGTGGTGCGTGCTCGATCACCAGCTCGTCGCCATCCAGGTAGGTGGGGACGCGGAACCAGTTTACCCGGTCGTATGAGGCGACGGCCTGGTAGCCTTCCCAGCCTTTGGGGTAGGCGGTGTTTTGGATATCCAGAAAGCGGATGCGGCAGGTTTCGTATGCCGCGCCTTGCAGCCGGAAGTAAAACCATTGCGCAAAGTCCGAGGCATTGTCTTTACGGATGCGCAATTGAATGTCTTCAAATCCGTTGATGGCTACTACTTCGATGCTGCCTGCGTCGAAATTGCTACTGATTTTCATGCTGCAATGCTTCCAGTCGTTGGCTTGATGCTGCGCATTGTAACCCTTACGCGGGCAAGCTACTACGTGCGCGCAGCAAAGAAAAATCCCCGCCATGGGGCGGGGATTCTATTTGGCATATGCCTGTTGTCAGGCAGCAGGGCCAGTGCGCTTGGCCGCAGCTTTTACCGCGTCGGCTGTGGCGCTAGTGGCGGCTTTAACGCTGCTGTCGGCAAATTCGGCCACTTGCTGGCCGGCTTTGCTCAGGGTGCTGAAAGCAGCAGCGCTGGCAGCCAGGCCGGATTTCAGTGCGTTCACGGCGGCTTCGGAACCGGCCGGTGCATTTTTGGTCAGGGCTTCAACATTGCCGATCAGGGTTTTGTTCAGGTCGGCGATATTGCTTTCGGCTACTTTGCTCAGCTCGGTCTGGGTTTGCGACACGATGTCGTAAACGTTGCGGCTGTTCGCCACAGCTTGTTCCAGGTTTTGTGCGGCCAGCTTGTTCACGCGGGACAGTGCTTCTTGCGGGTCTTTTACGCTGCCCAGCTCGCGGGCCAGTTTTACGTTTTCTTCCAGAGTCTGTTTGGACAGCTCCAGGCTCAGTTTGGCAAAGCGCTCGGCGCTGTCCAGTGTGATTTGTGCAACGCGGAAAGCGGCTTCGAAGCCATTTGCAGACAGTTTGGCGAATTGTTCGTTAGAAGTAGTCATACTGGGATCCTCGTAACACAATAGATGTTGATTGCATGGATTGGCACAGCAGTGTTCTGTGGTCGCACCGTCTGAAGCGGTGTTTTTGTGCGATGCACAATGCTGATCGAATGTTAGCGTGGCTGCGGCTGGCTGACTAGGAGTTTTGCTCTAGGCTGTTGCATTTATGGTAATGTGGCGGCACACAACAAAACAGATAAGCTGGGAGAGTGTTTCATGAGCGTAGAAAAACGGGTGATCAAGAAGTACCCGAACCGTCGTCTGTACGATACTGCAACCAGTTCCTATATCACGCTGGGAGATGTAAAACAGCTGGTACTGGACAATGTGGACATTCAGGTAGTGGATGCCAAAACCCATGATGACATTACCCGTGGCGTACTGCTGCAGATCATTCTGGAAGAAGAAAGCGGCGGCTCGCCGATGTTCAGCTACGAAGTGCTGACGCAGTTCATCCGCTTCTACGGCCAGGCCATGCAAGGCATGATGGGCCCCTTCCTGGAAAAAAACCTGCAGGTTTTTGTGCAACTGCAACAAAAAATGCAAGAGCAGACCAAGGCCATGTACGGCGATAACCCGCTGCTGGGTGCCAAGCTGTGGGGCGATTTCCTGAATTTCCAGGGCCCGGCCATGCAGAACATGATGTCCAGCTACCTGGACCAGAGCACCAATATGTTCCTGGACATGCAAAACCGTATGCAGGAACAAGCGCGTACCATGTTTACCGGCTTTGGCTTCCCCGCCTACCCGCCGGCGCGCGAAGACGGCAAGGATGAGCCGGGCAAGTAGTTTTATTGCGCAGAATTTTTTATAATCCACCCCATCTAGCCGGGCGCTCACTGCAGCGCCCGGCTTTCTGTCTTTATTGATCTACAGGGTTGACGTTTACATGTCGCACATTGCTCCAAAAGTAGGCTTCGTGAGCCTGGGCTGTCCGAAAGCCGCCTCCGACTCCGAGCAGATCCTGACGCGCCTGCGCGCCGAGGGTTATGAAATTTCCGGTACGTACAATGGTGCTGACCTGGTGGTCGTCAATACCTGTGGTTTTATCGATGCAGCCGTGCAGGAATCGCTGGATGCCATCGGTGAGGCGCTCAACGAAAACGGCAAGGTGATCGTGACCGGCTGTCTGGGTGCCAAGGGCGACGTGGTGAAAGAAGCGCATCCGTCGGTGCTGGCTATTACCGGCCCGCACGCTACCGACGAAGTGATGACCCACGTACACACCCACCTGCCCAAACCGCACGACCCGTTTGTGGACCTGGTGCCGGATATCGGCGTGCGCCTGACGCCCAAGCACTACGCCTACGTGAAGATTTCCGAAGGCTGTAACCACCGCTGCACCTTCTGCATTATTCCGTCCATGCGCGGCGACCTCGACAGCCGTGCCATCGACAGCGTGCTGTCCGAAGCGGCCAACCTGGCCAAGGCCGGCGTGAAAGAGCTGCTGATCATCTCGCAAGACACCTCTGCCTACGGTGTGGACCAGAAATACAAGCTGGGCTTCTACAATGGCCGCCCCATCAAGACCCGCCTGCTGGAGCTGTGCGAAGAGCTGGGCAAGCACGGTATCTGGGTGCGTCTGCACTACGTGTACCCGTACCCTAGCGTGGACGACATCATTCCGCTGATGGCCGAAGGCAAGATCCTGCCGTATCTGGATATCCCGTTCCAGCACGCCAGCCAGAAGATCCTGAAGCTGATGAAACGCCCGGCCAACAGCGAGAACGTGCTGGGCCGCATCAAGAAATGGCGTGAGATCTGCCCGGACCTGGTGATCCGCTCCACCTTTATCGTGGGTTTCCCCGGCGAAACCGAAGAAGACTTCGAAGAGCTGCTGGCCTTTATCGAAGAAGCGCAGCTGGACCGCGTAGGCTGTTTCACCTATTCGCCGGTAGAAGGCGCGGCGGCCAACGAGCTAGCCGACCCGGTGCCGGAAGACGTGAAAGAAGCCCGCAAGGAGCGCTTTATGGCCGTGCAGGCAGAAATCTCTGCCGCCCGTCTGGCCGCCAGGGTTGGCCGCACGCTGACCGTGCTGGTAGACGAAATCGACGAAGAAGGCACCGCGATCTGCCGCAGCTACGCTGATGCGCCGGAAATCGATGGCCTGGTATTTGTCGAGGACGCGGATGGCCTGAACGTGGGTGACTTTGTGCAGGTAGAGATCGTGGATGCCAGCGAACACGACCTGTGGGGCGAGCGCGTGTAAGCGCAAGCCTCGGTCACAAAAACGGCGCCCGGTATACCCCGGCGCCGTTTTTTCATGCCTGCCGCCAGCGTAGGCTTAGCTGCTGGCCAGCAGTACCGGCACGCCGCAGTCGCGCAGGCGTTGCAGCTTGTGCGGCTCGGCGTCTGCCTCCAGCACCAGCTGGCTGATATCGGCCATCGCCGCTACCGAAAACGGGCTGGCGGTATCCAGTTTTTCGTTGGTGACGCACAGCACCACCTGGCTGCTGTGGCGCACCAGCTCGCGCTTGAGTGCCGCTTCTTCCGACAGCGTAGTGCCCACGCCTAGCTCGATATCCAGCGAGCAGGTGCCCAGAAAGCACACGTCCGGCCGTAGCGTCTGGATATCCAGCATGGCGCTGCTCCCCATGGTGCCGCCGATGCGGTGGTCCATGCGGCCGCCCACCACCAGCACCTCCAGCGCGGTTCGCCCCAGCAGGGCGGCGGCGATGGGGATGGCATTGGTGGCGATGGTCAGCGGCAGCCCGTCAGGGATGGCACGGGCGATTTCCAGGTTGGTGGTGCCGGAATCCAGAAACACAAATTGCCCTGGCCGCAGCAGCTGTACCGCCGCGGCGGCCAACCTGGCCTTGCGCGCGATGTTCTCGTGGCTGCGCTGGCTGAAATTGCCGGTGTTGGGCGTCATGGCGATGGCGCCGCCGTACACGCGCTGGCAGATACCGCTGCTGGCCAGCTCGCGCAGGTCGCGGCGGATGGAGTCTTCCGACACGCCCAGCGTTTGCGCCAGCTCGGTGGCCACCACGCGGCCATCCTGCTGCAGGCGCTGGCGGATATAAGTCTGGCGGTCGCTGGGCAGGCCAGGCGGTGCGGGCTGGGTCATGGTGGGTAATCGGGCAAAGTAAAACCACATCGTGCAACACTCGGCATGGTTGGGTCAAGATTTTGCCGAATGTTGCCGGGTTTGTTGGTGTTGTGCTTGCCTGTTTTTGCATGATTGTGCACAATCATGCCAGATTATTCCTTGGGAGCCTGTGATGCTACGCGCCGTGATTACCGATCTGGATGGAACCTTTCTGGGGGCAGACTCGCAGCCACTCGCGGCCAATATGGATGCCCTGCGCCGCGCTGCCGCCACGGGCTGCCACATCATGGTGGCCACCGGCCGCCATTACCCCTTTGTGCAGGCCTTGCTGCAGCAGCTGGGCGTGCCGGCTTGGGTGCTGAGTGCCAATGGTGCGCGCGTGCATGCCCCGGATGGCAGCCTGTTTGCGGCGGCCAACCTGGCGCCGGCGCTGGTGCAGAAACTGGTACAGCCGGAGCTGGCCATGGGGGCGGAGATGGCGCTGTATCTGGACGACCGCCGCCTGGCGTGCCGCTACCACGGCGGCGGGCTGGACTGGTACGCGCAGGCGGCCGAGCAGCTGGACAGCCTGGCCGACTACCACGGTCGCAACGTGGCCAAGATTGTTTACTGCGGCGAGCCGGCGCTGCTGGCGCGCATCGAGGCCGATATCCTGTACCGCTTTGAGGGCCAGCTGGCGTTGACCTATTCGCAAGACTGCTATCTGGAGGCCATGGCGCCAGGTGTCAGCAAGGGTAGTGCGCTGCTGACCGTGCTGCAGCAGCTGGACATCGACCCGGCAGATTGCGCTGCCTTTGGCGATGCGCTGAACGATGCCGAGATGCTGGCCCTGGTGGGTCACCCGCACGTGATGGCCAATGCCAGCGCCGCGTTGCGGCAGCGTGTGCCGCAGGCGCCGATAATTGGCCACCACACCGAGGCTGCGGTGGCGCAGGCGCTGGCGCGCTGGTTTGCCTGAGGCGGCAGGCGCAAGGTTGGCCGCACGTCGCGTTGTGGCGTGACCGGCAATAAAAAAGCCCTTGCTGTTGCAGCAAGGGCTTTTGCTTGTCTAGCGGGATGGCGGCTGCTCAGCCGGTGGCGTGCTGCTGTTCCACCGCTTCGATTTCTTCCTGCAGCAGCATCCATTCTTCTTCCACGCTTTCCAGCTGTGTGGCGACCTCGCCCTGGCGGCGGATGCTGTCGGCCAGCTTGGCTTTGTTGGCGTCGCTGTAGGCGTCCTCGCTGGACAAAAAGCCATCCAGTGCGGCCTTTTCACTGCTGAGGCTTTCCAGCGATTTTTCCAGCTTGCTCAGCTTGGCCAGCAGCGGTTTTTTGGCGGCGGCCAACTTCTGCCGTGCTTCGGCTTCCTGGCGTTTCTGGTCTTTGCGGTTGACGGCTTGCGCGTCGCCGCTGGACGGGCGGTTGGCCTCGGCCAGCTGCGCCAGGCGCCACTGGCGGTAGTCTTCCAGGTCGCCGTCGAACGGTTGCACCGTGCCGTCGGCTACCAGCCAGAACACGTCGGTGGTGGACTCCAGCAGCGAGCGGTCGTGCGACACCACTACCAGCGCGCCGCCAAAGTCTTGCAGCGCCAGCGTCAGCGCATGGCGCATTTCCAGGTCCAGGTGGTTGGTGGGTTCATCCAGCAGCAGCAGATTGGGCTTTTGCCACACGATCATCGCCAGCGCCAGGCGCGATTTTTCGCCGCCGGACATCGGGCCCACCGGGTCGCTGACCATATCGCCACGGAAGTTGAAACCGCCCAGGAAGGTGCGCAGCTCCTGCTCGCGTACCTCGGGTGCCAGGCGTTGCATGTGGCGCAGCGGCGATTCGTCCGGGCGCAGCGTGTCCAGCTGGTGCTGGGCGAAGTAGCCGATTTTCAGCGTTTGTGCGCAGATCAGCTCGCCGCTCTGTGGCGGCAGCTCGCCGGCCAGCAGTTTGACCAGCGTGGATTTACCGGCGCCGTTGACGCCCAGCAGGCCAATGCGGCTGCCGGCCTCTACCGATACCGCCAGCCGGTGCAGGATGGTGGTGCTGCCGTAGCCTACGTTGGCCGCATCCAGCCGCAGCAGTGGGTTGGGCAGGTTGTCGGGCGTATCAAAGTGGAAGTCGAACGGCGACGCCACGTGGGCGGGCGCGATGCGTTCCAGCTTTTCCAGTGCCTTCACCCGGCTTTGCGCCTGGCGCGCTTTGCTGGCCTTGGCCTTGAAACGGGTGATGAACGATTCCAGGTGCGCGATCTGGCGCTGTTGCTTTTCGTAGTCGCCTTGCTGGCGCGACAGTTTTTCGGCGCGCATTACCTCGAACTGGCTGTAGTTGCCGGTGTAGAGGGTAAGGCTCTGGCTGGACACGTCCACGATGTGGCTGGTGATGCTGTCGAGGAAGTCGCGGTCGTGCGAGATCACCAGCAGCGTGCCTTCGTAGGCTTTCAGCCAGTCTTCCAGCCACAGCACGGTTTCCAGATCCAGGTGGTTGGTGGGTTCGTCCAGCAGCAGCAGGTCGGAACGGCACATCAGTGCCTGCGCCAGGTTCAGGCGCATGCGCCAGCCGCCGGAGAAGGTGGATACCGGGCGCTCGTGGCTGTCGGGGGCAAAGCCCAGGCCGTTCAGCAGCTTGGCCGCGCGCGATGGCGCGGCGTAGCCGCCGATGCGCTCCAGCTCGCCGTGCAGGCTGCCAATGGCGTGGCCGTCGCCGCTTGCCTCCGCAGCCGCCAGTTTGTGCTGCAGGCCGCGTAGCTCGGCGTCGCCGTCCAGCACGTAATCCAGCGCCGATTGCGCCAGCGCCGGGGTTTCCTGCGCCACGTGGGCTAGCGTCCAGTGTGGCGGCACGATGGCGTCGCCGCTGTCAGCGTGCAGCTCGCCTTTGAGCAGGGCAAACAGGCTGGATTTGCCCGCGCCGTTGGCACCCACGATGCCGGCCTTGTTGCCGGGGTTGATAGTGAGGTTGGCCGCAATCAGCAGTTCTTTCAGGCCGCGGCGCAAGGTAAGGTTTTTTAGCTGGATCATGTTGGCTTGTTTGCCACGGCAGCACACCGAAAACACGAACAATCGGCGCTCGCGTACAGCCGGTGTGGTGAGTGGTGGTTGGCGGGCGACGCCGTCTGGCAGCGTCAGCCCGTGCGGTTTATGGGGGGCTTATACGGCTGGCAGGCTGGACAGTTCCCAGCGCGGCTTGACCGTAAAACCGCCGGCCGGTGTGGCGTATTTCAGGCGCATGGCGCCGGCAAAGGCGATCATGGCACCGTTGTCGGTACACAGCTTCAGCGGCGGGTAAAACACCTGGTACTGGCGGCGGCGGGTGGCGTCGTCCAGCGCGGCGCGCAGCTGTTTGTTGGCGCCCACGCCGCCAGCGACCACGATGCGCTGCATGCCGGTTTGTTTCAGCGCCTTGATGCACTTGCTTACCAGCACCTCGACGATGGCTTCCTGGAAAGCGCGGCAGATGTCTTTGCGCGCTTGCTCGTCGATGCTGCCGTGCTCGGCTTCTACTTGTTTGCTTAGCATCAGCACGGCGGTTTTCAGGCCAGAGAAGCTCATGTCGAGGTTGGCCGAGTGCAGCATGGGGCGCGGCAGCTCGAAGCGTGCCGGGTCGCCTTCTTCCGCCAGGCGCGATAGCAGCGGGCCGCCGGGGTAGGGCAGGCCCAGCAGTTTGGCGGTTTTGTCGAAGGCTTCACCGGCGGCGTCGTCCAGCGTCTCGCCCAGAATCTCGTACTGGCCCACGCCACGCACGGCCATGATCTGGGTGTGGCCGCCGGATACCAGCAGCGCCAGGAAAGGAAAGTCCGGGCGTGGCTCGGCCAGCAGCGGCGACAGCAGGTGGCCTTCCAGGTGGTGCACGGCAATTACCGGCTTGCCCAGGCCGTAGGCCAGCGCATTGGCGTAGCTGGCGCCGACCAGTAGCGCACCGCCCAGGCCGGGGCCTTGGGTGTAGGCAATGGCGTCGATGTCCTGCAGGGTGACACCGGCTTCTGCCAGGCAGGCGTCGGTGAGCGGGCGTACGCGGCGGATATGGTCGCGGCTGGCCAGCTCGGGCACCACGCCACCGTATTCGGCGTGCATGGCCATCTGGGAGTGCAGCTGGTCGGCAATCAGGCCGCGTTCGGTGTCGTACAGGGCGACGCCGGTTTCGTCACAGGACGATTCGATACCAAGAACAAGCATGTGTGTGCACTTCAAAACTAAATAATCTTTTCATTTTACCGGTGATTCTTTGTCCGCCCAAATCGGCGATGTTAGGCTGATGCCCTGTTTCTATCGGAGAGCAAGCATGAAGGCAAGACTGAAGTGGGTAGATGGTGTGTGTTTCATGGGTGAAACCGGCAGTGGCCACGCCGTGGTGATGGACGGCGCACCCGAAGGTGGCGGCCGTAACCTGGGCCCGCGCCCGATGGAATTGCTGCTGCTGGGCACGGCCGGCTGCACCAGCTACGACGTGTTGTCCATCCTGAAAAAATCGCGTCAGGACGTGCGTGACTGCTGGGTGGAGATGGACGCCGAGCGTGCCGATACCGACCCGAAAGTGTTTACCAAAATCCACTTCCACTTTGTGGTGGTTGGCCGCAGCCTGAAGGCGGACGTGGTGGCGCGTGCCATCAGCCTGTCTGCCGAAAAATACTGCTCGGCTTCCATCATGCTGGGCAAAACCGCCGATATCAGCCACGACTTCGAGATTCGCGAAGACGACTAAGCCAGCTTGGCATGTCTGTGATAGCGCCGCCTGCGGGCGGCGTTTTGCATGCTGCGGCAAATATTGCCGCCGCTGTTGCCGCTTGGTTGGTGCCGGGGGCGGTAAATCGGCAGCAGGCAGCTTTTCTTGAGGGTTTCAGGCAAAAAAAGCTGGCACGCTTTGTGCTGAAATGGGCTGACTCAAGGAAAAATAGCCATGCTGAACAAAATCTCCTCCCACCTAGACTTCTTCCAGCGCTCGCTGGACCTGCGCGCCGCGCGGGCCGAAGTCATTGCCAGCAATATCGCTAACGCCGATACCCCTGGCTACAAGGCGGTGGATTTTGACTTTGGCAAGGCGCTGAAAAGCCAGACCGCCGCGCTGCAAGCCAGCGGGGTGGCCTTGGCGCAAACCGATAACCGCCATCTGGCTGCCACCGGTAGCCGTGCGGTAGAAGGTGGCCTGCAGCACCGCAGCGCAGTACAGCGCAGCCTGGACGGCAACACGGTGGATATGGATGTGGAGCGCTCGGCCTTTACCGATAACGCCATGAAATACCAGTCCACCCTGACCTTCCTGAACAAGCGCATCAGCGGTCTGATGGATGCCATCAAAGGAGGCCAGTAATCATGTCGCTGTCTAATGTGTTCAATATTGCCGGCTCGGCACTGACCGCGCAGTCCATGCGCCTGAACCTGGTGGCCAGCAATATTGCCAACGCCGAAAGCACGGCGTCGTCTACTGGTGAACCCTATCGTGCCCGCCATGCGGTATTTACAGCCGTGCCGGTGAGTGCCAATACGCCGCAGGTGGCGGGTGTGCGCGTGACTGCCGTGGCCGAGGATACCTCGCCATTTCGCATGAAATACCAGCCGGGCCACCCGCTGGCAGATGAAAAAGGCTATGTGCGCATGCCGAACGTGAACCCGGTGGAAGAAATGGCCGACATGATTTCGGCGTCGCGTTCTTACCAGACCAACGTAGAGATTGTGAATGCCGCCAAAACCATGCTGCAGAAAACCCTGCAGCTGGGCCAGTAAGGCAAGGGACTAGATCATGGCTACCAGTATTGCTTCGACCAATTTCGATTACAGCTCGCTGAACCCCACCGCGGCCACTGGTAATACGTCTACCGGTAACTCTTCGGCTGAAATCCAGAACCGTTTCCTGACACTGCTGACCACGCAGCTGAGGGCGCAAGATCCGATGAACCCGATGGATAACAGCCAGATGACCAGTCAGATGGCGCAGATCAGCACGGTAAGCGGCCTGGAGAGTGTGAATGCAGCGGTCAAGAGCATGACTGAAAGCCAGGCAGCCAGCCAGTCGCTACTGGCCACCATGCTGATTGGCCGCCAGGTACTGAGCCCCAATAGCAAGCTGACGCTGACCGATGGCAAGGCCGTGGGCACCATCGAGTTCACCAAGCCAGCCAGCCAGGTGGTGGTAACCGTCACCAATAGCAGCGGCGCTGTCGTCGATAGCTTCGAAATGGGGCCGCAGAAACAGGGTCAGTTTGTGTTCAGCTGGGATGGCAAGGGTGAGAATGGTGCGACCCAGCCTAACGGCGAATACAGCTTCAAAGTGGAAGCGACAGCGGATGGTACGGCGGTAGATGCCACCATGATGGCACCGACCAAAGTCACCAGCGTGGCGTGGGAAAAAGGTGTGCCGATGTTTGTAGTGTCTACCGGCGAACGTTTGCCGGTAAGCAAGATTAGCCAGATCCTTTGATTTGCGGTGTGAGAGTTTAGGAGAGAATCATGAGTTTTCAGCAAGGTTTGAGTGGTCTCAACGCCGCAGCCAAACAACTGGATGTGATCGGTAACAACGTTTCCAACGCCAGTACCGTGGGTTTCAAATCGTCCCGCGCCGAATTTTCCGACCTGTACGCCACCAGCCTGTACGGCGTGAGCGACACCGAGTCCGGTATTGGCTCGCAAACCATCAAGGTGGCGCAGCAGTTCCAGCAGGGCAATATCACGGCCACCAAAAACCCGCTGGATATGGCGATTTCGGGTGCCGGCTTCTTCAAGCTGTGGAGCGACCCGACAGCTACGTCCACTTTCTACACTCGCAATGGCCAGTTCAAGCTGGATAAAGACGGCTATTTCGTTAACAACGGCAACTTCCTGGTGGGTGAACCCGTGGGCGGTGGTGACGATGCGCCGATCAAGATCGACCGCGCAGGCCTGCCTGGTACACCGTCTACTGCGCTGGACTGGCAGTTCAACCTGGATGCCGACCAGAAATCGCCGCTGATTGATTACACGGCATCGCCTGCTGCGCTGAAATCCCCGCTGCCGGCCATTACGCCTAGCGATGCCAGCACGTACAACTTCACCACCAGTATGCGTGTGTACGACAAAGTGGGTAGTGCGCACACCGTGTCCCTGTATTTCCAGCGCCAAGCTGTGGCAGGTACCCCGCCAGCGGTGAATAACACCTGGAACGTGTCGTACAAACTCAATAACAACGCTGTGCAAAACGTGGGTTCGGTATCGTTTACTGCGGACGGTAAGCTGACTGCGCCATTCTCGTTTACCGTGCCGGGTGGTTCCGCTGCGGCCAACTTGCCGGTGCCTGGCCAGCCGAACCAGCTGGGTGATGCCGGTATTGTGGTGAATCTTGCCGGTACGACCCAGTATTCCGGCAGTTTTACTGTGGCCCGGGCCAAGGTGGATGGTAATGCCAAGGGTGAGTTGGTGGGCGTGGAAACCGCTGACGATGGCAATATCATTGCCAAGTACTCCAATGGTCAGGCGCAAAGCGTAGGCCGTGTACGCCTGTATACCTTCGATAATGCTCAAGGTCTGCAGCCGAATGGTGAGAACAACTGGGCGGTGACTGCGGCGTCGGGTGATGCCAAGCCAGGTTTTCCGGGTGAGGGCAGTTTTGGCAAGCTGCAATCGTCTGCCATTGAAGAGTCCAATGCGGACACTACAGCCGAGCTGATTAATATGATTGTGGCGCAGCGTTTTTATCAGGCTAACGCACAAACTATTAAAACGCAGGATGCCATCCTGCAGACCCTGTTGAATCTGCGCTAATTAAATTGAATAGGTAGTGTGATATGGACAAGATGATTTACCTGGCCATGACAAGTGCCAAGCACGTGGAGCTGCAGCAAGCAACCACGGCAAATAATCTTGCCAATATTCACACTACCGGTTTCAAAGCCGAGCTCAATGCTTTTCGTGCCTTGCCGGTAGTGGGTGATGGCGCGCCTACCCGTATTTATCAAGTGGATAATACCGTGGGCCACGATTTGTCACAGGGTGCCATGCAGGTGACCGGCAATAATTTCGATTTTGCCATTGCCGGTCCGGGTTTTTTTGCCGTTGAAGCGCCAAATGGTGGTGAGGCATACACCCGGGATGGCGGTTTTATGCTGGATTCGGCCGGTGTAGTGCGTACCAGAACTGGCATGGCTATTGCTAGTGATGGTGGGCAGCTGGTCATGCCAGAAGGTTCTCTGCCGGATTTGCGGCAAGATGGTACTTTGTTTGCCATCCCGGCGAATGGTGGCCAGCCGCAGGAAATCGGCAAATTGAAACTGGTTAATCCGGCAGCGAATGAAGTATATAAAGGCGAAGATGGTTTGTTTCGCCTGAATAGCGGCCAGGATGCAGATGCCGACCCGGTCGTAAAAGTAAGGGCCGGTTATCTGGAAGGTAGTAATGTTAATGCGGTAGATAGCCTGGTTCAAATGATTAGCCATGCCAAACATTACGATCTTAGTGTAAAATTGATGCAAAATGCCGAGCAAAACGGCAAGCAGGCAACGCAAATATTGTCTGTTGGCTAAATAGAAAATAACACCGGGTAGGTATTTAATTATGATGCGTTCGCTTTATACGGCCAAGTCGGGTATGGAATCCAGCCAGTTTCGTCTGGATGTGATTTCCAATAACCTGGCTAACGTGGGAACCAAAGGTTTCAAGCGTAGCGCTGCAGTTTTTGAAGATTTGATGTACCAGACCCTGCGTACGCCTGGCTCTCGCCTGCAAACCGGCGAAACTTTGCCTACCGGTTTGACTGTGGGTCTAGGCTCTGCCCCGATGGCAACAGCGCGTGTGCATACCGAAGGTGGCCTGAGTACTACGGGCAATGTGTTTGACCTGGCAGTAAACGGCCGTGGTTTCTTCAAGGTACAAACCCCGGATGGCCAAACCGCCTACACCCGTAACGGCCAGTTTCAGCGTGGCGCCACAGGGCGCCTGGAGACGGCAGAGGGTTACCCGGTACAGCCGGAAATCTCTGTGCCGGACGGCACGGCGTATCAGGTATCTGAGGATGGTGCGGTGTCGTATCTGGCACCTGGTGCAACCGAGCGTACCCAGGCTGGTCAGCTGGAGCTGGCTGATTTTATCAATCCCGCAGGCCTGGATGCGATTGGTGGCAATTTGTATCTGGAAACCGCCGCATCTGGCGCCGCGGTCACCGGTACGGGCGGCTTGCTGGGTTTTGGCAAGATCAAATCAGGTTTTCTGGAAGAGTCGAACGTTAATGTGGCGGAAGAGCTGGTCAGCATGATCCAGGCGCAGCGTGCTTATGAAATGAACTCGCGTGCCATCAAGACTTCTGACGAAATGCTGCAAAGGCTGACTCAGCTTTAATGTGGGGAATGGCGATGACTAAGTGGCTAGGCATGGCAGGCATGGCGCTCGCGCTGTTGGGCCTGGCGGGGTGCAGTACACAAAGTGCCCCCATTACGCATCAGCCGATGTCTGTTCGGCCGCAATCGCTGCCGATGGCCATGCCGACTGATGGGTCCATTTTTCAGACCAGTAACTACAAACCGTTTTTTGAAGACCAAACCCCGGTAAGAGTGGGTGACTTGCTCACGGTGCAGATTCGTGAAAGTACGACGTCTTCCAATAAGGAAGACTCTGCCGGGCAGCGTAATTCGAGCATTAATGGCAGTATTGCGGCCAACCTGTCGCTGCCATTTTTCCCGGGTGCGCTGGAAAGAAAACTGGGTGGCACCAGCCTGAGTGGTTCGGGCACGGCGAGCGAGCAAGGCAAAACCAGTAGTAACAATAGTAGCTCCTTCAACTCGTCCATTACGGTAACCGTGGTTGATGTTTACCCCAACGGTAACTTGCTGGTGAGCGGTGAGAAGCAAATGAAGATCAACAGCGAACACGAGTTTATCCGCCTGTCCGGCGTGGTGAACCCCCGCGATATCAAGCAGGGCAATACGGTAGAGTCCACCCGCATTGCCGATGCGCGGATCGAGCAGCTGAATGAGGGCCGCGGCCGCGCATACAATGACACGGGCTGGTTGCAGAAGGTTTTCTTGTCTGTGCTGCCGTTTTAGTTGCCAGGGCCACGCGATGAAACGTATCTGGATGGTGGTGGGCATTTGTCTGCTGGCCTCGCAAGCCATGGCGGCACAGCGTCTGAAAGAGCTGGTTAATGTGGCGGGTGTGCGTTCCAACCCTTTGCTGGGCTATGGTCTGGTGGTGGGTCTGGATGGCAGTGGTGACAAGGCAGGGTCGTCGCCTTTTACCAGCCAGTCGCTTGCCAGCATGCTGAACCAGCTGGGGGTGCAGGTGCCCGTGGGGACCAAGCTCGACCCGAAAAATGTGGCGGCAGTGACACTGACGGCAACGATCCCGCCTTTTGCGCGCCGTGGTCAGGCCATGGATGTGACGGTGTCGTCGGTAGGGGATGCCAAGAGTTTACGTGGTGGTACCCTGCTGATGTCGCCACTGAAAGGTGCCGATGGCCAGATATATGCCCTCGCTCAGGGTAATGTCGTGGTGGGCGGGGCGGGTGCCTCCTCGGGTGGGAGCAAGGCCCAGGTAAATCACCTCAGCGTTGGCCGCATCCCTGCTGGCGCAACGGTGGAGCGCGAAGTGCCGAATGCTTTTGCGAGTGGCGAAGTGATTGCGCTCAACCTGCAGGAGTCTGATTTTACGACCGCTAACCGTGTGGTGCAGGCGGTTAACAAGGAATTTGGCCCGAGTGTGGCCAGGGCAGTAGATGGTGGCTTGATCGAGGTGCGGGCGCCGCAAGACAGTAATGCCCGTATCCAGTTTTTGGCACGGCTGGAAAATATTGCCGTCGAACCGGCAGAAGTTTCACCGGTGGTTATCGTGAATGCTCGCACTGGTTCTATCGTGATGAACCGTGCTGTCAAGATTGAGCCCTGCGCGATCGCTCACGGTAATTTGTCGGTGACGGTGAACGGCAATAGTAATGTCAGCCAGCCGCCAGCTTTGAGTGGTGGGCAGACAACCGTCACCAATCAGGCTGATATTGCGATCAAGGCCGATGGTGGCAAGGTGCTGAGCTTGCCGGGTAGCGCTTCGCTGTCGCAGGTGGTCAGTGCATTGAATTCCGTGGGGGCAACCCCGCAAGATCTGGTTTCGATTCTGCAGGCGATGAAATCGTCTGGCGCCTTGAAGGCGGACCTGCAGATTATTTGACACAAGTTGATAGGCACTCCGTTATTTATGGAGTTTTGGTGGGCGATACCTTCGGTATCGCCCCTTTTTTTTGTGCTATTGGCAAGCTGGCCTGATATTTGCTCTTTTGCTTGGTCGATAAAGGATTTGTCACCATGATCAACCACAACAGCACAGCCAATCGCCTGGCGATGGACCCGGAAGCCACGCGGGCCATGAGCGATTTGGCAAGAAAAGACCCCAAAGAGGCAGTCCGGCAAGCGGCTGGCCAGTTTGAGGCCATGCTGATGGGGCAGTTGATGTCGTCCATGCGCGCTTCTTCATTGAGTGATGAAGAAGATAGCCAGGAAATGGATACCTATCGCGGCATGTACGACCAGCAAATCGTACAGACCCTGGTACAGGCCGGTGGTTTTGGCTTGGCCGATGCCTTGTCCGGCTACCTGTTGAAATCCCTGCCGGATGTGCCGGCAGAGATTGCTGCCGACCAGCCGGCATTGCCTGCGGCGCCGGTCATCAGAAAAGCCCTGGACGCGTATGAGGCTGCGGCAGTACCTGCGCAAACAGTAGGCAGTAGCAACGCGCCCTTGTCCGGTAACAAACAGTCGTTTGTCGCCGCCATGCTTCCTCATGCCAGCCAAGCGGCAGCCAAGCTTGGTGTGGCACCAGAGGTACTGGTAGGGCATGCGGCGCTTGAGTCAGGCTGGGGGCAGCGTGCTATTCGCCACCCGGATGGCCGCAATAGCTACAACCTGTTCGGTATCAAGGCGACGCCAGGGTGGAAAGGCGATGTTGTCGCGACCATGACCACCGAGTACGAGGGTGGTGTGGCGCAAAAGCAGATAGGTGCATTCCGTTCTTATCCGTCACTGCAGGCAGCATTTGATGACTATGCCCGTTTGCTGTCAGACAACCCGCGTTACCAGCAGGCGCTGAATCAGGGCCAGAACGGGGCAGGTTTCGCTACCGCCTTGCAGCGAGGTGGTTATGCCACCGACCCGGCGTACGCGCAGAAGTTGCAAGCTGTGATTCGTACCGTTGCCAGTATTTGATGCTTCATTAATTGGCAATGCTGTCGATAAACAGTATTAAGGAGAATTGATATGAGCGGTAGCATTTTCGGTATTGCGGTGACGGGTCTTAATGCGGCCAAGGCAGCACTGGAAACCACCAGCCACAATATTGGCAACGTGAATACGCAAGGCTATACCCGTCAGACAACTACGCAGAAGGCAAGCGACCCGTTGTTTGAGGGGTATGGTTTTGTGGGCACGGGTGCCAACCTGACGGGTGTAAACCGTATCTTCGATCAGTTCACCGAAGGCCAGCTGCGAGACGTGAATGCCAAGGTGGCATCGCTTGATGCGCAGACACAGTCTTTGCAGGATCTTGATAACCTGATGGCAGACTCCAATGCGGGTTTGTCGTCGGTGATTCAAGGCTTTTTCAGCAGTATGCAAACGCTGAATGCCCAGCCATCTTCAACTGCTGCACGCCAATCGGTACTCAGCCAGGCACAGGCGCTGGCTGGTCGTTTTGCGGCCATTGGCGGTCGGGTGGAAGAGCTACGCCAAGGCTTGTCGATACAGGCAAACTCCAGCGTAGAGAGCATTAATGCGTACTCGACCGAGATCGCCAGCATCAACCGGCAGATTGCCACGTTGCAGCAGGGTGCCGGCAGGCTGCCAAACGATCTGCTGGACCGCCGTGATGCCCTGGTGCAGAAGCTTAACGGCATGATCAAGACGGATGTAGTGGTGCAGGATGATGGCAGCTACAGCATTTTTGTTGGCCAAGGTCAGGCATTGGTGCTGGGTGACCAGGCGGGTAAAATGGTGCTGGAGCGCGTAAATCCGGATGATCCGGATGCCATTTCGATTGGTATTTCCATTCCCAACGTTAATGGCACCATTGCCATCGACCCGTCCCGCATGGGTGGTGGCAAACTGGAAGGCATCATGGGCGTGCTGGGGACAGATGTGCGTCGTATCCAGACCGACTTGGGCCGGATGGCGGTAGAGCTGTCCGATGCGTTCAACCGTCAGCACGCTCTGGGTTATGACCTGACCGGCCAGCCCGCAACGGGGGCTTTGTTCTTCGCGGATCTGACTGCCGAGCGTACGGCTGCCGAGGTCACCGGTGCCAGCCCGGACAAGCAGGCGTTCTACATGCGCCAGGCGCTGGACAAGTTTGCCGTAGTTATTGCCGACCCGTCCAAAATCGCCGCGTCATCCGCGTTGCAGGGCAAGAACGTGGCCGACCCGGTGGCCGGCAAACCGAGTATTGCGTCGATCTGGCAAACGGCCAACTTGCATCGCTCAACTACGCCAGCGCTGGATACCAACCCCAGCCTTAGCCAGGTACTGGCCCAGGCCACACCGGCGGTTAGCAGTCTAAACCTGCATTACGACCCTGCCGCGACGGGTGTACAGTTTTCCGTTACCGCTGTGCCGGGCTTGACGATCAGCGCGATACAACTGTCAACCACACAATCAGGTGTGTATGAATTTACGGTGCAAAGCGGCAACGACAAGGTCAATATCCAGTTCAAGCCCGAGGGCGTGTCGACGACGGCACAAGATATCACCCTGAGCACCAAGGTACCGGGCACGCTTGCCGCACAAGACAACGCCAACATGCTGGAAATGTCGCGCCTGCAAACCAAGCCACTGGTGCGGCCAACGCCTACCGCATCGTCCAACCTGGTGCCGCCGCTTAGTGATAAGCCCACCACCAATCTGCAATCCTTCTACGGCCAGATGGTGAGTTATGTGGGTAACCGTGCCAATGTGGCCAATATTGCCCTGACTGCGCAGGAGGCTTCGCAGCAACAGGTGTCACTGAACCGAGAGGAAATATCCGGGGTCAACCTGGACGAAGAAGCGGCCAACCTGATTCGTTTCCAGCAGGCCTATCAGGCGTCCAGCCGCGTGATTCAG
Source organism: Vogesella perlucida (assembly GCF_979366545.1). NCBI lineage: Bacteria > Pseudomonadati > Pseudomonadota > Betaproteobacteria > Neisseriales > Chromobacteriaceae > Vogesella > Vogesella perlucida. The sequence continues at coordinate 52,287 of NZ_CEETRO010000010.1, forward strand.
GTGGCGCAGGACATGTTCAAGAATTTGCTGGAGCTCCGCTAAGCGGGAGGATAAATCATGCGCGTAAGTAGCAACTCCCAATACATGTTGGGTACCTATGGCCTGCAAACCAAGCAGGCGCAGCTAAACCATTTGCAAGAACAGCTTTCAACGCTACGCAGGGTTGTGCGCCCGTCGGATGACCCGGTAGCAGCAACCCAGGCCGTTTCGGTAGCACAGTCGCAGTCCATGAACGAGCAGCAGATCAAGAACGCGGGTACGGCAGCCAGCTTGCTGGCCATTACCGATACCGCGTTGCAGAGTGCATCGACGACTATTGCCAATATCAAGACCCTGGCTATTCAGGCGGGCAATGGTTCGCTGAGCAACGACAACCGCAAAGCGATCCAGAACGAGATGCGCGAGCGGGTAAAAGAGCTGATCGGCCTGGCTAACACCTCCGATGGCTCGGGCAATTTCATCTTTGGCGGTACGCGCAAAGATGTTGCTCCCTTTGTGCAGTCAGGTGCCGCAGGGGCAATCTACCAAGGGGATCAACAGCGGCAGGATGTGCCTATTGCATCTGGTCGAGAGTTACCCGTCACCGAAGTGGGTAACGATATATTCACACCAGGCTTGTGGACGACACTCACTACGCTCGACGCTGCACTGACATTGGGGCCAAGTGGGTCACCTACCTACAATACAGACTTGCAGGCTGCCTTGTCCGGGCTGGATAAAGGCTTGGCCACGCTACTGGCCGGGCAGGCCAGCGTGGGTGGCCGACAGCAGGAAATCGACTCGCTGCAGCAACTGGGCGAGAGCATGTCTGTGCAGTACGCCAGCCAGATGAGTAACTTGGTCGATCTGGATTTTGCCAAGGCTACGTCGGAGTTCCAGATGGCCATGACTGCTTTGCAGACCAGCCAGAAAACCTATGCCCAGATCGGCCAGCTGACGCTGTTCAACCATATCTGATTCCGCTTTGCGGCCAACCCCTGCTGCCGTACAATAGCGCCCCTCATCACAGGTAGGCGCTATTGTTTTGTCTGCCCTTTACGCGGAGTCATTATGGAACCAGTACGCTTGTCAAAACGCATGGCCGAGATGGGCTTGTGTTCCCGTCGCGAGGCGGATAGCTATATCGAGCAGGGCTGGGTGCGCGTCAATGGCGAGGTGGCAGTGCTGGGGCAGAAGGTGACGCCAGCCGATCAGATCCAGCTGGACGAGCGTCTGGGCAAGGCGCAAGCGCAGCGCGTTACCATCCTGATCAACAAACCCATGGGCTATGTGTCCAGCCAGGCGGAAAACGGCTACCAGCCGGCTGCGGCGCTGATAACGCCGGATAACCATTGGGCCGAAGACAAATCGGGCATCCGTTTTACCCGTGACCATATGAAAGGCCTGGCACCAGCCGGGCGCCTGGATATCGACTCGGTCGGCCTGCTGGTGTTGACGCAAGACGGCCGCGTGGCCAAAGAAATCATTGGCGAGCGTTCGGATGTAGAGAAAGAGTATCTGGTGCGGGTGGAAGGTAACCTGACAGCTGAAGGGCTGAAGTTGCTGAATCACGGCCTGTCACTGGATGGCGATGCGCTGCTGCCGGCCAAAGTCTGGTGGCAAAACGAGGACCAGCTGCGCTTTATCCTGAAAGAAGGCAAAAAGCGCCAGATCCGCCGTATGTGCGAGCTGGTGGGTCTGCATGTGGTCGGCCTGAAGCGTATCCGCATCGGTACCATCATGCTGGGGGATCTGCCTACTGGCAAATGGCGCTATTTGTCGGCAGAAGAGCATTTCTCCTGAGCTGCTTGTGCTCCATCAAAAAGACCCGCTGTTGCGGGTCTTTTTGCGTGTGCTGATCACGGGATCAGGTGTTCCAGATTTTCAACAGAAATGCCGGTCGAACGCCCGCTTCCTTCAAAGACACCGGCTCTGCAATGGCTTGTTCATTGGTGCGGGTATTGCGTGGCAGGGGCTCGCCATACATTTCGCCATTGGCCGAGCGTATGGCTGCCACTTTGGGGTGCTTGGTGTTGCTGTCAGTCGGGCGGTGCGTCACCACGGCAATCTCGTTATTGGCCAGGCGGACAAAGCTGCCAGGCGGATAGATGCCCAATTCTTTGATCAGTAGCGCCACAAAGCGTGGGTCAAACTCGCTGAATTCACCTTTGAATAGCCGCCCTAGCGCAATAGAGGGTAAACGGCCAGCACGATGCGCCTGGGTAACCAGCAGGGAAGTCAGTACATCGGTCAGGCGGATCAGGTGAGCACCCGGATCGATCTCTTCTTTTTTCAGGCCATAAGGGTAACCCGAGCCATTCCATTCTTCGTGGTGCTGTTGCACCAGCAAGTGCCAGCGGTCGTCGTCTACACCCAGGTCACGCAAGATGGCAGATGACAGCAGCGGGTGAGCGTACATGTCCGACTTTTGCAACGCATCCAGCGCAGACTCTTGCTTGCTCAACTCGGTATGTAGCTTGGTGGCAGCAATATTCATGGTGAGGGCGGCGCACAGCAACACCTGCATTTCTTTGACCGGCAGGTTCAGCCGGCGGCCCAGAATACCCAGCATGGCGGCAGTGTGCAGGCTATGCATACTGCCGTAGTCGTTAAACGGTACCAGCAGGCAGGCCGCAATGAGCCCATCGGGTTGCTTTTCGGCCAAGGTCAGCAAGCGGTTGGCCACATGGCTGACTTCATGGCCGAAATGCTGCACATGGAAGTAGCGGTGCAGCAGGCCATTCACTTTGTGCGCCAGTTGATCCAGTTCTACCAGCGGGTTCGGTACCTGGTTCGCCGCCTGGCGACGTTCCTGTTCTTGTCGCTCGCGTTCTTGTCGCTCGCGCCGCTCACGCAGCTCTTTTTCTACCAGTGTTGCCTTGGCTACGTTATCCAGCTGACCGTGGTCGATCAGCTTTTGCTTTTGCTCCGGCGTCAGCACGTAGTGCCCCTGCTTTACCAGCAGCATGCCGCTACGGTGATATACATCCACAGGCAGTTGTTTGCCCACCAGAATCATGTCTGCCGTCAGCTTGCTTTTCTCGGTCATGGCATTCAGGGGTTTACGAGTTATGCATATAAATACAGTGTATCACTTGTCGGCTTATTTATAAGTAGAGCTTCCTGATCGGTGTCGTGCCCACAAGCTGGCCAGGTACTGCGGGCGGATCCCAATCTGTTTTTGGTCAATGGCTTGCAGAATACGGTACTCGTGTACGCTTGCTTCGCGCAGCTGTGGTTTGTTGTATGGCGCACCATCGTTGCGGCGTAAAACAGCAACACAGGGCTCGTCGGCGCGTTCGCGTCGGCTCAGCACGACGCCCATTTCCTGGTTGGCCAGCTGCACAAAACTGCCTGGCGGGTAAATGCCCAGCTCCTTCACCAGTAAAGAAGTGAAGCGGTAATCGAACAGCGCGTTAGCTTCCATGAAGATCTGTGCCAGCGCGGTATTCGGTTTCATGGCAGAGCGGTAGGTGCGCGGCACCAGCTTGGCCGCCGTTACGTCCGCCAGGTGCAGCAGGTGCGATAGCGACTCGATGTTCTCTTTATCAAGCCGGTAAGGATAGCCTTTGCCATCCCACTTTTCATGGTGAGTTTGTACCAGCAGATGCCACAATTCGTCAGTAATGCCCAGTTCGCGCAACATGGCCGACGACAGCAGCGGGTGGCCTTCTATCAGGTTGCGTTGCTCCTGGCTAAGCGGGCTGCTTTGATGGTGCAGGTCATCCATCAGGCTGGCAATCGACAGATTCATGGTGAGGGCTGCCGAAATCAGGCTATTGCGTGGCGATGTATCCAGATCCAGCCTGCGCGTCAGCACCGCCAGAATGATGCCCACATGAATACTGTGCGCGGAGGAATACTTGGACAGTGGCACCAGCAGCAGTGAGGCCAGCATGCCGTCTGGTGCTTTTTCGGTAAAAGCGATCAGGCGGTTGGCAAGGGCGCGTACGCGCTGCTCGAAGCCGCGTGCCGACAGGCCTGCGCCCAGCAGGTAATCCAGGTGGCGTGCTGCATACTGAATCTCTTCGAACGGGCTGAATTCGCCGCTTATCCTGGCCAGGTCGCTCTCTACCGGCGGCAGGGCGCTGGCAGGGTGGGTCATACCCAGGGCGACCAGCCGTTCGCGCTGTTTTTCGTTCAGTACATAGTGCCCCTTGCGTAGCAGCAGCAGCCCGTTGGCCGCATAGATGTCGGCTGGCAGGGTTTCACCTACCTTCAGGATGCGGTCCAGTGGGGCGCTTTGTTCTGTGCTTTGCATGGTGGGCAGAGGCTAATGGGCTGATGGGGGAATTCTGGCACAAATCGGCTACGGTGGCTGGCGTGCGTGGCAATAAAGCGGGCCTGCCTGTACCGAGGTGCGGTTTTTGGCCTGCCACGGCGTGTGGCCGTGGCAGTTTCGCGCTTAGATACCGCGTGGCAGCTCGCTCCACAGTTTTTCCAGGCGCTTGCCGGATACCGGGTAAGGCGTTTTCAGTTCTTGGGCAAACAGCCCCACACGCAGCTCCTCGATGTGCCAGCGGAAGGCCTGCAGTGGCGGCGAAGGTTGGCCGCGTTCGGCTTCCTCTGCCATGCGGGTTTCCCAGCGCGCCCATAGCTCACGGATTTCTGCGCCGCGCTGGCCATCGCGCTGGGCGTTAGTCGGCTGCTTGTCCATGCGCAGGCTCATCGCCTTCATGTAGCGCGGCAGGTGTGGCAGCTGGCTCCAGGGGGTGGCGTACAGAAAGCCTTTGTACACCAGGCGCTCCAGCTGCTGCTTCAGCTCGAACCCCAGCTTGTGCTTTTGCAGCTTGGTGCTGAGCGGGCCGTATTCGGCGGCAATCTGGTTCAGGTAGCCGGTCACTGCCTGGGTGACCGCTGGCAGGCGGGTGCGGGCGCGGGCCTTCTGGTCGTTAAAGGCTTTTTCGCTGCGCGGCACCTCGTCGTCACCGATAAAGGCGCGGTCGCAGATGGCCGCAATGGCGTCCTGCAGCAGTTCGTCCACATTGCACACGGCACGTAGCTGCAGGCCCAGCTGGGTCATGCCTGGCAGGCCCTTGTTCATCTGCTTCATGTGCTCTTTCAGCTGGTACTGCAGCAGTCGGATTACCCCCTTGCGGTGCGCTACGTTGGCCGCACCCTCGGTGTCGAACAGGCGGATGGCCACGTGCTCGCCCTTGGCGTCGGTTTCGATGGTGAGCGCCGGGAAACCGGTAAGCTGCTGGCGGCCCCGGGCAAACTGTATCGCCTGCGGCAGCTCGCCAAAGTCCCAGGCTTCTACGTGGTCGCGCTCGAATTCGGCGCTGGTGTCACGGAAAGTCAGCTGCGCTGCCTGGCCAAACTGTTTTTGCAGTGCCAGGAGGTCGCGGCCCATGCCGATTTCCTGTTTGCCGTCGTCCACAATGCGGAAGTTGAACAACAGGTGCGCTGGCAGCTCGATGGCGTCAAAGGCCAGCGGGTCTACCTTCACCCCGCCGGTGTGGCGCAGGATGAAGTGCGCCAGCTGCGGGCCGATCGGCTTGCCGGTGTCCGGCTCGGTCAGCAGGAACTGGGTGACAAAATCCGGTACCGGTACGCAGCTGCGGCGTAATTGCTTGGGCAGGCCCTTGATCATGGCCTGCAGTTTTTCGCGGATCATGCCCGGCACCAGCCATTCGAACTCGGCCGGCTGCAGGGTATTGAGCACCGCCAGCGGCAAGTCGATGGTGACGCCATCCAGCGGGTGGTTCGGCTCGAAACGGTAGCGCAGGCGGCAGCGGCTTTCGGCCAGCTCGCGCCACTCGGGAAACTGGTTTTCCGAGACGTGCTCGGCAGCGTGGCGCATCAGTTCCTCGCGGGTGAGGAACAGCACTTTCGGGTTGGCCTGCTCGGCGGTTTTGCGCCAGGCTTCAAAGCTGGCGGCGTCTACCACGTCGCTGGCAATGCGCTCGGCGTAAAAGGCGTAGAGCGCTTCCTCGTCTACCAGCACGTCCTGGCGGCGCGCCTTGTGTTCCAGCTGCTCTACCTCGCGAATCAGCTGCTGGTTGCGCTGGAAGAACGGCGCATTGCTCACGTATTCCATGGCCACCAGTGCGCCGCGGATAAACAGCTCGCGCGCTTCTTCGGGGGCGATGCGGCCATAGCTTACCGGGCGGCGCGCTATTAGTGTCAGGCCAAACAGCGTCACCCGTTCGCTGGCTACTACCTCGCCGCGGGCTTTTTCCCAGTGCGGCTCAAAGTGATGCAGGCGGATCAGGTGTGGCGCCACTGCCTCGACCCATTCCGGCTCGATCTTGGCCACACAGCGGCCGTACAGTTTGGTGGTTTCTACCAGCTCGGCCACCACGACCCACTTGGGGCGCAGTTTTTTCAGGCCGGTACCGGGAAACACCAGAAAACTGCCGCCACGGGCGCCGGTGTAATCGTCGCTTTCCTGCGATTTCATGCCGATATTGCCGATCAGGCCGGTTAGCAGCGCCTTGTGCAGCCTTTCGTAAGCCACGGTGTCGGCCTGGGCGCGTTTCTTGGCGCTGGTTTCCAGGTTGGTCTGCACCGGGGCCGGGGCGTGGGCTTTATCCTTGTCGATCAGGCCCAGCTCGGCGGCAATGTCGACCAGCTGGGCATGCAGCTCGCGCCACTCGCGCATGCGCAGGTGGGACAAAAAGTGCTCGTGGCACAGGTTCACCAGCTGGCGGTTGCTTTGCTTGTTGGCCAGTGCGTCGGCAAAGAAGTCCCACAGGTGTAGCCAGGACAGGAAGTCGGACTTTTCGTCGTTAAAGCGGGTGTGCGCGCGGTCGGCGGCCTCGCGTGCCTCGAACGGCCGCTCGCGCGGGTCTTGTATGGACAGGCCGGCAGCGATGATCAGCACCTCGCGCACGCAGCCAAAATCGCGCCCGGCCAGCAGCATGCGGCCAACCTTCGGGTCCACCGGAATACGCGCCAGCTCCTTGCCCACGGCGGTGAGTGCCAGCTGTTCGTCCACCGCGCCCAGCTCTTGCAGCACCTGGTAGCCGTCGGCAATCAGGCGGCTGGAGGGCGGCTCGATAAAGGGGAACTGGTCTACCACGCCCAGCTGCAGCGCGGCCATGCGCAGGATCACGGCAGCCAGGCTACTGCGCACGATTTCCGGGTCGGTAAACGCGCTGCGGGCGTTAAAGTCGGCCTCGTCGTACAGGCGCACGCAGATACCGGCTTCTACGCGGCCGCAACGGCCAGCGCGCTGGCGGGCCGCGGCCTGGGAGATTTTTTCTACTTGCAGCTGCTCTACCTTGGCGCGCGGGCTATAGCGTTTGATGCGCGCCAGGCCGGTATCGATCACGTATTTGATACCCGGCACGGTCAGCGAGGTTTCCGCCACGTTGGTGGCCAGCACGATACGGCGCCCGCCGGAGGGCTTGAAGATTTTCTGCTGGTCTTCGTTGGACAGGCGGGCAAACAGCGGCAGGATCTCGTAGTGGCGGATGCCGCTGCGGCGCAGCTTGTCAGCGGTGTCGCGGATTTCGCGCTCGCCAGGCAGGAAGACCAGGATATCGCCAGCGCCGTGGCGCGAGATTTCGGACACCGCCTCCACGATGGCGTCTTCCATCTCCATTTCGCGCTCGTCTTCGTCGCGCTGCTTCAACGGGCGATAGCGCACCTCTACCGGGTAGGTACGGCCAGAGACTTCGATCACCGGCGCGTTGTTAAAGTGGCGGGCAAAGCGGTCGGCGTCGATGGTGGCCGAGGTAATGATCACTTTCAGGTCGGGCCGGCGCGGCAGCAGCTGCTTCAGGTAGCCCAGCAGAAAGTCAATGTTGAGGCTACGCTCGTGCGCCTCGTCAATGATGACGGTGTCGTAGTTGCTTAGGTAGCGGTCGGTTTGCGTCTCGGCCAGCAGGATACCGTCGGTCATCAGCTTGATGACGTTGCGCTCGGACTGTTTGTCGTTAAAGCGCACCTTGAAGCCGACGTGGGTGCCCAGCTCGCTGCCCAGTTCCTGCGCGATACGCGTGGCCACCGAGCGTGCGGCCAACCTGCGCGGCTGGGTGTGGCCAATCAGACCGTACACGCCACGGCCCAGCTCCAGGCAGATCTTGGGTAGCTGCGTGGTTTTGCCGGAGCCGGTTTCGCCGCAAATGATCACCACCTGGTTGGCCGCAATGGCCGCCTTGATGTCATCCAGCTTCTGGTTTACCGGCAGCGCATCGTCAAACGTTGGCCGTGGCAGGTGCTCGGCGCGCGTAGCTGCGCGGCTGGCAGAGCGGGCGATTTGCGCGGCGATGTCGGCCAGCAGCTTGTCGGCAGGCTGCTGTTTGCGCACGCGCTGTTCGGCGTCCTGCAGCTTGCGTTTCAGGATGTGGCGGTCGCGAATCAGGCAGGTGGAGAGGGCGGCTTTGAGTTCGGGCAGGGTGGGGGTGGTCATGCGGGCTTAAAGAGCAAAATTCGACAAGGCGGCAGTATAACAGAGCGCAGGCAGCAAAAAGCCCGCCTAGGCGGGCTGGTTGGCTTGGTGCCGGGTGGCGTCAGGCGCTGGTGTTGATGCTGGTTTGTGCTTTGCCGGTGTCGGCGCTGTCGGCTTTCTTCAGGCTGACGGCGTCGCTAGTAGGAATGCCTTCTTTTTCCCAGCGGTCGAACTCGGCCATGATCACCTTGCGGGTGTCTTCGCTGATCTGTGGCAGCTTGCCGCCCAGCATTTTGGCGGCATCATCAAAGCCCTTTTCTACTGCCTTGCGGAAGGTGGCCAGCTTTTCCGGGTCGTCCCCCATACCGATTTTGGCGAACGTCAGAATACGCTCGGCGGTTTTGCGTACGCCGAACTCGCCGTCCTCGGAAACGGCCTCCTTGGCCTTGGCGATGGTTTCGGCGTCGGCGCTGAGCTTTTGTTCACCGCTGACCAGCTTGCTCCACTCCAACCCCTGTTTTTCTACCATGCCGCCCAGTAGCTGCATGAACTCGTCTACCTTGCGGTTGGATTCGTCCAGCATGCTTTGCAAGTCCGGCTTTTCTTTGGCGGCGGTTTTGCGTGGGTCGCTGTAGGTCTGGGCTTCGTCTACCGTGCGCTGGCCTAGCGCCACGGTTTCCTGCGGGGTGCTGCTGCTTTGGCTGGCAGCGGGGGTATTATTGGCAGGCGCGCTGGCAGGAAGGGGCGGGCGGCTGCCGATGCTGCTGATGTCCATGGTGGCTCCAGTCAGAATATACGGATAGGCATCTGCTTTATCGACTGTTTTGGCCAGAACATGAAGCCTATTCTGATGGTGCACTTTTAAAAGCTACTTTTATGACTGCAACCAGCATTCTTGATAAGATGATGTAATATTTACGGATGACTCCGCAGTGCCAGGTGGTGCGTCAGCTGGCGGGCGGTATCTGCATTGGATGGCATCATTTCTTTACTATGCCTTTCAAATGGGATGGTAAACTGTAAATATATGTTTACTTATCTGTTGTCCTCTGGAGTTTGGCGTGTCCTTATCGCATACCGTTGAAAGCATTGTGTCCAGAAATGTCCTGTGTTGCCCGCCTACCATGTCGGTGGCCGAGGCTGCACGCGCCATGTGTGATGCCTTGTGCGGCTCGATTGTGGTAGTGGATGCACAAGGCGAGCCGGTAGGTATCTGGACCGAAACCGACGCCATCAGGCTGGACTTGCGCCAGGACGATATGGCCAGCCAGTGCATGGGGGCGGTGATGAGCGCCCCGGTACTCGGTATTGCCCTGGACTGCCCGCTGCAGGATGCCACCCGGGTACTGATGGAAAACAATGTCCGCCACCTGATTGTGCGCGATGAAGCCGGCCGCATGGTCGGGGTGGTGTCGGCCACCGATATTCTGCTGAATCAGGATGCCGAGCTATTTTTGCGCATGAAACGGCTGGATAGCCTGGCACGTGAGTCCCTGGTGGTGATTTACGCCGAAGCGCCAGCAGCAGAAGTGATGCAATGCATGCGCGACTTCTCGGTAGAGGCGCTGGCGGTGCGCTACCCCGATGGCAGCTGGGGCATCATTACCCGCCGTGACATGGTGCGCTTCCTGGCGCAGCCAGACGAAACACGCTGTGCCGCCGACCTGGCCAGCTACCCGCTGCGCTCGGTACCGGCTGGCATGACCTTGTTGGCCGCACGCAAGGTGTTCATGGAGTACCAGATACGCCACCTGGGTGTGGAAAGTGAAGAAGGCAAGTTGCTGGCCATCATCAGCATGGCCGACATTCTGGCGTCTATCGAACAAGAATATTTGTCCGAGCTGCGTGCGGTGCTGCGCGAGCGCGACGAAGCGCTGTTGCGCTCACGCGAGAGCCTGCAGCTGGCCGACAAGGTGTTCGAGTCCACCATGGAAGGCATCCTGATTACCGACCCGAACGGCGTGATCCAGTCGGTGAACCCTGCCTTTAGCCGCATCACCGGCTACAGCCGCGACGAGGCGGTGGGGCAGACCCCGGCACTGCTGAAATCCGGCCGCCAAGGTGAGGATTTCTACCAGCGCATGTGGGGCCAGCTCAAGCAGCAGGGCATGTGGCAGGGCGAGGTAGTCAACCGCCGCAAAAGCGGCCTGCTGTATACCGAGCATCTCACTATTACCGCTATCCCGGATGGCCATGGCGGTGCCCGGCATTACGTAGCGGTGTTCACCGATATTACCCAGCGCAAGCAGGCCGAAGAGCGGCTGCATTTTCTGGCCAACCACGACGCACTGACCGGCCTGCCTAACCGCACACTGTTTGGCGAAAAACTGCAGCTGGCCGTGGAGCGGGCCATCGAGCAGGAGCAGCGCCTGGCGCTGATTTTCATCGATCTGGACCGCTTCAAACTGATTAACGACACGCTGGGCCACCAGGCCGGTGACGAGCTGCTGGTGAAAATCGCCTGCCGCATCCAGAACCAGCTACCGCCGGGCGCGGTAGCGGCCCGCCTGGCGGGCGACGAGTTCACCATTCTGCTGTCGGGCATTGCCCAGCCGAATAATGTGGCCAGCCTGGCGCAAGCCATGCTGGATAATATTACCGGTGAGGTGGTGCTGGGGGCGGGTAACAAGGTGTTTGTGTCAGCCAGCCTGGGTATTGCCATGTTCCCCGATGATGGTAATACCGCCGAAAGCCTGCTGGTGAATGCGGATGCCGCGATGTATCGCGCCAAAAGCCGTGGCAAGAATACCTTCCAGTTTTACACCGCCGACATGAACGCCAGTGCCATGGCGCGGCTCAAGCTGGAGTACAGCCTGCATCGCGCGCTGATGAAGCAGGAATTCCAGGTGTGGTACCAGCCTAAAGTAGAGGTGGCCAGTGGCCGCCTGGTGGGCATGGAGGCGCTGATACGCTGGCAGAGCGCGGAGATGGGCATGGTGCCGCCTGCCGAGTTCATTCCTGTGGCCGAAGAATGTGCGCTGATTGTGCCGCTGGGTAGCTGGGTGCTGCAGCAGGCCTGTCGTTTCAGCAAGGCGTTGCTGGACGATTTCGGCTTTCACGGCCGAGTGGCAGTAAACCTGTCCGGGCGCCAGCTGAAATTCGGCCAGATTGTGGACAGTGTGCGCGAAACCCTGGCCGATACCGGCTTGCCGGCAGCCTGTCTGGAGCTGGAAATGACCGAAAGCACGGCCATGGATACCGACGTGGAGGTGATGAAAGCACTGGAAGGGCTGCGTGATATCGGCGTGACACTGGCGATTGACGACTTTGGCACCGGCTATTCCTCGCTGGCCTACCTCAAGCGCCTGCCGGTGCAGGTGCTGAAAATCGACCGCTCCTTTATCAAGGACCTGGATCACGACCGCGACGACGCGGCCATTGCTTCGGCCATTATTTCCATGGGCCGCAGCCTGGGGCTGTCCATTGTGGCAGAAGGGGTGGAGCTGCCGGCGCACCGCGATTTTCTGCAGGCCGAAGGCTGCCACATGGCGCAAGGCTATCTGTTTGGCAAGCCCATGCCGGCAGAGGCGTTCCGCAGCATGCTGCAGGCCGAGCTGGCGCGCTAGGCTTACGCAGTGGCGGGCGCAAAAAAGCCGATGCATGTGCATCGGCTTTTTGCTTGCAGGTTGGCCGCATGCGGCCAACCCTGTGCGCGTAGGGCTTAGCCGCCGATCTTGTCGCGGCCACCCATGTACGGGCGCAGCACTTCGGGGATCGTCACGCTGCCGTCGGCGTTCTGGTAGTTTTCCAGTACCGCCACCAGCGTACGGCCCACGGCCAGGCCGGAGCCGTTCAGGGTGTGCACGTAGCGGTTTTTGCCGTCCGCGTCCTTGAAGCGCGCCATCATGCGGCGTGCCTGGAAGTCGCCCATATTGGAGCAGGAGCTGATCTCGCGGTAGGTGTTCTGTGCTGGCAGCCAGACTTCCAGATCGAACGTCTTGTGCGAGCCAAAACCCATGTCGCCGGTGCACAGCGCCATCACGCGGTAGGGCAGGCCCAGCTGCTGCAGAATCACTTCGGCGTGGCCGACCATTTCGTCCAGTGCGGCAAACGAGTGGTCAGGGTGGGCGATCTGCACCATTTCCACCTTGTCGAACTGGTGCTGCCGAATCAGGCCACGGGTATCACGGCCGTAAGCGCCGGCTTCGGAACGGAAGCAAGGCGAGTGGGCGGTAAATTTCAGTGGCAGCTCGTCGTGCTTCAGTACCGACTCGCGCACCATATTGGTCATGGTGATTTCCGAGGTGGAAATCAGGTATTGCGCCTGGGCAGCGGCTTCGCCACCGCGCTCTACGCGGAACATGTCTTCGGCAAACTTCGGCAGCTGGCCGGTGCCGTACAGCACATCGCTGTTCACGATGTACGGGGTGTAGGTTTCGCTGTAGCCGTGCTGTTCGGTGTGGGTGTTCAGCATGAACTGCGCCAGCGCGCGGTGCAGGCGGGCAATGTCGGCGCGCAGCACGGTAAAGCGTGCGCCGGACAGCTTGGCGCCGGTTTCGAAATCCAGGCCCAGCGGTGCGCCCACGTCGACGTGGTCTTTGATGTCGAAATCAAAGCTGCGCGGGGTGCCCCAGCGGCGTACTTCCACGTTGCCGCTTTCGTCACTGCCGGCCGGTACCGACTCGTGCGGCACGTTCGGGATGGTCAGCAGCCAGTTGTCCAGGCGGCTTTGCACGGCGGCAAAGGCCTCTTCGGCGGCTTTCAGCTCGTCGCCCAGCGAGGCAACCTGCGCCATGATGGCGGACACGTCTTCGCCGTTTTTCTTGGCAATGCCAATCTGCTTGGAGCTGCTGTTGCGCTGGGATTGCAGGTCCTGCATGCGGGTTTGCAGGGCTTTGCGTTCGGCTTCCAGGCTGTTGAAAGCGTCTACTTCCAGTGTGTAGCCACGGGCGGCCAGGCGGGCCGCCACTTCATCGATATTGCTGCGCAGCAGTTGAATGTCCAGCATGTTTCAGTCCTGTTTCTTGGTATTGGCTTCGTCATCCAGCTGGCGTAAAAAGGCCAGCTTGTCGGCAATCTTGCTTTCCAGCCCGCGTGGTACCGGCTCATACCAGCGCACGTCTTCCAGGCCTTCCGGCATATAGGTTTCGCCCGCCGCGTAGGCGTGCGGCTCGTCGTGGGCGTAGCGGTATTCGTGGCCGTAGCCCAGCTCTTTCATCAGCCGGGTAGGCGCATTGCGCAAGTGTACCGGTACCGGGCGCGAGCTGTCGCCTGCCACGAAGGCGCGGGCAGCATTATACGCCATGTAGCCGGCATTACTCTTGGCCGCTATGGCCAGGTAGATCACCGCCTGGCCCAGCGCCAGCTCGCCCTCGGGGCTGCCCAGGCGCTCGTAGGTGGTGGCGGCGTCGTTGGCGATCTGCATGGCGCGCGGGTCGGCCAGGCCGATGTCTTCCCACGCCATGCGCACAATGCGGCGCGCCAGGTAGCGCGCGTCGGCGCCGCCGTCCAGCATGCGCGTTAGCCAGTACAGCGCTGCGTCGGGGTTGGAGCCGCGTACTGATTTGTGCAGCGCCGAAATCTGGTCGTAGAAGGCATCGCCGCCTTTGTCGAAACGCCGGGCGTTGACGCTGAGCACTTCGGCCAGAAAGGTGCTGTCGATGCGGGCGGTCTTGCGCGCCAGCGCGGCGGTGCGGGTTTGTTCCAGCAGGTTCAGGAAGCGGCGGGCGTCGCCGTCGGCGTAGCCGGTCAGGGCGGCGCGGGCGTCGTCGTCAAATACCAGGCCATCCAGTGCACCGTTGGCCGCAGCGCGGTCGAACAGGGCGTGCAGGTCGGCTTGGGTCAGCGGCTTGAGCACGTAGACCTGGGCACGCGACAGCAGCGCGGCGTTGACTTCGAACGAGGGGTTTTCGGTGGTGGCGCCAATAAAGGTGAGCAGGCCGGATTCCACAAACGGCAAAAACGCATCCTGCTGGCTTTTGTTGAAGCGGTGCACTTCGTCAACAAACAGAATGGTGCGCCGCCCGCTGCGTTGCAGCGTGGCGTGGGCGCGCTCTACCGCTTCGCGGATGTCTTTTACGCCAGACAGCACGGCAGACAGCGGGATGAACTCGGCGTCGAAAGCACTGGCCAGAATGCGCGCCAGTGTGGTTTTGCCCACGCCGGGTGGCCCCCACAACATCATGCTGTGCGGGACTTGTGCCTCGATGGCCATGCGCAGCGGTTTGCCAGGGCCAATCAGGTGCTGCTGGCCGATCACGTCGTCCAGTGTGGCGGGGCGCAGCGCCTCGGCCAGCGGCTTGTGCGGCTCGCGTGCAAACAGGTCCATGTCCTTACTCGCTGACCAGGTCTACACCCTTGGGTGGGGTAAAGCTGAAGTTGGCCGCAGGCAGCGCCGGGTTTTTCTTGATGTCGCTAAAGCGGATGCGGGTCTGGTTGCCAAAGCTGTCGCCCAGCTCCATTTCTACCAGCTGGTTGTTGCTGAAGCCCATCTTGATGGATTCAAAGGTGTTGTCGGCCTTTTTGGGGCTGGCAGCCAGCCATTCCACGTCGGCTTGCTTGCCCATTTCGCGCAGCAGGTAGTCACGCTCGATGGCGTTGCTGCCGGCCAAGAGGGCGGCCGGGCTGCTGCCCAGTGCGCCGGCCTGTTTGCGTTTGGTGATTTGCGCCAGCTCTTTGTCGTAAATCCATAGCGTATTGCCGTCGCCCACGATGAGCTGTTCAAACGGTTTGCTGTACGCCCAGCGCAGTTTGCCGGGGCGCTGCAGCTCCATGATGCCGCTGGCGGTTTCCTGTTTTCCCTTGCTGCTTACCGTCTGGCTAAAGCTGGCAGACAGGGTTTTGGTGCTGCTGACAAACTGTTTGAGCTGGGCAATGGCCGCGGCGTGGGCCGGGGTGGCGAGGGCAAGGCAGAGCAGGGCGCTGGCGATGGTTTTCATGGTGTTCCTTGTGGGGATGATGGCAGTGTGACCGCCGTGGCGGCGGGGGATTCGCACTGCTTAACAAGGCTTAACACACTGGCGGGCAGTGCGTGCCGCCAGCAGTGTGCGGCCAACCCTGGCAGGTTGGCCGCAACGGTGGCTTAGCTGAAGCGGTTGGTGATGGGGTAGCGCCAGTCTTTGCCGAAGCCGCGGTGGGTGATGCGCGGCCCTACCGGCGCCTGGCGGCGCTTGTATTCGTTGATCTTCAGCAGGCGCACCACCTTGTTGACGTCGGCTTCGGCAAAGCCGTCGCGGATGATCTCGGCGGCCGACATATTGTGTTCCACGTAGCGTGCCATGATGGCGTCCAGCACCTCGTACGGCGGCAGGCTGTCCTGGTCTTTCTGGTCCGGGCGCAGCTCGGCCGACGGCGGGCGGGTAATGATGCGCTCGGGGATGATGTCGCCCTGGGTGTTGCGCCAGCGGCACAGGTCGAATACCAGCGTCTTGGCCACGTCTTTCAGTACGGCAAAGCCGCCGGCCATGTCGCCGTACAGCGTGCAGTAGCCGGTGGTCATTTCCGACTTGTTGCCGGTGGTCAGCACCAGCTTGCCGGTTTTGTTGGACAGCGCCATCAGCAGGGTGCCGCGAATGCGTGCCTGCAGGTTTTCTTCGGTGGTGTCCATGGCCAGGCCGTCAAACGATGGCGCCAGTGCGGCCATGAAGCTTTCGTACATGGGCCAGATTTCGATTTCGTCGTACTTCACGCCCACGCGCTGCACCATGTTGCGGCTGTCGTCCACGCTGATGTCGGCAGTGTAGCGCGACGGCATCATCACGGCGTGCACGCGCTCGGCGCCCAGCGCGTCCACGGCAATGGCCAGCGTCAGGGCGGAGTCGATGCCGCCGGACAGGCCCAGCAGCGCACCAGGGAAGCCGTTTTTGTTGATGTAGTCGCGTACGCCTACCACCAGGGCGCGGTACACGCTTTCCAGCTCGCCGGGCAGGGTGGCCTGGCTGGCCGGGGTAAGGTCATTGCCGTCGTAGTCCAGCAGCAGCAGCTCGTCGTCGTAGGCGGCGGCCTGGGCCACCAGCTCGCCTTGCTTGTTCAGCGCGAAAGAGCCGCCATCGAATACCAGCTCGTCCTGGCCGCCGGTCAGGTTGACGTAGGCGATGGGCAGGCCGGTTTCCTGCACGCGGTAGCGCAGCATGTCGTGGCGGGTGTCGATCTTGTTGCGGTGGAAGGGCGAGGCGTTCAGCGACACGATCACGTCGGCGCCGGCGTCGGCGGCTTCTGCTGCCGGCTCGATGGACCACACGTCTTCGCAGATCAGCACGCCTACCTGTACGCCGTTTTGCTCGAATACCAGCGGCGCCGCGCCGGGGGTGAAGTAGCGGCATTCGTCGAATACTTCGTTATTGGGCAACAGCATCTTGTGGTACTGGCCCAGGCGGTGGCCGTCGCGCAGCACGGTGGCGGCGTTAAAGCGCTCGTTGCCCAGCTTGGCCGGGTGGCCGATCACCAGGGTAATGCCGTCCAGCTGTTCCAGCTCGTCCAGGCCGGCGGCGATGGCGCGGTAGAAATGGTCGCGCAGCAGCAGGTCTTCCGGGCTATAGCCGGTCAGGGCCAGCTCCGGGGTGACCAGGATGTCGGCGCCCTGCGCTATGGCGGCGTGGGCCAGGGCCAGGATTTTCTGGGTATTGCCGGTGATGTCACCAACAACCGGGTTGAACTGGGCTAAGGCAATGCGCATCGTGTTTTCACGGGGTGTGTTTTGCAATGCCGCAATTCTACCTGAAGCCGCGCAGGCTGGGGGTAGGTGCCGCGCTGGCAGGGGAATGCGCAATGCGATCAAGGGTTTGGCTGGGTAAAGTGTCGCGGCCAGACACGGCAGGCGGGCCGCAAGGCAGGGGAGGTATGCATTTTTTTGTAAAAAAGCTTGCCAAGGCAGGGGGGCTTCACTAGAATGCGCAGCCTCTGACGACAAAACGCCGCAAGGCCGGTCGAAAAGAGCCATCTGGAGAGGTGGATGAGTGGCTTAAGTCGCACGCCTGGAAAGCGTGTTCAGGGTAATACCCTGACGGGGGTTCGAATCCCCCCCTCTCCGCCAGTATTTACAATCTGCGCCCTGCCGGAGATTGCCGCAGCCGAGGCTGCAAGCAAACTATTCTGGAGAGGTGGATGAGTGGCTTAAGTCGCACGCCTGGAAAGCGTGTTCAGGGTAATACCCTGACGGGGGTTCGAATCCCCCCCTCTCCGCCAGAATCAAAAAGCCCTGCGCACTAGCGCGGGGCTTTTTGCTTTGCTGCCGGTGCTGGCAGGGGCTATCACGAATGACCGCGCCGCGCATTGCGGCCCACCTTGCAGAAAGCCCGCCATGACCCACCCCGTAGACGCGCTGATTGCGGCGCTGCCCAAAACCGAGCTGCACTTGCATATTGAAGGCACGCTGGAGCCGGAGCTGATGTTTGCCCTGGCCGAGCGTAACGGCATCAGCTTGCCGTATGCCAGCATCGACGTGCTGCGTGCCGCTTACCAGTTCGACAGCCTGCAGTCCTTTCTGGATCTGTACTACGCCGGTGCTGGCGTACTGCAAACCGAGCAGGACTTTTACGACCTGACCTGGGCCTACCTCGAGCGCGCCCACGCTGACTGCATCGTGCACACTGAAATCTTTTTCGATCCGCAAACGCACACCGACCGCGGCATTGCCTTTGCCACCGTTTACCACGGCATTCGCCGTGCGCTGGACGCGGCGCAGGCGCAGTGGGGCATGAGTTCGCGCCTGATCATGAGCTTTTTGCGCCACCTGAGCGAAGAAGCCGGCATGGCCGTGCTGGACCAGGCCGAGCCGTATCTGGCCGGTATCGATGGTTTCGGGCTGGATTCCAGCGAGCTGGGCCACCCGCCGTCCAAATTTACCCGCCTGTTTGCCCGCTGCCATGCGCTGGGCTTGCCCTGCGTAGCGCACGCCGGCGAAGAAGGCCCGGCCGCGTATGTGAGCGAAGCGCTGGACCTGCTGCAGGTATGCCGCATCGACCACGGTGTACGCAGCCTGGAAGACGACGCCCTGGTGCAAAGGTTGGCCGCAGACCGCACGCCGCTGACCGTGTGCCCGCTGTCCAACCAGCGCCTGCAGGTCACGCCGGACCTGAGCCAGCACCCGCTGCGCCGCATGCTGCAGGCCGGCCTGGCGGCCATGGTGAACTCGGACGACCCGGCGTATTTTGGCGGCTATCTGAACCAGAACTTCTACGCCTGCCGCGAGGCGCTGGGCCTGACGGCGGCAGAGGTGGTGCAGCTGGTGAACAACAGTTTCGAGGCCAGCTGGCTGCCGGCAGCCGATAAACAGCACTGGCTGGGCGAGGTTGGCCGCATCCATGCGCAGTGGCAGGCGGCACAGGCGGGCTGACTTAGCGCCAGGGTAGGCGTCGTAAAACAACAAGGCCACGGCAATGCCGTGGCCTTGTGCTTTTGCGGGGCTGCTCAGGCCGGGTGCCGATTGTGGCTCAGGCCTTGCCCTTGGTGAGCTGGTGGTGGTCCAGCAATACCTGGTAGCTCTGGCGGGCGGCCTCGGCTAGCTCGGCCTGGCGCGGGTGGCCGGCAAAGACCAGCTCGGCGTCCAGGCTGCGCAGGGCGCGGCGGGCGCTGGTGCAGACCTCTACCGCAGCGTTGAAGTCTGGTGCGCTGATAACGCGGCCATTGCGGATTTTGCGCGCATATACAGCGGCCATTTGCCCGTATTTCATGGCCATCTCGCAGGCTTGCCAGGCGTTGTCTTCTTCCAGGCTGGCAAACAGCTGCAGCACGGTGTGGCACGCTGCCTCGGCGCGGGCGTGGCGTTTGTCGGCCGCCTGGCGCTCGGCGCTGGCGGGGGCGGGCTTGCTGCCGCCTTGGCGGGGTTTGCTCATGGTGTGTCTTCCCGGGCGTGGCCCTGATAAAAGCATTTGGCGCACACGGCGTGGTAGCGCGTGTCGTCGCCGATATCGACTTGCGGCCCTTCTTGCAGGCGCTGTCCCTGGCCGTCTACGCGGATGTGCATGGTGGCTTTGCGCCCGCAGGTGCAGATGGTCTTGATCTCTTCGATGTCCTCTGCCAGCGCCAGCAGCCAGGCGGCACCGGGGAAGGGCTCGCCTTTGAAGTCGCTGCGCAGGCCAAAGCAGATCACCGGTACGTGGCGGGTGTGCGCCAGGCGGTGCAGCTGCTGCGCCTGCTGGCTGCTGAGGAACTGTGCTTCGTCGATCAGCACGCAGGCGATGCCCTGGTAGTCTTGCGCCAGAAAGTCGAAGGCCGCGTCGTAGGTTAGCGCGTCGCGCTGGATATTCAGCCGCGAGGTGATCTTGCCCACGCCGTAGCGGTCGTCGATGGCGGCGGTGTACAGCCGTACGGCCTTGCCCATGGTTTCGTAGTTATTGGCGATCTGCAAAAGCTGGGTGCTCTTGCCGCTATTCATCGCCGCGTAGCGGTAAAAAAGTTTGGCCATGGGCGTGTGCGTACGTAAGGGGCTGGCATTTTAGCCCAAGCGGGGCGGGGTGTGCGAACAGTGCGTTTGTGCTGGCTACTTACGTTTACGGAAGCGGGCCGTTATCATGATGCTGCATTGCACACAAAGGGACACCATGGATAAGACTCTGCCTTTGCTGGACCGCCGTACCATTACCATGCGCTGGGGCGATATGGACGCGGTAGGGCACCTGAACAATACCTATTATTTTCGCTACATGGAGCAGATCCGTGTGGAATGGCTGGATGCCATGGGTTTTCCCATCGACCCGGCCGGTATCGGCCCGGTGCTGGGCAGTACCAGCTGTACCTACAAGCGCGAGCTGTCCTACCCGGCTACCGTGGTGGTTACCACCGCTGTGGTCAAGGTTGGCCGCAGCAGCCTGACGCTGCGCCATCATTTCTATCTGCAGGGCGATGACAGCACGGTGTACGCAGTGGGCGAGGCCACGCTGGTGTGGGTGGATTACCAGGCAGGCAAGTCGGTGTCCATCCCCGAGCCTATCCGCGAGCGGCTACGCGCCGCCGGGGCCGAGGCCTGACGCAGGCCGCGGCATGAAAAAGGCGCCTCTCGCATGAGTGGCGCCTTTTGCTTTGTGGCGGTTATGGAGTCAGTCGCGCTCGCGCAGCTTCTGCCGGATGATGTCGCGCACCAAAAAGCGGCTGGGGTGGATGGCGTCCATGATGGGTTTGGGCAGCGGCGCCGGTTCGTTGTCCAGCAGGCTGGCCAGCACCTCGCCGCATAGCGGGGCGGTGACCATGCCGCGCGAGCCGTGTGCGGTGCTGACAAACAGGCCGGTGACCTCGGGCGCGCTCTGGCTCAGTTTCAGCGAGGCATCGCGCCCCAGCGGGGCGTACAGGTCGTTGAAGGCTTCGCGGTCCACAATGGCGCCGCACATGGGCAGGTAGTCCGGGCTGGTGCAGCGCAGCGCAGCGCGGCCGCTGCACTGGCTGGCGCTCAGGCTGTCGCCGCCCAGTGCCTGGTGCAGCGCCGGGCTCATTTGCGCCAGCATGTCCAGGTTTTCCTGGTGCTCGCTGGCGCAAGGCTGGGTGTCGCTGGTATCAAACTTGAAGGTGGCGCCCATGCAGTGGGTGTCGCCGCGTGCCGGCGAAATATAGCCCTCGCCGCAGATAACGGTTTTCAGTGCGTGGCTGGCTGGCGTGGCGGCCACCACCGACACCTGGCCGCGAATGCGTTTTACCGGCAGGTAGAAGGTCGGGTCGAACTGTACCGTTTCGTTGGCGGTGGCCAGCACGGCGATCCCGCCAATGGCCATGGGGCCATCGCTATCCATGGCGACCCAGCTGTGGTCGGCCGGGTTTTGTGCCAGCTCGGTAATGGCGGTAGCCAGGCGCAGGGTGATGTTGGGGTGGTCCAGCAGGCGGCGCACCAGCGCAGGTGGGTGTAGCCAGCCGCCCTGGGGGAAATACAGGCCGGGCAGGTCTACCGCGATGCCGGCCAGCTGCGAGGCTTGTTCGCTATCCACCGCGTGCAGAATGCCGTGCGGCAGGCCAGCCAGGGCCAGGCCGTGCTGGCGTTTGCTTTCTTCGGCATTGTGCGCCAGCTGCAGTACACCGCACTGGCGCCAGGTGTCGTCGCCTTGCGGCAGGCTGGCGGCCAGGGTGCGCAGGCTGTAGCCGTAGCCGGACAAAATCAGCTGGGTAAGCGGGGTAAAGTGCGGCGACAGCTTGGTGTACAGCACGCCTTGCGGGTTGCCCGACGCTTCGTTGGCCGGTACCGGGTGGCGGTCTACTACCGTCACCTGCCAGCCGCGCACGGCCAGGCTGTAGGCAATGCTGGCACCGGCAATGCCGGCCCCTACCACAATGGCGGTGCGCTCCAGCTGGGCGGGCAGCTGCGGGCGTGCATACCAGGGCGCTTGCCAGCTGCTGGCGGGGGCGCTGGCAAGCTGGCCGCGCGTCATTTCCCGCTTGCTGCCAAAACCGGGGACTTTTTCTACTGCAAAACCTGCCTCGGCCAGGCCGCGCCGTACCACGCCTGCGCAGGTAAAGGTGGCCAGTGTGGCGCCGGGTTTGCTCAGGCGCGCCAGCTGTTCAAACAGCGCAGGCTGCCACATGTCGGGGTTGCGTGACGGCGCAAAGCCATCCAGAAACCAGGCATCCACCCGCGCATCCAGCTCGGGAAGGGTGGCCAGCGCGTCGCCTACCAGCAGGGTGAGCGTGATGCGCCCTGCTGCCAGCACAAAGCGGTGCCAGCCGGGTGCCAGCGTTTGGTACTGTTGCAACAGCTCGGTGGCCTCTGCGGCCAACGCTGGCCACATGGCCAGCGCACGCTGCATGTCTGCAGGGGAGAGCGGGTGTTTTTCGGTGCTGACAAAAGCCAGGCGTGCCCCGGCCGGGGCATGGGCCAGAAAGCATTGCCACGCCACCAGAAAATTCAGGCCGGTGCCAAACCCGGTCTCGCCAACGGTGAACAGCTCGCCGCTTTGCAGTGCAGCAAAACGCTGTGGCAGGTTGTTGTTATCGACAAACACGTGGCGGGTTTCGGCCAGGCCGCTATCGCGCGAGAAATACACATCGCCATAGTCGGCCGACATCGGCAGGCCGGTGCTCCAGTCCAGACGGGCGGGGTGAAGAGGTGAAGTCATGCTGTTGCCTGGTGCCATAGGCACGGGGTGAATCCGAGATGGTGCATAGTATGCCTGCTTGCAGGAAAAGCGCCTATGCTGCAATGCAAAAAGCCGGCATTCGTGCCGGCATGCCGGTGTGGCGGGCTAGTCTATCTGCCAGCGCAGGTTGAAGGTGGTGGTGGCTGGCATCATGCGGTCTTTCCAGTGGATCTCCGGCACATAGCCGATCTCCAGCTGCAGCAGCTTGCCGCCTACCGTAATAAAAGGCAGCCCGGCCAGGCCGTGCATGCCGCTGCCGTTCAGGTAGCCCACCATCACACCGGCACCCACCACCATGTTGTTGCTGATTTCCCATTCCGTGCGCCCGCCACCTGCCACAAAATAAGCCGTTTCGCGGACCGAGTCGCGGTAGCTGCCGCCACGAACAAAAAGGCTGTAGTCCACCATAGGCTCGGCCAGCTCCAGCCCCAAGCCGGGGTTGTTGTTGTTCAGGTCGCAGCGGTAGCGCGTGCTATCGCAGCTGCCGTGGTGCGATGCCCCGAACACCAGTAGCGAGGTATCTGCCATGGCGCTGCTACAGCCCAGTAGCAGCATGGCTGTCAGTAGTTTTGTTTTCATATTACCCCCATGTCTTGATAGGAGATGGTTTAACAGCCATGGCTAGCTCTTTGATGTTAGGCAAAAAGCCGGCAATGTGAACCTTGAAAAGCAGACGCTTTTGCCCCAGCTAGTTGGCATCGGATATTTATTGCCAAGGAGGCTGTCATGCGTTTCGACAAACTCACTACCAAGTTCCAGCAGGCCCTGGCCGAGTCCCAAAGCCTGGCGCTGGCAGCGGATAATGCTTTCATCGAACCACAGCACCTGCTGCTGGCCATGCTGGACGACACCGAAAGTGGCGTGGGCAGCCTGCTGGCGCGTGCCGGGACCAATGTCGGCGCGCTCAAGACCGCGCTGCGTGACAGTGTGGCGCGCTTGCCTAAAGTCAGCGGTGGCGACGGCGACATCACCGTGTCGCGCGAGCTGGGCAAGCTGCTAAACCTCACCGACCAGGCCGCCACCAAGCGCGGCGACCAGTTCATCGCCAGCGAGCTGTACCTGCTGGTGTTGGCCGCAGACAAAGGCGAGGCCGCCCGCCTGCTGAAACAGCACGGCGGCCAACTATCGGCCATCGTGGCGGCGGTGGATGCGGTGCGCGGTGGCGATGGCGTGGATAGCGCCGACGCCGAAGAACAGCGTGAAGCGCTGAAGAAATACACGCTGGACCTGACCGAGCGCGCGCGCCAGGGCAAGCTGGACCCGGTGATCGGCCGCGATGACGAAATCCGCCGCGCCATCCAGGTGCTGCAGCGGCGTACCAAGAACAACCCGGTGCTGATCGGCGAGCCCGGCGTGGGCAAGACCGCTATTGTGGAAGGCCTGGCGCAGCGCATCGTCAACGGCGAAGTGCCGGAAAGCCTCAAGCACAAAAAGCTGCTGGTGCTGGACATGGCCGGCCTGATTGCCGGTGCCAAGTTCCGTGGCGAGTTTGAAGAGCGCCTGAAAGCGGTACTCAATGATGTGGCCAAAGACGAAGGCAGCATCATTCTGTTCATCGACGAAATCCACACCATGGTGGGCGCCGGCAAAGCCGAAGGCGCCATGGACGCTGGCAATATGCTGAAGCCGGCGCTGGCGCGCGGCGAGCTGCACTGCCTGGGCGCCACCACACTGGACGAGTACCGCAAGTACATCGAAAAAGACGCCGCGCTGGAGCGCCGTTTCCAGAAAGTGCTGGTAGACGAGCCTAGCGTGGAAGACACCATTGCCATCCTGCGCGGCCTGCAAGAAAAGTACGAAATCCATCACGGTGTAGACATCACCGACCCGGCCATCGTGGCCGCTGCCGAGCTGAGCCAGCGCTACATCACCGACCGCTTCTTGCCGGACAAGGCCATCGACCTGATTGACGAGGCCGCTGCCAAGATCAAGATGGAGCTGGATTCCAAGCCGGAAGAAATGGACAAACTGGATCGCCGCCTGATCCAGCTCAAGATCGAGCGCGAGGCCGTCAAGCGCGAAAGCGACGAAGCTTCCAGAAAGCGCCTGCAGCTGATCGAGGAGGAAATCGACAGCCTGTCGCGCGACTACGCTGACCTGGAAGAAATCTGGAAGGCCGAAAAAGCCAGCCAGCAGGGCAGCCAGGCCATCAAGGAAGAAATCGAGCAGGTAAAGCTCGAAATCGAAGAGCTGAAGCGCCGTGGCGACTGGCAAGCACTGGCCGAGCTGCAGTACGGCAAGCTGCCGCAGCTGGAAGGGCGGCTGAAAGACGCCGAGGCCGCCGATACCGGTGAGACCAAACCCAACCGTCTGCTGCGCACCCAGGTCGGTGCCGAGGAAATTGCCGAGGTGGTATCGCGCATGACCGGTATTCCGGTGAGCAAGATGCTTACCGGCGAGCGTGAAAAACTGCTGCAGATGGAAAGTGCGCTGCACCAGCGCGTGGTAGGGCAGAACGAGGCGGTAAACGCGGTGGCCGATGCCATCCGCCGTTCGCGCTCCGGCCTGGCCGACCCCAACCGCCCGTACGGTTCTTTCCTGTTCCTGGGCCCCACCGGCGTGGGCAAGACCGAGCTGTGCAAAGCCCTGGCGGGCTTCATGTTTGATAGCGAAGAGCACCTGATTCGCATCGATATGTCCGAGTACATGGAAAAACACTCGGTATCCCGCCTGATCGGTGCGCCGCCTGGCTATGTGGGTTACGAGGAGGGCGGCATGCTCACCGAGCAGGTACGCCGCAAACCGTACAGCGTGATTCTGCTGGATGAGGTGGAAAAAGCCCACCCGGATGTGTTCAACGTGCTGCTGCAGGTGCTGGACGATGGCCGCCTGACCGATGGCCAGGGCCGTACCGTGGACTTCAAGAACACCGTGATCGTGATGACGTCCAATATGGGCAGCCAGCATATCCAGAACATGGCCGATAGCGACTATCAGGTGATCAAGCTGGCGGTGATGGCCGAGGTGAAATCGCACTTCCGCCCCGAGTTTGTGAACCGCATCGACGAGCTGGTGGTATTCCATGCGCTGGGCGAAGCGCAGATCAAGTCGATCGCCCGCATCCAGCTGAAGCGGCTGGAAGCACGCCTGGCCAAGCTGGATATCAGCCTGCAGGTAGGCGACGACGCGCTGGCATTGATTGCCGAAGCCGGCTTCGACCCGGTATACGGTGCGCGGCCGCTGAAACGCGCCATCCAGAGCGAGATCGAAAACCCGCTGGCCAAGGCGATTCTGGCTGGCAAGTACCCGCCCAAGTCTACCGTGATGGTAGAGGTGGCCGGCGGCGGGCTGCGCTTTGCCTGAGCGCCGTAGCGCCGGGTACGCGGCCTGAATGGATTGCGGCCAACCTGCTAGCCAGGTTGGCCGTTTTTCATACGCCAGCCCTGTGCCGATGGTTTTGTCGAAAAGGAACCTCGACGACCGTACGGTGGTCATAAAAATACATTGTACTGATGCGCTGCCACATCCGGCTTGCCAGCCGGGCGGCTTCGCGTCAGTCTGGGCGCTGTAGCCGCCGCAGGCTGCGCTGCCCCACCAGCATAACGACAACCGTTTCAGGAAGGTGCATGGATCAACTTTTGCAAACCCTGGCGCAGCGCCAGAGCCCCGACAGCGCGGTCGCCCCGCTGGCCAGCCTGCTGGCCACGCTGCGCCCCGACGACGCCGGCGATTTTGTCCAGGCCACCAGCAACCTGCGCGCGCTGACCTATCTGCTTAGCCGCCACCCCGATTACCGCGACGGCCTGCGCCGTGCCATTCTCGACCTGCTGGCCACCACCCGCCAGGTGCAGCTGTATACCGATACCGGGCTGTTATCCAACGAGCCGTTCTCTGCCGCCATCAAGCGCCGTATTGGCGAGCGCCTGCTGCCGCCGGCCCGTTCTTCCCACCACCTGGCCGACCAGTTCGGCCTGATTTTCAGCCACCCGGAAGACTACCGCTGGGTAGGCGCTGTGGCGCAGGATGTATGGCTGGAGCTGTGGCAGGCGCTGGCCTGGGGTGAGCTGCCGGCCGCTGCGGCCAACCCGGTTCGCCAGCAGCTGCTGGAGGCGGTGCAGGTGCTGACCGCGCGCATTACCGCTATCGGGCTGGAGCCGGAGCTGGTGCGTGTTTACCCCGACATCGAGCGCTTCGAGTCGCCGTTCCTGCACCTGGCTTCCGAAGCCATGCGCTATGTGGAATCGGCCCGTCAGGCCATGGTAGACCCGGCCTGCCAGCCGGAAGACGAAAAGCACATGCTGGTACTGCTGGAGCAGTGCGAGCAGCTGATTGCCCGCCTGCGCAAGGTGGCGCACGAGCGTGGTGTGTCGGTTAGCCTGACTTACCACCTGATACGCCTGGGCCAGCATATTGGCCGCTTGCGCACCCTGCTGGCCTTGCTGGATACCGACAGCAGCCCGGCGGCCAACGGCACGCTGTTTACCCTGCTGGTAGAGCTGGTACGTGCCGAAAACCGCCGCTTCAGCGTGCGTGACGTGTTTACCAGCAATACCGAAATGCTGGCGCGCCAGGTCACCGAACACGCTGGCCGCCACGGCGAGCACTACATTGCCGAAGACCGCAAACAGTGGAAAGACATGGCCAGTGCTGCCATCGGTGCTGGTGTGATTGTGGGCTTTATGGCACTGATCAAGTTGCTGCTGGCCAAGATGCATCTACCGCTGGTCTGGGAAGCGCTGGCCTTTGGCCTGAACTACGCGCTGGGTTTCATGCTGGTGCACGTGCTGCACTTCACCATCGCTACCAAGCAGCCAGCCATGACGGCCGCGCGCATTGCCGCGGTGATCCACGAGTCGGGCGGCAAGCCCGATATGCCTCAGCTGGCCGAGCTGGTGGCCAAGGTGATGCGCACGCAGTTTGTCGCCATTCTGGGGAATGTGCTGGCGGCCATACCGGTAGCCTGGCTGATTGCGGTGAGCTGGCAGGCGTTTACCGGTGCGCCGGTCGTCAATACGGACAAGGCGGCGCACCTGCTGGCTGACCTGGACCCGGTGCACAGCCTGGCCATCTTCCACGCCGCCATTGCCGGGGTGTACCTGTTTCTGGCCGGGCTGATCGCCGGCTACTACGACAACCTGGCTATCTATCGCCAGATTCCGCAAAGGTTGGCCGCACTGCCGTGGCTGAACCGCCTGCTGGGCGAGGCGCGCACGCGGCGTCTGGCGCATTATGTGGAACACAACCTGGGTGGCCTGGCCGGCAATTTTTACTTTGGCCTGTTCCTGGGGGTAACCGGTACCATCGGCTTCCTGCTGGGCTTGCCGCTGGATATCCGCCACATTACGTTCTCGTCGGCGTACCTGTCGTATGCGGCGGTGACCTACGACTACCTGATACCGCTGCCGCTGGTGTTGTGGTCGGTAGGCGGCGTGCTGCTGATCGGCATGACCAACCTGCTGGTGAGCTTTACCCTGGCGCTATGGGTGGCGCTCCGCTCGCGCAAGCTCAAGGGCACCGACGCGCTGCCGCTGTTGCCGGCGCTGGCGCGGCGCTTCTGGCAGAAGCCGAAAGACTTTTTCATCCCGCCCAAAGACGCGGTACAGGATACGTCCGCCAGTTAAGCGGCGATGCCTGTCTGCCACGCCCTCTGTCGCTTGCCGGCCGGGGGCGTTTTTCTTGCGCCGCCTGCCGGGGTGTTCAGCGCGGTGGGTATGGCGTTGGGGGGCTGCACGTGGGCTAGGCCTTGCTGGGCCTGGCGTCGTTGCGTTAGCGCGGTGGCGGGCAGGCGTAGCCAAGAAAAACCCGCCTGGGTGGCGGGCATAACTCCGGGTACGGAGAGGAGAAACATGCAGCGGGAGATGTTTGATTTATAGAACCCTATGCAATAAACGCCATGCCCGATATTGAATTCTGTGTTCTCCCCTCTGGCACGCATCACGTCATGCCATGGCAGCTGCTACCACAGGCTAGGGGAACGTGCCTGTCGTGCGTCTTTTGTTGCGGATATGGGCGGCGTAGGCCTCGGTGTTGCTGGTGGCGACCTGCCGTGCCAGGGCATTGTGTTGCCAGATCAGTGCGTAGCTGCCGGCCAGCTGCTTTTGCAGAGTGACGGTATAGGCGCCTTGCGGCCAACTATAGGCCGAAGCCTGGCTGCTGCTGTGCCCGGCAGCTTGGCCATAGCGGCGGGTCAGGTCCTGATAGGTCGGGTCGGTGGGGGTGCCTGGCGGGTAGTCGAAGCGTATCTGGTAGAGCGTTTCGTCCAGAAATGCCATTTGCAGGTGTGCGGTGCCACTATCGGGCATGCCTTCGACGTGCATGACGATCACCCGTTTGTTGGGGATGTTTTCCGGCCTGATGGCCAGAAAAGCATCTTGCGCATTGCCATAAAACTCGCCTGTTATACGGGCCTGCTGTGCCTGTACCACTTGCTGCACCTGCTCTCGCGTGTGGTTGCCAGGCAGGAGCCCGAATAGCGGCAAGCTGGTTTGCGCCAGACACGGCAGGGTCGGGCAGAGCAGGGTGAGCCAGAAGGCAAGTCTGATCGTCGGCATGGTAGCGGGGTTGCCTTGGGGTTGCATGCCGGCAGTATACAAGGGTCACGGTGGTTTTTTTGCTGCAACGCACCGGGAGGGATGGCTGACTATGCAATAGGTATTGCTTTCGAGCTGTTGTACGTCATGGCGGTGTTTGCTTGAAAAATAGCCATGTCATTGACTTGCTTATGTATTTCATTGTGGTGCGCCGGCGACAAAACCGGGCTGTTTGAGCGGCAGCGCGGTACACCGGGTCGGTGGCCCGGGGCACCGCGGGGGCAGTGAGGCGGTCAGGGCAGGGTAACGTAATGCTGCTTGGCACGAATATAGGCGGCGTAGGTTTCCGTGTTCGAGGTGCGCACTTTGCGCGCTAGCGTGATGTGCTCCAGCTGCAAGACAAGCTGGCCGTTGATCTGCGCCATCAGCGTCAGCCAGACATCCCCTCTTTGCCAGCTGGCGTGCTGCTGGCTACTGCTGCTGGATGGCGAGTCTGGCGGGCCGTAGCTGGCGGCCAGCTTTTCCTGGGCCTGCTGGAAGGTGACACCGCTGCGATAGGTCGCGCTAATGCGGTAAAGCAGGTCATCAAAGAAGGCAAAACGTGCGCTTTCCAGCTCCGGCATGGGTAGCGAGCGGATGTCGGCAATTACTACTCGCAGGTTGGCCAGGGTTTGTTCGCCGCTTTGCGGGTAGTGCTCCAGCGCATTGCCATGAAACAGGCTGTAAACCGTGGCTTGTTTTTGTTGCCACAGCACTTCGGCCTGGCCGCGCCGGGTTTCGCCCGCGACCAGCCCCATGAAAGGCAGTTTGCTGGCGACCGGCTTGGTGCTGGCAGGGGCGAGTGCAGGGGAGGAGGCGGCCATGGCTGGCAGGCAGGCTAAAAGCATGAATAAAGTCAAAGCGTAACGCATGGTAGTCCCGTACAAGTTGCAGGTGATAGGCAGGTAGCGCCAAACCATGGTTGCCGAGGCCTAAAATGGCGATAAAAAAAATCTAACTATCCGAAAAAATCATTCAATTGGATTTGGCTATTGGAATGCAGCATGATTCCACCTGTCGACAACGACACCACTGCAACCAAGGAGCCCGACATGTCCATCATCAATAGCCAGATCAAACCGTTTGCCAGCAAAGCTTTCCACAATGGCCAGTTC
Organism: Vogesella perlucida; assembly: GCF_979366545.1. Taxonomy (NCBI): domain Bacteria; kingdom Pseudomonadati; phylum Pseudomonadota; class Betaproteobacteria; order Neisseriales; family Chromobacteriaceae; genus Vogesella; species Vogesella perlucida. The sequence goes on from NZ_CEETRO010000010.1 coordinate 82,222, forward strand.
ATCGACGTTACCGACCAGACCCTGTTGGGCAAATGGTCCGTAGTGTTCTTCTACCCGGCCGACTTCACCTTTGTGTGCCCGACCGAGCTGGGCGACCTGGCTGACCTGTACCCGGAATTCCAGAAGCTGGGTGTGGAAATCTACTCGGTATCCACCGACACCCACTTCACCCACAAGGCGTGGCACGACACGTCCGACACCATCAAGAAGATCCAGTACCCGATGCTGGCTGACCCGACTCACCTGATCTCCCGCAACTTCGGCGTGCTGATCGAAGAAGCCGGCCTGGCCGACCGCGGTACCTTCGTGATCGACCCGGAAGGCAAGATCCAGATCGTGGAAATCAACGCCGGTGGCGTGGGCCGTGATGCAGCCGAGCTGCTGCGCAAAGTGAAAGCCGCCCAGTACGTAGCCGCCCACCCGGGTGAAGTGTGCCCGGCCAAATGGCAAGAAGGCGATGCCACCCTGGCCCCGTCGCTGGATCTGGTAGGCAAGATCTGATTTACCGCCAGGCTGCAGCCCCCGGCTGACAGCACGGCACCTCAACGAGGTTGGCCGGCCTCTCCCGGCTAGCCTCGTCTCCACCCGACATTCATTGCCGGGTGCCGCGGAAAGCGCCCTTGCGGCCAACTGTGAAGCCGCTTTCCCGGGTACCCGTTACCAAGGAGCACACCATGCTGGACAACAATATCAAGACCCAACTGCAAGCTTATCTGGCCAATCTGCAACACCCTATCGAGCTGGTTGCCAGCCTGGGTAGCGGCGCCAAAGACGAAGAAGTACGCGGCCTGCTGGCCGACATCGCCAGCCTGTCCGACAAGGTCGCCGCCCGCTTCGACGGCCAGGACGCCCGTAAACCCTCGTTCACCATTGCCCGCCCCGGCGACGCCGCCCCGCGCGTACAGTTTGCCGGCGTGCCGATGGGTCATGAGTTCACCTCGCTTGTGCTGGCGCTGCTGCAGGTAGGCGGCCACCCGTCCAAGGCGGGCCAGGAGCTGATCCAGCAGGTAAAAGACCTGCAGGGCGAGTTCACCTTTGAGACCTACATCTCGCTGTCGTGCCAGAACTGCCCGGACGTCGTACAGGCGCTGAACCTGATGGCCGTGCTGAACCCCGGCATCCGCCACACCATGGTGGACGGCGCGCTGTTTCAGGCCGAGGTTGCCGACCGCCAGATCATGTCGGTACCCACCGTGTACCTGAACGGCCAAGTATTCGGCCAGGGCCGTATGGGGCTGGAAGAAATCGTGGCCAAGCTCGACACCGGTGCCGCCGCCCGCGACGCCCAGAAGCTGGCACAGAAAGAGGCGTTTGACGTGCTGGTAGTGGGTGGTGGCCCAGCCGGTGCGGCCGCCGCCATCTACACCGCCCGAAAAGGCATTCGTACCGGTGTAGTCGCTGAACGCTTTGGCGGCCAGGTGCTGGACACCATGGGCATCGAAAACTTCATTTCGGTCAAAGAAACCGAAGGCCCCAAACTGGCCATGGCGCTGGAGCAGCACGTCAAAGAGTACGACGTAGACGTGATGAACTTGCAGCGCGCCAGCAAGCTGATTACCGCCAGCGAAAGCGCCAGCGGCCTGACCGAGGTACAGCTGCAAAGCGGTGCCACGCTGAAAGCCAAGTCGGTAATTATTGCCACCGGTGCGCGCTGGCGCGAAATGAACGTGCCGGGCGAGCAGCAGTACCGCAACAAGGGCGTGGCTTACTGCCCGCATTGCGATGGCCCGTTGTTCAAAGGCAAGCGCGTGGCGGTGATTGGTGGTGGTAACTCCGGTGTGGAAGCGGCGATTGACCTGGCCGGTATCGTGTCGCACGTTACCCTGCTGGAGTTTGGCGACGCCATGCGTGCCGACGCCGTGCTGCAAAACAAGCTGCGCAGCCTGCCCAACGTCACCGTGATCCTGCAGGCGCAGACCACCGAAGTGACCGGCGACGGCAGCAAGGTCAACGGTCTGGCCTACACCGACCGCGTCAGCGGCGACGCACGCCACATTGAACTGGAAGGCATCTTCGTGCAGATCGGCCTGCTGCCCAATACCGACTGGCTGAAAGGCACCATCGAGCTCACCAACCGTGGCGAGATCATTACCGGCCGCCACCAGGACACCAGTGTGGCAGGGGTGTTTGCCGCCGGCGACGTGACCGACGTGCCGTACAAGCAAATCATCATCGCCATGGGCGAGGGTGCGAAAGCCGCGCTGGGGGCGTTTGACCACCTGATCCGCAGCACCGCACCAGCTGCCTGAGCGCATAAAGCATCAAGCCTCCTTGGGCGCCCCGTGGTCTTGTTACCCGGGGCGTTTTTTTTATTGCCAGCGGCTATAGTGCAACGTTGGCCGCAGCGCGGCCATGCTGGCCGGCAGGCTGTGGCTGAAAGGTGTCAGCCGATAAAAAGCACTTCAATTTGCGGCCAACTTCAGGTAAAAAGACGCATCACGTCATACCCGCCCGCCGGGTATGACGCTTTTTGTTTCTGGCCCGCCGCCGCATGTCGTTTTGCTGCGGCGGGCTGCACATTTTCACGAGAGGAGACCCCGTGTCCCACGGCGATACCCCATCCGATGTATTCCACCTGGGCCTGACCCGCGCCCAGCTCGAGGGCGCTACCCTGGCCATTATTCCGGGCGACCCGGCACGCGTAGAACGCATCGCCCGCAAGCTCGACAACCCGCGCCACCTGTCTACCCAGCGCGAATTCACTACCTGGCTGGCCTATATCGATGGCAAGCCCATCGTGGTGTGTTCCACCGGTATCGGCGGCCCGTCCACGTCCATTGCGGTAGAAGAGCTGGCGCAGCTGGGTGTGCGTACCTTCCTGCGCGTGGGCACCACCGGTGCCATCCAGCCGCATATCAATGTAGGTGACGTACTGGTGACCACCGGTGCGGTGCGCCTGGACGGTGCCAGCCAGCACTTTGCGCCGCTGGCCTACCCGGCGGTAGCCGACTTTGCCTGCACCACCGCGCTGGTGAACGCCGCGCGTGATGCCGGCCAGGCGGTACACGTGGGTATCACTGCGTCGTCCGATACCTTCTACCCGGGGCAGGAACGCTACGACACCTACAGTGGCCGCGTGGTGCAGCAGTTTGCCGGCAGCATGAAAGAGTGGCAGGCCATGGGCGTGATGAACTACGAAATGGAATCGGCCACGCTGCTGACCATGTGCGCCACCATGGGCCTGCGCGCCGGTATGGTGGCGGGCGTGCTGGTGAACCGTACGCAGCAGGAAATCCCCGATAGCACGCAGATCAAGGCGTCGGAAACCACCGCGGTGGACATCGTTATCGCCGCGGCACGCCAGCTGGTGTAAGCCGTGTACGGCGGCCAACCCTGGCTGCTGCTGCAAAAAGCCCTGTCTCTGTCGAAGCAGGGCTTTTGTTTTGCGCGTGGTTTCAGCGCGGTAGTAGCCGCAGCAGCCGCCCTTGCGGCGCGTCGGTCAGCAGGTAGAGCAGGCCGTCCGGCCCCTGGCGTACGTCGCGCACGCGTTGGCCGTCGCTTACCGCCAGTTTTTCTTCCGCCACCACGCGCTGGCCTTGCAGCGTTAGCCGTGCCAGGTAGCCGAATTTCAGCGAGCCGGTAAACAGGCTGCCTTGCCACGCCTGGCCGTAGCGCGTGCTGGTCAGCCACGCCAGGCCGGACGGCGCGATGGACGGCACCCAGTAGTGCAGCGGCTGCGCCATGCCATCCTGGCGGGTGAGGCCGGCACCGATTGGCCCGCCGCCGTATTGCTGGCCGTAGCTTATTACCGGCCAGCCCTGGTTGCTGCTGGCTGCCGGGCGGTTCAGTTCATCGCCGCCTTGCGGGCCGTGCTCCACCAGCCACAGCTGGCCATCCGGGCCCAGCGTGGCCCCCTGCGGGTTGCGGTGGCCCAGGCTCCAGATGGCGGGCAGCGCGTCACTGCGGCCAACGTAGGGGTTGTCCGGCGGGATGCTGCCGTCGGGGCGTAGCCGCACCACCTTGCCCAGCGTGTTGTCCAGCCGCTGGGCGTCCTGCATGCGGCTGAAGCGTTCGCCCAGCGTAAGCCATAGCGTGCTGTCGGTTTGCTGGGCGATGCGGCAGCCAAAGTGCAGGCGGCTGGCCACTGCCGGCTGCTGGCGAAAGATCACCGCGACATCCTGTAACTGTTGGCCATCGGGGCTGAGCCGGGCGCGCGCCAGCGCCGTGCGGTTGCCGCCGTCGCCGGCCTCGCTGTAGCAAAAATACAGCTGGCGGTTGTCGGCAAAGCGGCGGTCGGCCACCACGTCCAGCAGGCCGCCCTGGCCGCCGGCATCCACTGCCGGTACACCGGCTACCCGGGCGACGCTACGGCCGCTGGCGTCCAGCAGCCAGAGTTGGCCGCGCCGCTCGCTCACCAGCATGCGGCCCTGGTCGATAAACGCCAGCGCCCACGGGTGGTGCAGGCTGTCGTTCAGCACCTCGGTGCGCACTGGCGCGGTCTGCGCGCTGGCGAAAACCGGCATGGCAAGCAAGAGCAGGGCAAAGCGATACATGACGGGCTCCATGGGCTGTGGCTGGCACGCGGGCTGCTGGCAATTTGGGTATGGCGATGTGTGTGATGGGTCTGCACACCATGCCACCTTGTGCCTGCCGGGCTTTAGTGCTGGGGCAGGCGGTGCTGTTTGGCGTAGCTGGCGCGGGCGATCTGCTGGATCTCGCACGACACCTGTATGTCCAGCGCCGGGTCGGCGGGGCAGTGCACCAGCAGCGCGTCCAGCACCAGTTGGGCCAGGGTTTGCTGTACGGCCTCGGTGCGGCCTTCCAGGATGGCCAGCCGGGCGTGGATGAAGGCGCGCTGCGGGTCGCGGGCGGTGCCGATCTGATAGCAGCTCACCATGCTGGCGCGGCTTTTGATGTCGATTTCGCTGAACTGGCCGCTGGCTTCCAGTGACAGGTTAGCTTGTTGCAGGGCGGTAGCGGCGTCGAAGCCGGCCAGGTTGTCGCTGTATTCCAGATAAAGGTGGGGCATGGCGTGTCGCATCGGCTAAGGGCTTGGGTGGCCATGATACCGCAGTGGCCGCATGCGCCCACAACTGGCCAAAACATGCGACAATCGCGCCAGTTTTTGCGGGCAGCCACGGCTGCCCGCCTTCGTTTGTTACCGGAAGCCCGCCATGTCCCAGATCGCCAGTGTGCGCGTGTTATCGCTGATCCCGCCGATGACGCAGCTGAATACGCCTTACCCGTCCACCGCCTATATCACCGGCTTTTTGCGCTCGCGCGGGGTGACGGCGGTGCAGGAAGACCTGGCGCTGGCGCTGGTGTTGCAGCTGTTTTCTACCGATGGGTTGCAGGCCATCCGCCAGCGCATCGACGCCATCGCACCCAAGAAACGCAGCGCGCAGGTGCGCTTTTTTGTCGACAATTTCGACCAGTACCTGGCCACCATCGACCGTGTGATTGCCTTTTTGCAGGGGCGTGACAGCACGCTGGCGCACCGCATTTGCAGCCGTGGCCTGCTGCCGGAGGGCGCGCGCTTTGCCGCGCTGGAAAACTATGTCGACCCGGACGACCCGTACGGTGGCGACCCGCTGGCCTGGGCGTTTGGCGCGCTGGGTAGCTACGACCGCGCCCGCCACCTGGCCACGCTGTACCTGAACGACCTGGCCGACGTGGTGCGCGACGCCGCCGATAGCCGCTTCGAGTTCGTGCGCTACGCCGAATCGCTGGCGATGAGCCAGCCCACCTTCGACCCGCTGGCCAAAGGTCTGGCCGCGCCGCCCACGCTGGTAGACGACATGTTGGCCGCGCTGGCCGTGGCAGCGGTAGAGCGTCATCAGCCCGACCTGGTGCTGCTGTCGGTGCCGTTTCCCGGTTCGGTGTACGCCGCGTTCCGCATTGCGCAAACCATCAAGGCACGTTGGCCGCATATCCGCACCGCGTTGGGCGGCGGCTTTGCCAATACCGAGCTGCGCGAGCTGAAAGAGCCGCGCGTGTTCGATTACTTTGACTTTGTCACGCTGGACGACGGCGAAAAGCCGCTGCTGGCGCTGATCGAGCACCTGCAGGGCCAGCGCGGTGTCAGCCGCCTGGTGCGCACCTATGTGCGCGAAGGCGACGCAGTGCGCTACATCAACATGATGGAAGCCGATATCCCGTTCGAAGAAGTGGGCACGCCCACCTGGGACGGCCTGCCTATCCATCGCTACCTGTCGCTGCTGGATATGCTCAACCCCATGCACCGGCTGTGGAGCGACGGCCGCTGGAACAAGCTGACGGTGGCACACGGCTGCTACTGGAAAAAATGCAGCTTCTGCGACGTCACGCTGGACTACATCTCGCGCTACGAAACCGCGTCCGCCGCCACGCTGGTAGACCGCATCGAGGCCATCATTGCCGAAACCGGTCAGACGGGCTTTCACTTTGTAGACGAAGCTGCGCCGCCCAAGATGCTGCGCGCACTGGCAGAAGAGCTGCTGCGCCGCAAGGTGTCGATATCGTGGTGGGGCAATATCCGCTTTGAAAAATCGTTCACCCCCGAGCTGTGCCAGCTGCTGGCCGAATCCGGCTGCATTGCCATCTCCGGCGGGTTGGAGGTGGCGTCCGACCGCCTGCTGAAACTGATGAAAAAAGGCGTGTCGGTAGAGCAGGTGGCGCGTGTGACGCAGGGCTTTACCGAGGCCGGCATTCTGGTGCACGCCTATCTGATGTACGGCTTCCCCACCCAGACGGTGCAAGACACGGTGGACGCGCTGGAATACGTGCGCCAGCTGTTCGAAAACGGCTGTATCCAGAGCGGCTTCTTCCACCGCTTTGCCTGTACCGTGCACTCGCCGGTGGGGCAAAGCCCGGACGAGTACGGCGTGAAGCTGATCCCGCTTCCCGAGGTCACCTTTGCCAAGAACGACGTGGGTTTCATCGACCCCACCGGTACCGACCACGACACCCTGGGCCGAGGCTTGAACAAGGCACTGTACAACTACATGCACGGTATCGGGCTGGATGCCGACGTGCGCGAGTGGTTCGACATGCGCGTGCCACGCAGCCGCGTGCCGCGCCATTTCATCAGCAAGGCACTGCACCCGCAGCGCTGATGGAGGTTTTATTGATACTGCGGCCAACCTGCAGCAAAGGTTGGCCGCATTTTTTTGCCACAGGGCGCAGGCCGGAGTAGGGTAACGCCCCTTGTTTGACGCTTTTGTGAAAGAACCCATGCGTTACGCCGTCTATTACGCGCCCGCGCCGCGCACCGCCCTGTGGCGGGCCGGCAGCGAATGGCTGGGCTGGGACGCCGCCCGTGGCGCAGCACTGCTGCCGCCCGCACTGCCCGGTGGCCTGCTAGCCAGGCTGGCCCCGCTCACGCGCCGCGCCGCGCACTACGGCTGGCACGCTACGCTCAAGGCCCCGTTCCGGTTGGCCGCTGGCGTGGACGAAGCGCAGCTGCTGCAACAGGTATCCGCACTGGCCACAGGCTGCACGCCGTTTACCTTGCCGCTGCAGGTGGGTACGCTGCGCGACGCCACCGTGCTGCGCGTGGCGGGCGATAGCTCGGCCATCGACGTGCTGGCCGAGCGCTGCGTGCGCCAGCTGCTGCCGCTGGGCGCCCCCGCGCCAGACCGCCCCGGCCTGAGCCCGCGCGAGGCCGAGCTACACGCCGCCTGGGGCTACCCTTATGTGCTGGATCAGTTCTGCTTTCACCTGACGCTGGCGCGTTACAGCCGCGAGCCGGCCTTGCAGGCCGCCATCGAGCGGGCGGCGGCGGCGCATTTCGACGGTTTGCTACAGGCCGATGTGGCAGCGTTGTCGGTGTTTGTGGAAACCCGCCCCGACGAGCCCATGCGCCTGCTGGCCGAGTGCGGCTTTAACGGCCGCCTCACGCGCCACCTGCGCTGATACTGCCAGGCGTCGCCATGCAAAAGCCCTGCGGCCAACCTTGTACGGGTTGGCCGCAGGGCTTTTGGGTGTGTGCTTTAGCTGGCTTGGCGCGCTGCTGCCGCTGCGTGCAAGCAGGCCGGGCACAGGCAGTCGCTGGTGGCGCCTGCGGGGCTGGCCAGTGGTGGCAGGTCAGCGCACCAGCAGCCGCCCTGGCGGCCACCCGTGCCGCAGGCAAAGGCGCTGCCGCATTGCGTGCAGTGTAGCTGGCGCACCGGCAGGGGCTTGCGCAGGCTGGCTATGCGGTCCAGCGCGGCCTGCTTTTGTGCGTTGCTGGCGCAGGACCAGCCGGTGATCTCATCCAGCGTGCGCAGGCAGCCGGTGCAATAGCGGCGGCTGTCGTCCAGCTTGCATTGCTTGATGCAAGGGGAGGCGACTTCAGTCATCGCTGCTTGCCATCAGCGTGAAGCTGGCCAGCAACAGGCATGTGGCTGCCGTGCAGTGCAGGGTCAGCGTGCTGGCTTGGGTGAGCCACAGCGCGTCTTGCTTGCCCAGTTCGGCAGGGCCGGCCAGCACGGTTTCACCCTGTGCCACAAAAAGCAAAGTGTGTGGCGCCACTGCCAGCTGGTGCTGGCCGGCAGCCAGTGGTAGAGACTGGCAGTCGTGGCTGGCCAGCCCCTGGCGTGTCATCACGTTGAAGTCGCGCACCTTGCCCGCCAGGCGCAAGCCGGCCAGCGGCAGGCCGCCGTCAAAGGCCAGGGGGGCATCGCCGGGGCGCAGGGTGGCGTACAGCTGTGGCCCTTTCATCAGCGCCAGGCCATCGCCTTCCAGTATGGCCAGGCTGCGGTCTACGCCGGCAAAGTGCGAAAACGGGCCGTCGCTGTCGACTTCGGCCACGCTGACGCGGTAGGTAAAGCTGTCCAGGCTGGCCCCGGGCGGGTAGGCCAGTAGCTGGCGGGTACTGCCACCGCCGTTTTTCCAGGTGCTGGGCGGGCAATCCTGTAGTCGAATAATGTGCATGATTCTTGTTTGATGTCTCTGTGCCGAGGCGCGATGGTAGCATGGCTGTTTCTGCTGCTACAGGGGGAGTAACGATGTCAGACATCACCTTGCGCCCGGCCCGCCCCGGCGACGATACCTTGCTGGCTAGCCTGCATGCGCGTAGCTGGCAGCACGCCTATGCCGGCCAACTGCCAGCTGCCTTTTTGCATGATGAGCTGGATGACTTTATGGCAGAAAAATGGGCGGCGCGGCTGGCCGAGCCTGCGGGCACCTATCGTATCGCCATTGCCGAGGTGGACGGCGTGGCCGCCGGCTTTGTCTGCCTGTGGCCTGCTGCCGAGCCGCACAAAGGCGTGTATCTGGACAACCTGCACGTGCTGTCGGCTTTTCAAGGCCTGGGGCTGGGCCGGCGCCTCATGGCCTGGGCCGCCACTGAAGTACAGCAGGGTTGGCCGCAGCAGCCCATGTTTCTATACGTGCTGGCAGCCAATAAGCAGGCGCGGGCGGTGTACCAGCGCATGGGTGGATTTGAAACAATCCATCAGGATGTGGCCATGCCGGGCAATGTCACCCTGCCTGCCATGCAGGTTACGTGGCAGGATGTGCCCGGCTTGCAGGCTTTGCTGCAACGGCAGGGGTGATGCGTCAAGGCGCTTGTCGCAGCGCAACAGCAGGGTGCGTGGTAGACTTTCGCCATCCGGTTTCTTCTTGCGTGCCAGCCTGTGCGGCCAACCCGTACCGCGGGCCGGCATGTTTTGCCATCACATGGAGCCCTGCATGTCCTCTTCGATTTTCGCCGCCGTAGAAATGGCACCGCGCGACCCGATTCTGGGTCTGAACGAAGCTTTTAACGCCGATACCCGCCCGGTTAAAGTGAACCTGGGTGTGGGCGTTTATTACGACGACAACGGCAAAATCCCGCTGCTGGCCGCAGTAAAATCCGCCGAAAAAGCCCGTCTGGAAGCCATGCCGCCGCGTGGTTACCAGCCTATCGAAGGCCCGGCTGCCTACACCCAGGCGGTGCAAAACCTGCTGTTCGGTACTGGTAGCGAGCTGGCCGAATCCGGCCGCGTGGTCACTGCCGAGGCCCTGGGTGGCACCGGTGCACTGAAAATCGGTGCCGATTTCCTGAAACGCCTGAACCCGAACGCCAAGGTGTACATCAGCGATCCGTCGTGGGAAAACCACCGCGCGCTGTTCGAGTCGGCCGGTTTCACCGTAGAAAACTACCCGTACTACGACGCAGAAACCCGTGGCGTGAACTTTGCTGCCATGAAGGCCTTCCTGCTGGGCCTGGACGCTGGCTCCATCATCGTGCTGCACGCCTGCTGCCATAACCCGACCGGCGCCGACATGAGCGATGCGCAGTGGGCTGAAGTAGTAGAAGCCTGCCGCGAAAAAGGCCTGGTGCCGTTCCTGGATATGGCTTACCAGGGCTTTGCCGATGGTATCGAAGCCGACGCCGTGGCTGTACGCCTGTTCTCCGCTTCCGGCCTGCAATTCTTCGTATCCAGCTCCTTCTCCAAGAGCTTCTCGCTGTACGGCGAGCGCGTGGGCGCGTTGTCCATCGTCACCGCCAGCAAGGAAGAAGCCGGCCGCGTGCTGTCGCAGCTGAAGCGCGTTATCCGTACCAACTACTCCAACCCGCCTATCCACGGTGGTGCCGTGGTGGCTGCCGTGCTGTCCAGCCCCGAGCTGCGCCAGCAGTGGGAAGACGAGCTGGCCGGCATGCGCGATCGCATCCGCGCCATGCGTACTGCACTGGTAGAAGCCATCCAGGCACAGGGCGTTAGCCAGGACTTCAGCTTTGTGATCAAGCAACGCGGCATGTTCAGCTACACCGGCTTGACCGTGGCCCAGGTAGAGCGCCTGAAAGAAGAGTTCGGCATTTACGCCGTGTCTACCGGCCGTATCTGCCTGGCCGCACTGAACAGCAAGAACATCGGCTACGTGGCCGAAGCCATTGCCAAGGTCGTAAAAGCCTAAGGCACTGTGCTGCATGAAAAACCCCCGCCTGCGAAAGCCGGCGGGGGTTTTCACGTATGTAAGCCAGTTTCAGTCGTGATCGTGGCCGTGGTGTTTGTGCCATTTCTGTTTTGGCCCCCAGGCCTTGCCGTGGCCGCGGCGCCCGTCATTGCGGCGGTATTCCGTGTGGCGGTATTCGCTGTGGCCGTGGCGCGGGCGGCGGTAATCCGGCCGGGCTTCCTGTTGTACTACGACGGTTTGCGGGCGGCTTTTGGCCGCGATGACCGCGCCGGTGGCACCGCCGATAGCACCACCGATGATGGCACCGTCACGGCCGCCTACGCTCTGGCCGATGGCCGCACCGGCAGCCCCGGTGGCGGCACCCACAATAACGCTGTGCAGGTCGTTGGCCTGTGCCGGCAAGCCCAGGCTGGCCAGAGCCAGTGTCGTGATGGTAAGCAGTTGGCGCATGATGCATTCCTTGTCGATTTATCGATACTGGCAGTGTAGGCAGCCAGCGCTGCGCGATCTGCCGTGCTTTGGTGTGCACTGTGTGACGGTGTGTGACAGGGGGCTTGACCAGCCTGCGGGGGCTGGCAAAAATATTCTCCCGATTATCTTGCTGCTGTTACAGCCCTTACCGTATGTCTACCGTGTCTGCCTGCCAGGATTGCGGCGCTTGCTGCGCGACGTTTCGTGTGTCTTTCTATTGGGCCGAGGCCGAAGATGGCGGCGGCGGGGTGCCAGTACCCCTGACCGAAAAGGTAGACAGCTTTCACCGCTGCATGCGCGGCACCTGGTCGGCAGCGCCGCGTTGTGCGGCATTGCAAGGCGAGGTTGGCCGCAAGGTAAGCTGTACGATTTACCCGCAGCGCCCCAGCCCGTGCCACCAGGTGGAAGAGGGCTCGGCACAGTGCCAGCGGGCGCGCCGCCATCATGGCCTGCAGCCGCTGCCTGCGCGCGTACCGGCATGAAAAAGCCCGGCTAGCCAAGGCTGCCGGGCGGGGTCTGCGTGACAGGGTCAGACTTTGTTCTGACAGGGGATCACTTCCATCTGCGTCAGCAAGTCCATGACCTCGACCGAGGCACGCTCCATATCCTGCAGGGCGCGGGTGGCATTGCCAAAGTCGCCGGCGTAGAAAGCCTGCAGCGCCTTGCGGCCTTGTTCGTGCACGCGTTCGTGCGGCGCATCCAGCTGGGTGTAGGTGTGTGTGCCACGGCATTCGTGGTGGCCACGGCCCTCAAAGTACCATTTGCCCAGGCGGCAGTTGCGGTGGCTGGAAACCTGTTCCGGATTCAGCGTGTGGTAGCCGATGAAGGCTTTGTAGATGTCCAGCTTGAACAGCACGTGGTCCAGTTTGACCACTTCCATGAAGCTGGTGTTGGTGCCGGTAGCAATGGCATTGGCCATGGCCTCGCTATCGCTGACCAGCTTCTTGATCGAGGTGGCAATTTCCAGGCCGGTGTTGCGGTAGCCTTCCGCCTGCAGGGCGGCTTCGCCTACTTGCTGTTTGGTGTTGTTGGACGCGGTTTCCACGTCGGTCACCAGGCTGGCGATTTCATTGGTGGCCTGGCTGGTGCGTTCGGCCAGCTTGCGTACTTCGTCTGCCACCACGGCAAAGCCGCGGCCTTGCTCGCCGGCGCGGGCGGCTTCGATGGCGGCGTTTAGCGCCAGCAGGTTGGTCTGGTCGGCTACGTCTTTGATCAGCTGCACAAACTGGCGGATCTGCCCGGTTTTGCTGCTGAGGGTATCCATCTGCTGTGCGGTTTGTTGCTGGGCGTCGGCGATGCGGGTAAAGCTTTCTGCCAGGGTATCTACCGCGCCGCGAGTGTGGTGCAGGCTGGAGATGGCGTCGGTCGCCAGGGCAAATTTGCTTTCCATCATCTCGGCCAGGGCGGCAAAAGACTGGCGGATAGAGGCGGTGCTGTCACAAAACTCGCCAAACGGCTCGCGGTAGACCGCGCGTTTTGACTGGTTGACCTGTTCTTCCTGTTGCGCTTGCTGACACTGTTGGTAGGCATTCTGGCAGGCGTCCAGCTCACGGGCCAGACTGGCTTTTTCTTTGTCCAGCTCGTCGATACGGGCTTGCAGGGCTTCTATTTTTTTACGGTTGCCAAACATCTTCTAATGCTCCATCCAGAGTGATCGCTCGAATTCATCGTTGTCATGCCGAGGATACCTGCACCCGCCTGCCCGTGCCTAAGGTTTTATGCTGCCGCCTTGTCGTGAATCAGCTTTATATCAATGGCAAGTATTCGGTTTTCCGAACGTGCTACGGCTGGGTGTACGGCAAACCGGCAAGTTTTTGATGGCTTTTTTCTTTAAGTCTTTGTTTTTTAATGGCTGGGTACGGGCAATAAAACCTGGCCTGCAATCTGCTTATATAAGCCCGAGCCGTTACCCGAATGCGGCCAATAAAAACACCTCGGGATAGAGCAAAAACCACAATCCGGCAACGACCGGACGTCGTCGGGCCGCCTCGCAGCGGTGACAGCTGCGGGGCGGTTCACGGCCCATCTCCCCCTTCCTTACTGCGTGATCTGGCCGCTGGCTCCAGGGTGTGATAGAACGCTTGGATCTCTGCACATGTTCCGGCTATTTCTCGACATGATTACCTCCCGAATACGCAAGCCGCTGGTCTGGGTCAGCGTGCTGCTGCTATTGGTGCTGCTGTTTAGCCTGATGACGTACCGTATCTCGTTCCGGGCTGGCACCGAGGCGCTGCGCGAAAGCGGCAACCGCCAGCTGGAGCTGCACGCGCGCGGGGTGGAGAGTGAAATCGAGCGCTATATCTGGCTGCCGCGCCTGCTGGGCCTGCATACCGCTACCCGCTTGCTGCTGCAGCAGGACAACCCCGGCATCCGCACGGAAGTAGACAACTTCTCCACGCTGCGGCGCGAGGTCAACGAGTACCTGGACGGCATGAGTACGCGCAGCGGCACGCTGGCGCTATTTGTGCTGGATGGGAGCGGGCGCGTGCTGGCGGCCAGCAACTGGCGGCGCAACGATAGCTCGGTGGGCGAGGATATGTCGCAGCGGCCGTATTTCGTGGAAGCCATGGCCGGTGGCCAGGGCCAGTTTTACGGCCTGGACAGCATGTCCGGCGAGCCGGGTTACTACCTGTCCAGCCCCCTGCGCATAGGCGACCGTATTATCGGCGTGGCCGTGGCCAAGGTGCGGCTAAGCCAGCTGGAACAAGGCTGGCGCAAGGCCAACTCCAATGCGCTGGTCACCGACGAAAACGGCGTGGTGATCCTGTCCACCAACCCGGACTGGTACCTGCGTGCGTTGCACCCCATTAGCGCCGAGCGGCGCGAGCAGCTGGCGCGCAGCCTGCAATACCACTGGTCGCCACTGCCGATATTGAGCCTGGCCGAGCGTGTGACGCTGTCGCCTGGCGTGGAGCAGTGGGGCGTTGGCGATGCGGCCAACCCGCTGCGCGTGCACCGCTTTCTGGTGCAGTCGCGCACGCTGAACGACACGCGCTGGCAGCTCACCATGCTCAGCCCGCTAAACGACGTGCGCAGCGCCGCACTGACGCACGCCATGCTGTCGGCGGCCATCGTGGCGTTTCTTACCCTGCTGATCATTGCCATGAACGAGCGGCGCAAGGCGCTGGCCACCAAGCTGGCGGCGCGTGAGGCGCTGGAAGAAGCCAATAGCGAGCTGGAGCGTCGGATTACCGAACGCACCGCCGACCTGAAAGCCAGTAACGACCGCCTGCGCGCCGAAATCCGCGAGCGCGAGCTGGCCGAGCAAAGCCTGCGCAAAACCCAGAACGAGCTGATCCAGGCCGGCAAGCTGGCGGTGATCGGGCAGATGTCCACCAGCATTGCCCACGAGCTGAACCAGCCGCTGGCCGCGCTGCGCACGCTATCGGGCAATACGGTGAAATTCATGCAGCGCGGTGCCTACGATGTGGCCGCGGCCAACCTGCAAACCATTGGCGAGCTGGTCGAGCGCATGGGCAAGATCACCGCCTCGCTGCGCTCGTTTGCGCGCCGCTCCGAGCACGCCGGTGGCCGCGCCAGGTTGGCCGCAGCGGTAGACGCGGCCCTGTTTTTGCTACACCCGCGGCTAAGCCGCGAGCCGGTGACCGTCGTGAACCAGCTGCAGGACGTGGAGCTGGCCATCGACCAGACGCGGCTGGAGCAGATTCTGGTGAACCTGCTGGCCAACGCCATGGACGCGCTACAAGGGCGTACCGACCCCACCATCGTGCTGCGCGGCCAGGCAGAGGGCAGCCGCTACGCCTTGGCCGTCAGCGACAATGGCTGCGGCCTGCCACAGCACGTGATGCAGCATTTGTTCGAACCGTTTTTTACCACCAAGCCCGCAGACCGTGGCCTGGGCCTGGGGCTCACGCTGTCGGCCAGCCTGGCGGCAGCGGCTGATGGCGCGCTCAAGGCTGGCGCCTCGGCGAGCGGTGGTGCCGAATTCACCCTTACCTTGCCCCTGTACGCAGGGGAGGACGCACACCATGCATGATGACCTGACCGTATTGTTTGTCGAGGACGACCCACACGTGCTGCTGGGCTGTCAGCAGGCGCTGCTGCTGGAAGACATTCCGGTAGTGGGCTGCGCCAGTGCCGAGCTGGCACTGCAGAAAATCGAAGCCGGCATGGTGCCCGGCATTGTCATCAGTGACATCCGCCTGCCCGGCATGGACGGGCTCACGCTGATGGACCGCCTGCTGCAGGTCGATCGCCAGCTGCCGGTGGTGCTGATTACCGGCCACGGCGACGTAGCCATGGCGGTGCAAGCCATGAAAGACGGCGCCTACGATTTTGTGGAAAAGCCGTTCTCGCCGGAAAAGCTGGTAGACGTGGCCCGCCGCGCGCTGGCCCAGCGCCGGCTCACACTGGAGGTGGCCAGCCTGCGCCGCCAGCTGGACGGCCGCCAGTCGCTGGAACAGCGCATTATCGGGCGCTCCGATGGCATACGCCGCCTGCGCGAGCTGCTGCTGAACGTGGCGGATACCTCGGCCAACGTGCTGATCAACGGCGAAACCGGTACTGGTAAAGAGCTGGTGGCCAGCTGCCTGCACGATTTCAGCCGCCGCAAAGACCACCAGTACGTGGCCATCAACTGCGGTGGCCTGCCGGAAAACCTGTTCGAAAGCGAAATCTTCGGCCACGAGGCCAATGCGTTTACCGGTGCCGGCAAGCGCCGTATCGGCAAGATAGAGCACGCCAACAAAGGCACGCTGTTTCTGGACGAAGTCGAGTCCATGCCGATCAACCTGCAGATCAAGCTGCTGCGCGTGCTGCAAGAGCACAAGCTGGAGCGCCTGGGCAGCAACCAGTCGGTACCGGTGGACTGCCGCCTGATTGCGGCCACTAAGGACGACCTGGATGCGTTGTCGCAGCAGGGCAAGTTCCGCTCCGATTTTTACTACCGGCTGAACGTGGTCACGCTGGAGCTGCCGCCGCTGCGCGAGCGGCGCGAGGATATCCCGTTGCTGTTCGACTGTTTCTTGCAGCAGGCTGCATTGCGCTTCGACCGCGAGCCCAGCGGGCTGGACCGCAAAACCCAGAGCCAGCTGATGGCGCACGACTGGCCGGGCAATGTGCGCGAGCTGCGTAATGTGGCCGAGCGCTTTGCCCTGGGCCTGCCGGTATTCAAGGGCAGTGGTGGCGAAAGTGTGAACCACAGCCTGTCCGACGCGGTAGAAGCCTACGAAAAAAGCCTGATTGTGGAAGCGCTGCGCCGCCATGGCGGCAATATGACGCAGGCCAGTGCCGCGCTGGGCACCCCTAAAACCACGCTGTTCGACAAGGTTAAAAAGTACGGCCTGCAAAGCAGCTAGCTGCCGTGCTGTGCCTGTCAGCCAGCCTGGCGCACAGGTAAGCCAACCCGCACCAGCCCGCGCCATGTTTGCGCGGGCTTTTGCATGGCGGACCGTAGGCGTACCGGGCCGCGTGCTGGCCAGCCGGCAGCGCTGGGGCAAGTTGGCCACCTGGCTCGGGGCGCTTGCCTTTTGCATCACCCAAATTGGGCGGCCGTATTGCTTCGATAAAATGTGCCTGCGTCACAATCGCTGATTCACTACTGTTCAACAGGTTGGTTGATGACGGTTTCGCAGCACATCGTACGTACGCTGCTGGCGGTATGGCTGCCGGTGGTGCTGGGCTTGGGCTGGCTGCTGCATGGTGGCTGGCAAGCCCAGCAGGCCGCCGTGCACCAGCAGCTGGATGCCCTGGCGTTGCAGCAGCAAAGGCTGCTCGATGGCCAGCTGCGCCAGGGGCAGCGCGTCGCCGCCGCGCTGGCGGCCACCGCCTGGGCGCAGGCGCTGGATGCGCGCCGTTGCCCGCCGGGCGATATGCAGCAATTTCTGCTGGGGGCCTACGGCTTCAGTAATGCGGTGACGCTGAATGCTGCTGGTCAGGTGGTGTGCTCGGCACTGCCGGTAGATGCCGCTGCGCGCTTGCGGGTACGGCAGCTGCCCGAGCTGGCCGGTTTGCTGGCCCAGCGTCGCCTGGCCGTGAGTGAGCCCATGCAGGCGCCGATCTCGCGCCGCCGCGTGGTGGTGGTATCGCAGCCCTTGTGGGGGGCTGCGGGGCAGCTGCGCGGCCAGGTTGTCTTGCCGCTGGATTTGCAAGACCTGGCCAAGCCGGCCTTGCAAAGCGGCTTGCCCGATGGCCTGGCGTGGCGCGTTTACAGCACGGGCGGTGCGACCTTGCAGCAGTCTGGTGCTGACGACGCTGCCGATAGCCTGCGTGTGCAGCGCCAGCTGGATAACGCCCCGTGGCGCGTGCAGGTGAGCGTGCCTTATGCCTCGGTGCGCGCCCAGCTGGTGCGCCAGGGGCTGCCGCTGATGCTGGGCATGCTGGCCGCCATGCTGCTGGCGGTGGCGGCAGGCTGGCTGTTTGCCCGCTATCTGCTGCGCAGCATTCGCCAGTTATCCGGTTTTGTACAGCGCGTGGGGCAGGGCGAGGCCAGCCTGCGTATCGAGCCGGTCGGCCCCCAGGAACTGGTGCTACTGGGGCAGGCGATCAACCGCATGCTGGACGCGGCCGACTATTCCGAGTCGCGTTACCGCTTGCTGTTTGCCGCCTCGACCGATGGCGTGCTGGTGGTCAACACCCAGATGCACATCCTGGCGGTCAATGAGCAAGGCGCCAGCATGTTTGGCTACAGCGTGGATGAGCTCACCGGCCAGAGCGTGGAGGTGCTGATTCCGCACGCACTGAGAGCGGCGCACCGCCATGTGTCGGGCGGTTATGCGGCCAACCCGGTGGGCCGCAGCATGGGCCACCGCCCCACGCTACGGGGCGTGCGCCAGGATGGCAGTGAAGTACTGGTGCAAATTACCCTGAGCCCGCTGCCAACGGGGGGCGTGGCCGCCATCGTGCGCGATGTCAGCGAGCGCCACCAGATGCAGGCGCGCATGCAGTGGCTGGCGCAGTACGACTCGCTGACCAATCTGCCCAACCGTGTGCTACTGGCCGACCGGCTGGAGCAAGCCCTGCGCCGGGCGCAGTTCAGCCAGCAGCCCTTGGCCCTGGTGCTGGTGGGGCTGGATCATTTCAAGCTGATCAACGAAACCTGGGGCCACAGCAGTGGCGACCGCGTGTTGTCACAGTTTGGCCGCCGGGTGCTCGATAGCCTGGGCGAGGGCTGGACCGTGGCCCGAGTGGGCGGGGACGAGTTTGCCATTGTGGTAGAGGATGCCGCCGAGCCGCACCAGCTGCCCGGCGTGCTGGAAAAACTGCGCCAGGCGCTGTTGGCCCCGCTGGATGGGGCGGGCAGCAGCCGGCTGGTGGTCGGTGGCTCCATGGGGGTGGCGCTGTTTCCGGATGACGCAGAAGACGCGGGCGAGCTGCTCAAGGCGGCCGACATGGCGCTGGAGCAAGCCAAGCTGCGTCAGCGCGGTGGCGTGCGCTTTTACAGCGAGCAGCACGTACCGCGCTACCGTCAGGAGCTGGAGCTGGAAGCCCGGCTGCGCGAGGCCATCGCTGCCGATGCGCTGTTGCCGTACTTTCAGCCCATCGTGAATACCGATAGCGGGCAGATCGTGTGTGTTGAAGCCTTGGTACGTTGGCCGCAGACAGACGGCATGGTGTCGCCGGCGGCGTTTTTGCCGGTGGCCGAGGCGGCGGGCCTGCTGCCGGGGCTAGAGCGCCTGGTGCGGCGCAAGGCGCTGGCGGCGGTGCGTGCCTGGCACGACGAAGGCCTGCTCTTGCAGCTGTCGCTGAATGTGTCGGCAGCTGAGTTCGACAGCCCGCATTTCGTGGATGACATGGCCCTGTTGGTGCGCGAGGCCGGGCTGCAGCCCGACATGCTGGTGCTGGAAATTACCGAAGGCGCCGTGCTGGGCAACCAGGATGCCGCCCAGGCGCGCATGCAGCAGCTGCAGGCCAGTGGCTACCGTATTGCCATCGATGATTTTGGTACCGGTTATTCCAGCTTGTCGTATCTGCACAGCTACCCGTTTGACCGGCTCAAGCTGGACCGCTCCTTTGTGGCGCGGCTTACCCATGACGAGCGGGCGCGCAAGGTGACGGCAGCCATTATTGCCATGGCGCACGAGCTGTCGCTGGTGGTGATTGCGGAAGGGGTGGAAGAGGCCGACCAACTGGCGGTATTGCAAGCCATGGGTTGCAATCAGGTGCAAGGGTTCTACCTGCACCGGCCGCTGTCTGCCCAGGCATTGGGCGAGCTTATGCGCCACCCTCGCGTGCTGCAGCCTGCAATGCCTTGAGCTTTTCAGCCGTACGCATGATCAGGCCAGCCTGGGCCAGCAACAGCTGGTGATAGCTGGCCTGTTTTTCATGGTTGACCAGCAGGCCGCCATTGGGCAGCCGTGTTACCCAACCCGCTTCGATCAGCTGCAGTATCTTGCGGCGCACGGTTTCACGCGGGTAGCCGGTGGCTTCGGCCAGCGAATGGATATTGGAAAACGCATAACCTTCGGCCGCCAGGCCGTGGCGCGCTTGGGCTACCGGGTGGCGGCTGCTGATTTCGCTTAGCAGGTAGGCTTTGATCAGGTCACCGTCAAACAGCGCTACCTGGCTGCGCGCCTGTTCGGTGTGCAGGTGGTTTACCAGTGCCGCCAGGCAGGCTGCATTGTTGGTGCCTGCCGCGGGCTGGCGAAACTGCTGCAGGCAGCAAGCGGGGATATGCTCCTGCTGCAAACAGGCGGGGTAGCTGCAGATGCTGGCAATCGGCCAGGTGTGTTGGCTCATGGGGTATCCGTTTTGGGTGTGGCATCGCGTCGATAACGCCTGTCCAGTGTAGGCGTGCAGGGTGGCTGCATTTTTAATCTGCGTCAGTAGTCTGCATTGCTGCGCTATGTTTTATGTGCTTGGCCGGCGCTGGGGCTGTGCGCGGCGGGTTTGCCAGTGCAGGCAGGTCTGGGCTGGTGGCGGCTGGTCTATTGGATGGGGCGGCTGTGGTGTGCGCGCTGGCTGGCGAGGGGCGGTGTCTTTGCTTGACGGGTGCGTTTGATTGTTTCTAGCATGCCTTGCCGAGTGTCTCGGCCATGGCGCGGCAGTGTGTGCCTTGGCGTGTGGCTGTGCTTGCATGGCGGTGTGCTTGGCCGCGCTTTGATGGTGGCTGCTAGTCTGCTATTGCACCGTGGCGGGCGGCTGTAGGGGGGCGGGCAATCTGCTGATGCGGCATGGTTGGCCGGGCTGGCTGCTGCAGGCCGGTATCAAGCGCAGAGTCGGTGGCGGCGAGCCGCAGGCTTTGTGTTAGTGGTTCAGAAAATAAAGGTTTGAATTACCCCATTTTTTCATTGTTGATTATTTTATATTGAAAGGACGCGCCATGAATAGGTTTTTATCGATAGCGTTACGGTATTCTGTGATGAAACCCACGCAAGACGCACGCCATGCAGACCAACAGGGCGCCAGCATGGCCATGTCCGCACCGGGAGCTAGCCCGGCGGGCGAGCTGGCGCATGGCCCTGCCGTGCCGCGGCGTAGCGTGCTGGCTTTGGGCGCAGGGGCGCTGGCGGTGGGTTTTTTGCCTGCTTGTGCCCATTCGCAAGCTGTTCCGCCGGGGCCGGGCATGACGGCTTCTGGTACCTATCTCAACCTGCTGGCCAAGACCCCGATGTTTCGCGACATGAATCGTGAGCAGCTGCAGTGGGTTATCGACCATTCGCGCGAGTGGGCGGTAGCGCCTGGCGCGCTTGTCGCCAGTAGCGAGCGGGGTGCAGACCGTTTCTGGACACTGCTGGACGGTAGCTGGCAGGTAGAGCAAGGGGGCAAGGCCTACCCGGCCGGGCAAGCCGACCTGGCCAAATGGTACGGCGGGCGCGACATGCTGGCGCTGGGGCTGGCACCCACCCGCCTGGTAGCGACCAAACGCAGCTACGTGATGGAAATCGAGCAGGCGGCGCTGGACGAGATGCTGCGGCGCGGTATACCGCTGGCCCCGCATTTGCGCGCCGGGCTGGATTTTTACCGCAAGCTGGCGCGCTGATGCTGCCAGTTGGCCGCTTCATTCAGTCCACGGGGAGAAATGTGATGCACATGGCGATGGTGATGGGCGGCGGTATTTTGCTGCTGGTGGTGTTTGTGATGTTTGGCTGGCTGTGGGGTGCCAGTACGGCCGGTATGGTGCTGGCTAGCAAGGTGTTTATCCCGGCGTGGCTGGTGGTGGCGCTGATCAATCTGTGGGTGGGTGTCACGCACGCGGGCTATACCGTGCGCCAGGAATTACCGATCCTGCTCATCGTGTTTGCCGTGCCGGCGGCTATTGCCGCCATCGCGGCATGGCAACTGTCGAGGAGCTGAGCGCCATGGCCATGGAGGGAGGCACGGGTAGCCTGATTCAGGTAGTAAGCCTATTGGGCGTGGCCGTGGTGGCCGTGCCCTTGTGCAAACGTATCGGGCTGGGGGCAGTGCTGGGTTATCTGGTTGCGGGCCTGGCCATCGGCCCGTTCGGGGCCGGGCTGTTTACCGACCCGCAGGGTATTTTGCATATCGCCGAGCTGGGCGTGGTGATGTTCTTGTTTGTTATCGGGCTGGAGATGCGGCCCTCGCATCTGTGGAACTTGCGCCGTACCATTTTCGGCCTGGGCAGCCTGCAGGGGGTGGTGTGTGGCTTGTTGCTGACGCTGGTGGGGGTGGCGTTCGGTTTTTCGTGGCCAGTGTCTTTCATCAGTGCAATGGGCTTTGTGCTGACGTCTACCGCTATCGTTATGCAGCTGCTGGGCGAGCGTGGCGATGTGGCGGCGCCGCGTGGCCAGAAAATCGTGGCCATCTTGCTGTTCGAAGACCTGCTGATCGTACCGCTGCTGGCGCTGGTGGCCTTCATGGCACCGCAGGCCGCTGGCGAGATGGCGGTATCGGCCAGCCAGCGCTGGGTGGCGGTAGGCACGGCGTTGGCCGCAATTGGCGTGCTGGTGGCCGTGGGGCTGTGGTTGCTGAACCCGCTGTTTCGCGTGCTGGCCAATGCCAAGGCGCGCGAGGTGATGACGGCCGCTGCGCTATTGGTGGTGCTGGGTTCGGCGCTGCTGATGCAGCTGGGCGGGCTGTCCATGGCAATGGGGGCGTTTCTGGCCGGCGTGCTGCTGTCGGAGTCTACCTTTCGCCATCAGCTGGAAGCCGATATCGAGCCTTTCCGCGGCCTGTTACTGGGCCTGTTCTTTCTGGGTGTGGGCATGTCGCTGGATCTGGCGGTGGTGGCGCGCAACTGGCAGCTTATCGCGTCCGGTGTGTTATCGCTGATGGTGGTCAAGGCGCTGTGTATCTACGGCGTGGCGCGGCTGGCGAAAAGCTCGCACGCCGACGCGCTGGATCGGGCGGTGCTGATGGCGCAAGGGGGCGAGTTTGCCTTTGTGTTGTTCTCGGCGGCGCTGGCCGCCGGGGTGATCGACCCGGTAGTCAATGCCAATATGACCGCCATTGTGGTGCTGTCCATGGCGCTTACGCCGCTGATGGTGCTGCTGCATAAGCGCTTTGCCCGTCAGTCCGTGGCCTCGATGGCGGGAGTGGAGGCGGTAGCCGAGCGCACGGCCAATGTGCTTATCGTGGGTTTTGGCCGGGTCGGGCAGATCGCCAGCCAGGGCGTGCTGGCGCGTGGTGCTTCGCTGACCATTATCGATAACGATACCCAGGTTATTCGCGATGCACAGGCTTACGGCTTCAAGGTCTACTACGGCGATGGTAGCCGCGCCGACGTGCTGCATGCTGCCGGGGCACACACCGCCAGTGCCGTGCTGGTATGCATCAACGACCGTGGTGCTGCCACGCATATTGCCGAGCTGGCCAAGCAGGCCTGCCCGCAGGCGCGCATTCTGGTGCGGGCCTTCGATCGTGAGCATGCTATCGAGCTAGCCCAGGCCGGAGCCGATTTCTTTGTGCGCGAGACCTTCGAGTCGGCCATGTTGCTGGGGCGCGAGGCTGTGCTGGCGACTGGCGCCACGGTGGAAGAGGCCGACGACATCATGGGCGAGGTGCGCCGGCGTGACACTGACCGCTTTGATCTGGAGCTGGCCGGCGGCCTGTTTGCCGGGCGGGCGCTGGTATTACGCAATGTGGCACAGAAAGACGACGCAGGCGCATAGCCTGCCTGCCCAGCTTGCTGCTGGGCCGGGGCTGCCTGGTGGCATAAAAAAAGACCAGCCCGGTCCAGGGGCTGGTCGCAAAATCCTGGCAGATTCCAGGGAGAGAAAACGGTAACGCTTAGTTGGCCGGCTTTTTGAACATGCCCAGCGCCACAGCGGTCAGTACGGTGCCGGCCACCAGCGCCACCAGGTACATGCCCAGGTTGGTTACGGCGTTGGGGATAGGCAGCACAAACACGCCACCGTGCGGCACGCGCAGCTCGCAGCCTGCGGCCATGGAGATGGCACCGGCCAGGGCGGAGCCGGCTACCAGGGCCGGGATCACGCGCAGCGGGTCTTTGGCGGCAAACGGGATGGCACCTTCGGTAATGAAAGAAATCCCCAGTACGCCGGCAGCCTTGGCGCCTTCGCGCTCGTCCACGCTAAAGCGGTTTTTGAACAGCAGGGCAGCCAGGGCAATACCCAGTGGCGGGGTCATGCCGGCGGCCATCACGGCGGCCATCGGGGCGTATACCTGGCTAGCCAGCAGGCCGGTGGCAAAGGTGTAGGCTGCCTTGTTGATCGGGCCGCCCATGTCGAATGCCATCATGCCGCCCAGGATCATGCCCAGCGCCAGTGCGCTGGAACCCTGCAGGCCTTTGAGCCAGTCGGTGACTGCGCCCAGTGCGGCCGCTACCGGCTGCCCCAGCACGTAGTACATCAGCAGGCCGACGATGGTGGTGCCCAGCAGTGGCAGGATCAGCACCGGCTTCAGGCCGTCGAAATTACGGCCCAGCTGGATTTTCTCGTTCAGGTATTTCACCGCATAGCCGGCAATAAAGCCCGCCACGATGCCGCCCAGAAAGCCGGAGCCGATGGAGCTGGCGATCATGCCGCCTGCCATGCCGGGGGCAATACCCGGACGGTCAGCAATAGAGTAGGCAATATAGCCGGCCAGAATCGGCACCATCAGCGCAAACGAGGCCTTGGCGCCGATGTTGAACAGCGTCCAGCCCAGCGTGCCCTTAAAGGCGTCTTCGTACACATAGATGCCGCCCAGCGCAAAACCCAGCGCAATCAGCAGGCCGCCGGTCACCACAAACGGCAGCATGAAGGACACGCCGGTCATCAGGTGTTTGTAGGCGGCGCTGCGCTCGCTGTTTTTGCTGTCAGGGTTGGCCGCAGCCTGCGGCTGGGCGTCGCCGCCACTGGCCTCGTGCGGGCGGGCTTCTGCCTGGGCGCGTTTTACCAGGGCAATGCCATCGTTGATGGCAGCCTTGGTGCCGCTGCTGTACAGGCGTTTGCCCGCGAAACGATCCAGGTTGACCTGGGTGTCGGCGGCGATGATTACCAGATCCGCTGCGGCAATCTCGGCGGCGGTCAGGGTGTTTTGCGAACCGACCGAGCCCTGTGTTTCCACCTTGATGTCGTGACCCAGGTTGGCCGCTGCCTGGCTCAGGCCTTCGGCTGCCATGAAGGTGTGCGCGATGCCGGTAGGGCAAGACGTAATGCCGACGATGCGCAGCTTGCCGCTGCTGGCTGCTGGGGCAGCCGGGGCGGCGCCCAGTGCGGCGCTGATCACGGCACCGGCGTTGGCCAGTACGGCGTCCAGGTTGGCCGCATGGCTGGCGCGGCCGTTCAGGCGGCCGGTGTCGGCATCGCCTTCTGCGATAACGATAACCGCATCGGCCGCCGCCAGCTGCGCTTCGTCCAGCCGGCCTTGCACGCTTTGTGCGTGGCGGATTTCGATAGCAATCTGGTGGCCGGCTTGCTGCGCGGCTTTGCGCAGGGCTTCGGCGGCCAGCTGCCCTTGTGCCAGCCGCTGCGGGCAGGCAATGATGGCCAGTACGTTTGACATGGTGAATCTCCTCTATGTGCCGCTGTGCGGGCTTTTCTGGTCGTGCATCCGGTGCCGCTGTGCGGCGCTGTTGTTATGGGTTCAGGGGCCTTACCTCGATACGCGCTTGCAGGCGGGCCACCTCGCTGGTGTCTGGCAGGTGCGGGCCGATGTGGGCCAGCTTGGCAGCGGCAAAGGCCATGCCCAGGCGTAGCACGTCTGGCCAGGCGTAGGGCTGGCCCGGGGCGGTGCTATGCAGTGCGGCTACCAGGCCGGCGACCAGTGCATCGCCGGCACCTACCGTGCTTTTCAGGCTGTCCAGCTGTAGCGGTGCGGCCAACCAGCAGCCCTGTTCGCAGCACAGCAGCGCGCCGGCACTGCCCAGCGAGACCACCACTACGGCGATGCCGCGTGCCTGCAGCGTGCGAGCCGCTTGTGCTACGGCCGCCACGTCGGGCAGGGCGTGGCCCAGGTATTGTTCCAGCTCGTGCTGGTTGGGCTTGATCAGCCAGGGTAGTGCGTCGGGGGGCAGGCTGAGTGCCTGCTGCAGCGCCGGGCCGCTGGTATCCAGAATGACCTTGGCACCCAGTGCCTTCAGCTGGCGGGCCAGCTGGGCCCAGCAGCCTTCATCCACGCTGGCGGGCAGGCTGCCGGCCAGTACGGCCAGGCTGTCTTGTTCGATGTGTTCGTCCAGCAGTAGTTGCAGCTTGGCCAGCGCGCCGCTGCTGGGCTGGATGCCGGGCAGGTTGATGTCGGTGGTGTCCAGCGTGCTGGCATCGACCAGCTTGATATTGGTGCGCGTGCTGCCGCCTACGCGGATGAAAGCGTCGCGGATGCCCTTGTCGGCAAACAGGTCTTCAAACGGCGTGGTGTTGTCGCGGCCCAGCAGGCCGCTGGCCACCACCGGCACGCCCCAGTCCGCCAGGCAGCTGGCCACATTCACGCCTTTGCCACCGGCGTTGATGTGCACCTCGCTGGCCAGGTTCACCGCGCCGGGGTGCAACGCCGGTACGGTAACGGTCTGGTCCAGTGCCGGGTTCAGCGTCAGGGTGATAACGGGCTGGCTCATGCCTGCGCCCCCTGCAGTGCGCGCACTTCGGCGGCGCTGTCGCAGGCCAGCGCGGCCTGGGCCAGCTGTTGCAGGGCTGCCAAGCTGGCGGCGCGTACGCTGGCCTTGGCGGCCGGGATGTCACGCGGGCTCATGGACAGCTCGGCCACGCCCAGACCGGTGAGAATGGCTGCGCCCAGCGGGTCGCCGGCCATGCCGCCGCACACGCCTACCCAGCGGCCATGGGCCTGGGCGCCGGCCACGGTCTGGGCGATCAGGCGCAGTACGGCCGGGTGCAGGCTGTCGGCTTCGGCAGCCAGTTCCGGGTGCTGGCGGTCGATGGCCAGCACGTACTGGGTCAGGTCGTTGGTGCCGACCGAGAAGAAGTCCACGTGCTCGGCCAAACGGTCGGCCATGGTGGCGGCAGCCGGTACTTCTACCATGATGCCCAGCGGCACCACCGGTGCATTCAGCTCGGCGCGCACTTGCTCGCACTGGGCGCGCAGCAGTTTGACCTCGGCCAGGGTGCTGACCATCGGGAACATGATGGACAGCGGGCCGTGGGCGGCGGCGCGGTACAGCGCGCGCAGCTGCGGCAGCATCAGGTCCGGGCGGCGCAGCAGCAGGCGTACGCCGCGTACCCCCAGGAAGGGGTTTTCTTCGTGCGGCAGGTTCAGGTAGGGCACCTGCTTGTCGCCGCCGATGTCCAGTGTGCGGATCACCAGCGGGCGGCCGTCCAGGGCGGTCAGCATGGCGCGGTAGGTCTGGTATTGCTCTTCTTCGTCCGGTGCGCTGTCGCGCTCCAGGAACAGGAATTCGGTACGCATCAGGCCTACGCCTTCGGCACCGGCTTGTAGCGCGGCGGCCACTTGTTCCGGGCGGTTAACGTTGGCCGCCACTTCTACCTGGTGGCCATCGGCGGTGCGGGCGGGCTGCTGGGCTTCGCGCGTGGCTTGCAGCAGCTTGTCACGCTGCGCTTGCTGCCATTGGCGGGCGCTGGCCAGGTCGGCCTCGCCGGCGTTCAGGTACACGGTTCCGCTATCGCCATCCACGATCAGCGTGGTGCCATCCTGAATATCCAGCACTGCGCTGCCGGCGGCGACCACGGCGGGCAGGTCCAGCGTGCGGGCCAGAATGGCGGTGTGCGAGGTCGGGCCGCCCTGGGCGGTAATCAGCGCCAGGGTTTGTTTGGGGTCGAGTGTGGCGGTGTCGGACGGTGCCAGGTCGGCGGCGATCAGTACTTCGTTGTCGCGTTGCGCGCCTTTGCCGGCGTCCAGTGCCAGGTCCGGCGCCAGCTTGGCCAGTACGCGGCGGCCAGCGTCGCGCAGGTCGGCAGCGCGGGCAGCTAGCAGCGGGTTGCCCAGTGCGCCCAGGCGGTCTGCCATGCGCTGCACGGCTTCGTGCCAGGCCCAGGCTACGCCGTGGCCTTCTACCATCAGCTGGCAGGTCAGGGTAATGAGGTCGGTGTCGGACAGCAGCTCGGCCTGCGCCAGGAAGATGCCGCCTTCGGTTTTGCCCAGGCGGCGGCTGGTGTCGTCGGCCAGCGCGTGCAGCTCGTTGCGGGTGGCGCTGAGCGCGGTTTCCAGCAGGTCGCCATCGTAGCCCAGGGTGCCGGGTACGTCGGGCACCTCGATGTGCTGGGCTTTCAGTACGCGTGCCTGGCCGATCACCAGGCCGGGGCTGGCGCTAATGCCGCGCAGGGCCAGCAGCTTGCCGGGGGCTTGCCAGTGCTGGCGGTTGGCCTTGGCTGCCGCTTTGGCGGCGGCCTGGGCGTCGGCGACTTCCTGGGTGGTCAGCTGGTTGGCGATGGCCAGCATGGCTTGCAGTGCGGCGTCGGCGTCCGGGCCGTCGGTGGAAAGCTGCAGGGTGTGGCCGTTTTCAGCGCCCAATTGCAGCAGGCTGATCAGGTTCTTGGCGTCGGCGACGTCGTTGCCGTTGCGCACTTGTACGGTGGCGGCAAAGCGGCGGGCTTGCTCGCTCCAGGCGCGGGCCGGGCGGGCGTGCAGGCCGTTGGGGTAGTTGAGCTGCCAGCTGGCGCTGTGCGCCAGGTCGGTGGCGGGCGTGGCCGGGGCAGCGGGGGCGGTGGCGCTGTCGTCCAGGGCGGCAATCAGGTCTTGTGCGTTGCCGGTACTGAACAGCTGGGCCAGGCGGGTTTCGTCTTGCAGCAGGCGGGTGAGGCGGCGCAGCAGGGCAATGTGCTCGTCGGACTGGGCGGCAATGGCAATCACCAGGTGTACGCGCTGGCCCGGGTTCCATTCCACCCCTTGCGGCAGCTGCAGGATGGCAATGCCGGTTTCGCGAATCAGGTGGCGGTCTTCGATCATGCCGTGCGGAATGGCCACGCCGTGGCCCAGGAAAGTATTGGCAACGGTTTCGCGGCGTAGCAGGCTGTCGATGTAGGCAGGGTCAATGCGGCCGGCCTGTGCCAGCAGCTGGCCTGCTGCCTTGATTGCACTGGTTTTTTCCTGTGCCTGGGCGCCAAGCTGAATCAGCTCTGCGCGGATGATCTGGGTACTCATGGGGTGCTGTCTCCGGTTTATTTTGCTCTGCGCTTGCCATCAATTGAAATCGATCCCACTTTTTGTGTCAATATTTCTCTCAGTTTTGGTGGTAACATTTCACCACAAGATTGCACTGGCCCAAGGTTGGCCGCATGAAATCGATTCCGGAGCAAGCAAGTGGCAAAGATCAAGGATGTGGCAGAGGCAGCAGGGGTATCCCCGTCCACCGTTTCGCGGGTGCTGTGTAATGGCCCGGTCAGCGACAAGGTGCGCAAGCGGGTTGAAGACGCCATGCGCAAGCTGGACTACCGCCCCAATATGGCGGCACGCCGCTTGCGCTCGCAGCACACCGACACCATCGGGCTGATTGTGTCCGATATCCGCAACCCCTTCTTTACCGCCGTCAGCCGCGCGGTGGAAGACGAGGCCTACCGTAACGGCATGCGCGTCATCCTGTGCAATACCGACGAAAACCCCGACAAAGAAGCCATGTACCTGCGTCTGATGCAGGAAGAGCGCGTCACCGGGGTGATTTTTGCCCCCACACGCCAGACCGTGGCCAGCCTGGATCCGGTGGCGTTGGGCTTTCCCGTGGTGATGATCGACCGCGCCAGCCGCGATGTGATTACCGACGCCGTGGTGCTGGATAACCGCCGTGCCGCCGCCGCACTGGTAGACCACCTGCTGGCGCAGGGCTACCGCGATATTGCTGGCGTGTTTGGCAATACCAGCAGCACCGGCATGGAGCGCCACGCTGGCTTTGTGGAGGCCATGCAGCTGGCGGGCTTGCCGGCGCCGGCGCAGTTTGTAGCGCCCAGTGTGGAGGCGGCAGAGCAGACGGTGCTGGCCCTGTTGGCCGCGCCGCAGCGCCCGCGTGCGCTGGTGGTGAGTAATGGCGTGCTGATGCTGGGTGCGGTGCGCGCGCTCAAATCAGCCGGTTTGCAGTGGCCGCAAGACGTGGCGCTGGCCGGTTTTGATAATGATGTGTGGACCGAGCTGCTGGGCGACGGCCTGACGGTAATCGAGCAGCCGGTAGGCGAAATCGGCCGCGCCGCCATGGCCATGCTGCTAGAGCGGCTGGACGACCCCGAGCGCAGCCCGCGCATTGTGGTGTTGCAGGGCAAGCTACTGGCGCGTGGCAGTAGCGCGCCCGCCAGCTGAGCCTGCCCGGCGAAAACACCGGCAACACCAAGAAAACACCCCCGCACTGCGCAGGCAGGCGGGGGTGTTGTTTAACCGTTTGCGGCCAACCTTGACGCGGTCGGGGCGAGCTCAGTTTTCGATATGGTGGCGCGCTACCAGTTGCTGGAAGGCCGGCAGGAAGTCGGCCTGCACGTATGGCTTCAGTAGTGCCAGTACCTGGCGTACGCCGCGGTGGCTGGAAGCTTCGTTGATCGGGGCTTTCGGGCGGGCGGTTTGCTCGAAGGCAAACCAGAACTTCACCACCAGCCAGATGTTGACCGATACCGGCTCAATGTCGTCCAGATCCATTTTCAGCAGGCCCAGGCGGATGAACTCGCGGAAGTGGCTTTCCAGGATGGTTTGCAGCTCGCCATTCACAAACTGGTGGTAGTCGGCCTGCAGCTGCGGGTTGCGTGCCATCAGGCCGGGCAGGTCGTAGAACATGAAGCGGAACTGCCACATGGCCTCGAACGCGGTTTCCAGGTAGTTCACCAGGTCGGCTACGTTCATCTGGCGGTCTGCCGGTACGGCCAGGCGCTCGCTGATGAAACGGCGGTAGCTCAGGAAAATCTGGTGCACGATCTCTTCTTTATTGCGGAAGTGATAGTACAGGTTGCCCGGGCTGATCCCCAGATGCGCAGCAATGTGGTTGGTGGTGATATTGCGCTCGCCGTGCTCGTTGAACAGGCTCAGGCTTTCCTGAACGATGCGGTCGTAGGTTTTGATCCGGGTCTTGGGCATGGTTTAGTCTGCGTCGGCAATCTTGTTGTTATCGGTTTCCGGGAAGCAGGCAAACATGAAGCGGCGCAGGATGGCCTGCTCGGCACGCTGGCGTTCACGCTGCGGTACGGCGATGCGTACAATCAGGCGGTATTCTTTTTCTGATGCGGGTTGCAGGGCGATGCGCGGCTCCACCGACGGCGTGTCCATCATCAGCTTGTGCTCCAGCATGGCCATGTGGTGGCGAGCGTCGCCCAGCCATGGCGCGCACACATCGCTCGCGATCTCTTGCAGATGCTGCTCGGCGCGGGCGGGGGCGATGCTGTAGGGCAGCGGGATGGTGATGATGTGCATCACGTAGTCGCCGGTAAAGTTTTCGCGTACTACCGGGTGGGTCAGCAGCAGGCTGTTGGGGAAGCTGACCGACTTGCCGGTGAGCTGGTGCGAGTCGTGGCGCGGGCCGATCTCGATCAGGGTGGTGCTGAGCATGGTGATGTCCTGCACCCGCCCGCGCATGCCCTGCAGCTCGATGATGTCACCCAGCTCGTAGCTATTGGAAATGGAACGCACCAGGCCACCGCCCAGGCACATCAGCAGCTCCTTGGTGGCCACCACCAGCGCCGCAGCAAAGGCCACCATGGACAGCGCAATGGTTTGCAGCTCGCGCGCCCAGATAATCACGAAGCCCGCCAGGCCGATCACGATCATGGCGTTACGCACATTGATCGCCCAGCGCCGGCGGGTATCTACCGGTACCTGCGGGTTGGCCGCAATGGCGCGCACGATGCTGGCGTGTACCAGCAGCAATACCAGCACCAGTACGGCGGAGCGTAACAAGTCGGCGCCGTAGTCGTGCAGGATGGGGGCGAGCCAGGCGGGCATGGGCAGGGTGGCCGGCATCAGTCGTTGAGTTTTACAGCGTGTTCACGGGTTTCGTGGAACACGATGTCCGGCCAGCGCTCCTGCGTCAGTGCCAGGTTCACGCGGTTGGGCGCCAGGTAGGCCAGGTTGCCGCCGGCGTCGGTGGCGATGTTCATGGTCAGCGCGTTGCCGAATTCTTCCAGCTTCTTGCGGTCGTTACAGCTGAACCAGCGGGCCGACCAGATGCTGCACGACTCGAACACCGCGTCCACGCCGTATTCGGCGGCCAGGCGGCTGGCTACCACTTCAAACTGCAGTACACCCACCGCACCCAGAATCAGGTCGCCACCGTTGTGCGGCTTGAATACCTGTACCGCGCCTTCTTCGCCCAGCTGTTGCAGGCCTTTTTGCAGTTGCTTGAGCTTCAGCGGGTTCTTGATGCGCACGCTGCGGAACATTTCCGGCGCAAAGAACGGAATGCCGGTAAAGGTCAGCTCTTCGCCCTCGGAAAAGCTGTCGCCGATCTGGATGTTGCCGTGGTTGGGGATGCCGATGATGTCGCCGGCAAAGGCTTCTTCCACGATTTCGCGGTCATGCGACATGAACGTCACCACCGACGAGGCGGCGATGTCACGGTTCAGGCGCAGGTGTTTCATCTTCATGCCACGCTCGAAGCGGCCGGAGCACACGCGCAGGAAGGCAATGCGGTCACGGTGTTTCGGGTCCATATTGGCCTGGATCTTGAACACAAAGCCGGAGAACTTGCCCTCGGTCGGCGCTACGTCGCGCACGGTAGCGTCGCGCAGCTGCGGGGCTGGTGCCCAGTTGATCAGCGCGTCCAGGATCTCGCGGATGCCGAAGTTATTGATGGCGGAGCCGAAGAACACCGGGGTCAGCTCGCCGGCCAGGAATTCTTCCAGGTTCCACTCGTTGGAGGCGCCTTGTACCAGCTCGATCTCCATGCGCAGCTGTTCCATTTCCAGCGGGAACAGTTCGTCCAGGCGCGGGTTGTCGATGCCCTTGATCACCTCGATATCGGTAATCAGCTTTTCGCTACCGGCTTCAAACAGGATGACTTCGTCCGACAGCAGGCTGTACACGCCACGGAAGGCCTTGCCCATGCCGATAGGCCAGGTGATGGGCGCGCAGCGGATCTTCAGAACGTTTTCCACCTCGTCCAGCAGCTCCAGGCTATCGCGCACTTCACGGTCGTACTTGTTCATGAAGGTGACGATGGGGGTGTTGCGCAGGCGGCAAACGTTCAGCAGCTTGATGGTTTGCTCTTCCACGCCCTTGGCCGCGTCGATCACCATCAGTGCGCTATCCACTGCGGTCAGTACGCGGTAGGTATCTTCCGAGAAGTCTTGGTGGCCCGGGGTGTCCAGCAGGTTCACCGTGTGGTCGCGGTAGTCGAACTGCATCACCGACGACGCCACCGAAATGCCGCGCTGCTTCTCGATTTCCATCCAGTCGGAGGTGGCAAACTTGCCGCCCTTCTTGCCTTTTACCGTACCCGCCATCTGGATGGCGCCCGAAAACAGCAGCAGCTTTTCGGTTAGCGTGGTTTTACCGGCGTCAGGGTGGGAGATGATGGCGAAGGTGCGGCGCTGCGCAACTTCTTCGGCAATACGGGTCAGTTCGGCGGACATGGATGCTCGTCTGGTAAAGATTCGGAAAAACAGGCGATTGTACTGCATTCTGGCCGCTTCATAGAAGCCGCAGCAGGGCGTGCGGCCAACCTTTTGCCGTGTAGCGCCTCGTATTTGCAGTGCAACACGGTACAATCGCGTTTTCGGATGTTTGCGGAGCCAGCAGAATGTTTACCGGTATCGTGCAGGGCATGGCCACCGTGGTGGCGGTGGAAGAAAAAAACCAGTTTCGTACCCACAAAGTGCAGCTGCCGGCGGCGCTGCTGCCAGGGCTGCAGATCGGCGCCTCGGTAGCGCATAACGGCTGCTGCCTCACCGTTACTGCCATCGAAGGCGACGTGGTGAGCTTCGACCTGATCGCCGAAACCCTGCGCCTGACCAACCTGGGCCGCCTGCAAGCCGGCGACGCGGTGAACGTGGAACGCGCTGCACGCTTTGGCGACGACATTGGCGGCCACAGCATGTCCGGCCACATCATCAGCACGGCGACCGTGAGCGATATTGTCAGCAGCCCGGACAACCGCACCCTGTGGTTCACCCTGCCGCGCGAGCTGATGAAATACGTGCTGATCAAAGGCTATATCGGTGTAGACGGTTGCAGCCTGACCATTGGCGACGTGCGCGACGACAGCTTCTGCGTGAACCTGATCCCGGAAACCCTGCAGCGCACCCTGCTGGGTGTGCGCCAGGTGGGCGATGTGGTGAATATCGAAATCGACCCGCAAACCCAGGCCATTGTCGATACCGTGGAGCGGGTGTTGGCCGCACGTGGTGCTTGATTGCCGGGCGGGTAGCCCCATCTATAAATGAATTACTCCTGCATGGCGCGTGGCGCCATGCTCCATAGCAGCCAGGCGCGCCGCAGGCGTGCGGGAAGGACGACACAATGAGCATTGCCCCGATCCAGGAAATCATTGCCGACATCAAGGCCGGCAAAATGGTGGTGTTGATGGACGCGGAAGACCGCGAAAACGAAGGCGACCTGGTGATGGCCGCCGAGCACGTTACCCCGGAAGCCATCAACTTCATGGCCAAGCATGGCCGCGGCCTGATCTGCCTTACCCTCACCGAAGAGCGCTGCAAACAGCTGAACCTGCCGATGATGGCCACCAATAACGGCACCAGTTTTGGCACCAACTTCACCGTGTCCATCGAGGCCGCCGAGGGCGTGACCACCGGCATTTCCGCCGCCGACCGCGCCCACACCACGCTGGTGGCCGTGGCGCGCGACGCCCGCCCCACCGACATCGTGCAGCCTGGCCATGTGTTTCCGCTGAAAGCGCAAAAGGGTGGCGTACTGGTGCGTGCCGGCCATACCGAAGCCGGCTGCGACCTGTCACGCCTGGCCGGGCTGGAGCCTGCCTCGGTGATCTGCGAGATCATGAACGACGACGGCACCATGGCACGCCTGCCGGAGCTGCTGGAGTTCGCCCGCGAGCACAACCTGAAAGTCGGTACCATTGCCGACCTCATTCACTACCGCAGCCGTACCGAGTGCTTTGTCGAGCAAGTGGGCCAGCGTCTGGCCGAAACCCCGTTTGGCGCTTTCCAGCTGCACGTATTCCAGGATGTACTGACCCGTGCCACCCACCTGGCACTGGTATGCGGCCAACCCCGTGCCGACAAGGAAACGCTGGTGCGCGTGCACGAGCCGCTGTCGGTGATGGACCTGCTGGACCCGCTGTCCGGCAAGCACAGCTGGACTATCCCCAACGCGCTGCAAGAAATCAGCGAGCGCGGCTGCGGCGTGGTGATCCTGCTGCACCGCCCCGAATCCGGCGCCGATATCCTGGCGCGTGCGCTACCCGAGCAGGCCGAGCCAGGCCCGCGCCAGCGCTGGGACAGCAAGACCTTTGGTATTGGCGCACAAATGCTGCGCGCACTGGGCGTGGGCAAAATGAAGCTGATGGCGTCGCCGGTCAGCCTGCCGTCCATGACCGGTTTCGGTCTGGAAGTGACCGGCTTTGCGCAACCTGAACACGTGCACGTGGATTTGGATTAAAATACGCCCCTTTCTAGATTTGGCTGTCGCCGCAAGGAGAACCGCATGCTGGACCAAGTAAACCGTATTACCCCTGATCTTTCCGGCAAAGGTCTGAAGATTGGCGTGGTAATGTGCCGCTTTAACGAGCTGGTTTGTCATGGTCTGCGTGATGCCTGCCTGGCCGAGCTGCAAGCACTGGGCGTGGCGCCCGCCGACGTCACCCTGGCCACCGTGCCGGGTGCGCTGGAAGCCCCGCTGGTGCTGCAAACCATGGCAAAAACAGGCCGCTTTGACGCGCTGATCGCGCTGGGTGCGGTTATTCGCGGTGAGACCTATCACTTTGAGCTGGTGTCCAATGAATCCGGTGCGGGTATCACCCGCGTGGGCCTGGACGCCGGCATCCCGATTGCCAACGCCATTCTCACCACCGAAAACGACGAGCAGGCCGAAGTCCGCATGTCGGTAAAAGGCCGTGAAGCCGCCCAGGTGGCTGTAGAGATGGTCAATCTGCACAAGACCCTGCGCGGCTAAGCTGCCGCGCCTGCTCTTTAGATACAAGGAAAGCTGTAATGAAAACCGCCCGCCGCCGCGCCCGTGAATATGCCGTACAGGGTATTTACGAGTGGCAGCTGAATGCCGACCGCCCGGCATCGCTGATTGAAAAGCACCTGCGCGAAAACGACTACTTCGTCAAAGCCGACGAAGCCCTGTTCCGCGAAATCCTGTTTGGCGTGCTGCGCGATGCCGCTGATCTGTCCAAATACCTGGTGCCTTACTACGAGCGCGACGCCGCCGAAGTCAGCCCGGTAGAGCGCGCCATCATGCTGATGGCA
Source organism: Vogesella perlucida (assembly GCF_979366545.1). Classification (NCBI taxonomy): domain Bacteria; kingdom Pseudomonadati; phylum Pseudomonadota; class Betaproteobacteria; order Neisseriales; family Chromobacteriaceae; genus Vogesella; species Vogesella perlucida. The sequence goes on from NZ_CEETRO010000010.1 coordinate 118,116, forward strand.
GCTTTCGAGCTGATCTCGCACCCGCAAACCCCGTGCCCGGTCATCATCAACGAAGCCATCGAAATCGCCAAAACCTTTGGCGGCACCGACGGCCACAAATTCGTTAACGGCGTACTGGACAAGCTGGCCGCCGACGTACGCGCCGACGAAGTCAAGGCTATCCGTAGCCGCCGCCAGGCAGACTGATACGGCGGCAGCCTGCGGGCTGTACTGCCAGAGCCCGGCTATGCCGGGCTTTTTTATTGTTGGTGTGTTTGCCGGATGGGCTTTTGTTCCCCGGATGCGCCTGCGGCTTATCCGGACGACGGTGTTCCCGATGGTAGGCAGGTATTTCAAGGTTGGCCGCAAGCAGCTTTGTGGCCGAGTGTGGTGGTAACGGGATGACCGAATTCGATCTGATACGGCGGCACTTTACCCGCGCCGCACCCAATGCGGTGCTGGGTGTGGGCGATGATGCGGCCATTGTGCGGCCAACCCTGGGCTGCGACTTGCATGTGTCTACCGACATGCTGGTAGAAGGGCGCCATTTTTTTGCCGATGTCTGCCCGGAGGCCTTGGGGCACAAGGCGCTGGCGGTGAATCTGTCGGACATGGCTGCCATGGGCGCTACTCCGCGCTGGGTAACGCTGGCGCTGGCACTGCCGCGGCTGGATGAAGCCTGGGCTGCCGCGTTTGCGCGCGGTTTTTTTGCCCTGGCGGCCGAGCATGGCGTCAGTGTGGTGGGTGGCGATACCACGCGTGGCCCGCTCACGCTGTCGGTAACCATTTTTGGCGAAACGCCGCACGGCCAGGCGCTGCGCCGCGATGCTGCACAAGTGGGCGACGATATCTGGGTGTCCGGCCAGCTGGGCCTGGCTGCCGCCGCCTTGCAGCAGCGGCTGTCGGGTAGTGCCGAAGTGCTGCCAGCGGATTGCCTGTTGAAACTGGAGCGCCCGCAGCCACGTGTGGCGCTGGGCCAGGCACTGCTGGGCGTAGCGCACGCGGCGCTGGATGTGTCCGACGGCTTTGCGGCCGACCTGTCGCACATCCTGGCGCGCTCCGGCATGGGGGCGGAAGTGTGGGTGGAAGCGTTGCCTACGCACCCGCTGCTGGCGGTAGAACGTAGCCGCTGGCTGCCGGCTATCGCGGCGGGTGGTGACGATTACGAGCTGTGCTTTACTGCCGCCCCGGCGCAGGCTGCGGCGGTGCAGGCTGCGGCGGCGCAGGCTGGTGTGGCTGTGCACAAGGTTGGCCGCATTGCGGCGGGTGAGGGTTTACGCCTGCTGGCTGCGGATGGGCAGGCGGTGGCGCTGGAAAGGTTGGGTTATGACCACTTTGCCTAAGCCGGACGTGCGCTTTTTGCTGCGGCACCCGGCACACTTTCTGGCGTTGGGTTTTGGCAGCGGGTTGATTACCCCGGCGCCGGGTACCTGGGGCAGCATTGCCGCTTTGCCGCTGGCGGCGGGTTTGCACCTGGCTGGTGTGCAGGGCGTAATGCTGGCCTGGCTGGCGCTGCCGCTGTTTGTGCTGGGGGTGTGGGTGTGCGGCGTGACTGGCCGGGCGCTGGGTGTGGCCGATAGCGGCCATATCGTGTGGGACGAAATCGTGGCCATGCTGCTGGTGCTGGCGGCGGTGCCGGCAACGCCCGTGGCGTGGTTGGCCGCATTGCTGGCGTTTCGTGTGTTCGACATCGTCAAGCCGTGGCCGATACGCTGGCTGGATTCCCGTGTGCACGGCGGTTTTGGCGTGATGCTGGACGACGTGGTGGCAGCACTGTTTGCCGTGCTGGTGCTGTGGTCGGTGTTGCCTTACTTGCCTGCCTGATGGTCATGTTGCTTGCTTGAGTTGATGCGGGTTTAAATACCCCCCCAGTTAAGCTGCCGTTTGTCTTGTTTTATCCAGTTTTGACAGTGCTTACTGCTGGCAATACTCTTTTGCATGAGGTTCAGAGTCATGCATGGCTGCTGATGGGGGGGTTATGGCACGCGCATTTACCGTGTTGTTTTTGCTAGCTACTTTTGTTGTCTGGCCTGGCGTGTTGGTCGCAGCCTGGTTGCCGATGTGTTGGGGTGTGCCGGCCTTGATGGCAATCTTGACGTTTTTTGGCTTGGTGAATGTGCTGGACTATGCCTGGGTCGGTGCTGTGGGTGATGGGGCAAATCGCCGTCGCCGCTGGTATCGCCTGAATTTGTTCTATCAGGGTGTGATGGATGTGTATGCCAGCCGCTACGCAGGCTTGCCGCGCGTGATTATGCCGGCTACGTTACTGCAGGTTGCTAGGCATTTGCTGGCTGGCTTGGTATTTGCTAGTTGGTTTTGCTTCTTCGACGACGGTACGTTGCGGCCATTCTGGGTGGCAATATCGTTTTTTGTGGCAGATCAGGTGACAGAAGGTTTGGCGTTGCTGGTTGATTGGCATCGGGCGAGTTGATTGTGGCAGTAAATGAAAAAAAACCCAGCACCAAGCTGGGTTTTTTATTTGTTGCTACCGCAAGCTTACTCGCTGCGTGGGCGACGGTCGCCGCTGCCACCTTGGCGCGGGCCGCTGCTGCTGCGGTTGCGGTCGCCGTAGCCACCGCGGTTGCCGCCGTAGCCGCCACCTGGTTTGCGGTCACCGTAGCCGCCGCCGTTGCTGCGACGCGGGCCGCCTTTGCCAGCCGGACGGCCTTTCGGTGGGCGACGGGTTGGCTCCAGGCCTTGGATAACGGCTTCGGTCAGCTGGCGCTTCAGGTACTGCTCGATACGGCGTACGCGGTGGAATTCGCGCGATTCGGCAATGGTGATCGCCACGCCGCTACGGCCAGCACGGCCGGTACGGCCAATACGGTGTACGTAGTCTTCGGCTTGTTTTGGCAGGTCGTAGTTTACGACCAGGCCAATGCCCGGAACGTCGATACCGCGAGCGGCTACGTCGGTGGCTACCAGGATCTTGATGCGGCCACGACGCAGGTCGTTCAGGGTACGGTTACGCCAGCTTTGCGGCATGTCGCCGTGCAGGCAAGCAGCGCTGTAGCCCATGTCGGACAGCTTGTCAGCGATTTCTTCGGAGCCGATCTTGGTGGCGGTAAACACGACTGCCTGGTCAAAGTTGGCTTCTTTCAGAATCGCATCCAGCAGGCGCTGTTTGTGATTGTTGTCATCTGCGTACAGCAGGTGCTCTTCGATATTGCCGCTTTCCTCTTTGCGCTCGATCTCGATGCGCTGCGGGTCGCGGGTCATGCGTTCTGCCATTTTGCCCACGATACCGTCCAGGGTAGCGGAGAACAGCAGGGTCTGGCGTTCGCTAGGGGTGGCGGCCACGATGGTTTCGATGTCTTCGATGAAGCCCATGTCCAGCATGCGGTCGGCTTCGTCCAGAATCAGCATTTCCAGGCGGGAGAAATCGATACGGCCGGAGCGCATGTGGTCCATCAGGCGGCCAGGGGTGGCCACGATGATGTCAACAGGGCGCGACAGGGCACGAGTCTGGAAGCCGAACGATGCGCCACCCACCAGGGTAACGGTACGCAGCCAGCGCAGCTCTTCGCCGTAGATCTGGGCGTTTTTTTCTACCTGCTGGGCCAGCTCGCGGGTAGGGGTCAGTACCAGAACACGTGGGCCGTTGCCGGCGCCTTTGGAGCGCTCGCTGACACGGGTCAGGGCGGGCAGCAGGAAGGCAGCGGTCTTGCCGCTACCGGTTTGTGCCGAAACAAGCAGGTCGCGACCAGCGATGGCGGCAGGCACGGCTTCGCCTTGTACCGGGGTCGGCGTGTCGTAGCCGGCTTTTTCCAGTGCTTTGGCAATAGCGGGGGCCAGCCCCAGGTCGGAGAACTTCTGCATGGTGAATCCTTTCAGTCCGGCGTGGTGCGCCGGTTGTGAGCCCGCTTGGGGTTACAGGTCATCGAACCAACCTGACAAGCGGCGAACAGCAGTCCTGAAAGGACGAGGCGGAAACGAAGCCAAATAGGGTCAGATGCGATGAAATCGTAGAGGCCGGCAGCGCGGGTGTTACTGCCAGCAATTTCGAGAAGGGCGCATTCTAATGAAAATAATTCGATTGCGCAAGGGTTTTTAAAGTATAGGCTATGCAAGTGACTGATTTTTAAAAAGCCAGCCAGATTGTATGCAAAAAAAAGCCATCAGCCGGCCGCCAGCCAGCCCAGCGTGCCGTGGCTGGCGGCGGTGGGGCGGTATTCGGCGCCCAGCCAGCCGGTATAGCCATTTTTTTCAATAAAATCAAAATAATCACGCAAGGGCAGGGTGCCGCTGCCCGGCTCGCCACGGCCCGGGTAGTCGGCAAACTGGATATGGGCGGCTTGTGGCAGGTGGCGGGCCAGCAGGGCCGGAATATCCAGATTCATGCGTGCGGCGTGGTAAATATCGATTTGCAGGCCGATGCCCGCTTGCGGCAGCTCTGCCAGTAGTTGGGCAACTTCGTCCGGCGTGCGTAGCAGAAAGCCGGGCATGTCCAGGTCGTTGATGGCTTCGCAGCACAGGCGCAGGCCGTGCGGGGCAAAAAAGGCGGCAGCCAGCTGCAGGTTGGCCGCCAGCGTGGCCAGACAGGCCTGGCGGCTATGCCCTGCGGCCAACCTGCCGGGCAGGATATTCAGTAGTGGTACGCCCAGTGCCTGCGCGTAGTGCAGCGCCTGCGGCAGGGCGGCGGCAAAGGCGTCGCGGCGGTCGGGGTGGCTGGCCAGGCCGGGGCCGCCTGTCATCAGGTCGCCCGCCGGCACATTGATCAGGATCACCGGCGTGCCGGCCGCGCGGGCGGCGGCGGCCAGTATTTCGGCTGGGTGGTCATAAGGAAACTGGATTTCCACCGCGCCAAAACCAGCCGCAGCGGCCTGGGCAAAGCGCTCGGGTAGTGCGTATTCGGTAAACAGCAGGGACAGGTTGGCCGCAAAGCGTGGCATGGTTTACTCCTGTGGCAGGTAGTGCAGTATCAGGCTGCTGAGGTCGTGCTGGGCGTGGCCGGCCTGACAGTGGGCGTGCAGCAGTGCCTGCGCCTGGCTGGCCATGGGCAGCGGGCGCTGCGTGGCATTGCCCAGTGCGGTGGCGTTGTTCAGGTCTTTCAGTAGGGTAGCGGCTTTCCATTGCACCGGCGCAAACTCGCGCCCGGCCATGCGTGGTGCCAGGATCTGGAACGGTAGCGAATCGGCAAAGCCGCCCGCCAGTGCGGGGGCCAGCAGGCTGGCGTCTACCCCGGCGGCCTCGGCCAGCTGGATGGTTTCGGCGATCAGCGCGGCGGTACTGGCCACGATCAGCTGGTTGCAGACTTTGGCCACCTGCCCGGCACCCGTGTCGCCCATGCGCGTCAGGCGCTGGCTCAGGTGCGCCAGCAGCGGGCGCAGCGCGTCGATATCGCTGGCGGCACCGCCTGCCATGATCACCAGCTGGCCGCTTTCTGCGCCCTTGACGCCGCCAGACACCGGTGCGTCTACCCAGCGCATGCCGCAGTGTGCGGCCAACCTTTGGGCAAAGCTGCGGGTGGCGTCGGGCGCGATGCTGGAAAAGTCCACCAGCAGCTGCCCGGCGCGGCCATGGCTGGCAATGCCGCCTTCGCCAAACACCACGCTTTCTACGGCAGCGGTGTCGGAGACGCACAGCATGATGACGTCGCAGCTGGCTACCAGCGCGGCCACGCTGGGCGCTACGTTAGCCCCTGCGGCCTGCAGTGCGGCTGTTTTGCCAGGGCTGCGGTTCCATATATGAAGTGGCACGCCAGCGCGCAGCAGGCGCTGGCACATCGGCTGGCCCATCAGGCCCAGGCCGATAAATCCTGTTTGTGGTGACATGGTTTCCCCTTCTGGTGGCTTGCCTCGATGCTAGCGTAGCCACAGGGGCCGTGTCGCGCGGCAAAAAAAGCGGGCCGGCAGAGGCCGACCCGTAAAGTAGATATTGCAACAAGGGAAGGTCGCCGGTAGCAAGGCCGCCGGCTGCACCCACGCAGAGCTTGCGAGCAAGCAAAAGCGTAGCCCTAGCTTACCTTCAAGCCATTTGCATGGCAACGGCAGGGTGTTTTGTGCGTGCAGCATGGTGGGGCGGGTGGGGGTTTGCGGTACAATCCCGCCTTTTTTTGCGAAGGGGTTGGGGTGGTGAACGATTTACATAGTGCTCGTTACCAGGCGTCGCGCCCTTGGGCCAAGCGCGTGGCGCAGCTGTTTACCCAGCTGGCGGGCCGTGAAGAGGCGTGCGCCCAGGCCGCGCAGGTGGTGCAGCGCGAGCTGGCACAGTTGGCCGAGCTGTACACCATCAATGATACCCAGCGTGAAACCGAGTTTGTGCTGGCCGAGGCTTATGGCCTGTTTGTGCGCGACGGCCGCCGTGCCATGGCGTTTGCCCCGGACCTGGCGCAGGCGCTGCAGCACACCCGGCCACTGGCGGCGCTACAGGTAGTATTGCCGCTGCCGGCCGGTACGTTTTTGTTAAGCCTGCCTGGCGAGGCGGGCAGTGCGGCGGCCTATGTCACGCACGATGCCGCAGCGCAGCGGCTGGACATCCTGCTGCTGATGCCGGATTTTGCCCCGGCTGGCGTGCCCTGCCATCAGCGCATGGAGGCGGCGCTAACGCTGGGTGTCGCTTACCCTGGCTCGGTGCAGGTGCCGGATTCGCCAGCGCTGGCCAGCTGGAAGCCATGGCTGGAGAGCCTGTTTGCCGGGCTGGCCATGCTGGCCCAGCCACAGCTGACGTTGGCCGCACAGTGGCAGCCCGCCCCGTCGGCGGCCGATGCGCAGCTGCTGCAGAGTGGTAGCGCCCGTGACAAGCAGCGCGTGCGTGCGGCCTTGCTCAAGTCGGGCGCGCAAGAGGTATTGCTGGCGCAGCGTGCCGGGCTGCTGCCGCTAGGGGGTGCTGTGAAAGCCGGCTACTGGCGCACGCAGGCGGGTAAGGCTGGCGAGCGCCTGGTGTGGGTGGCACCGCGCTCTGCGTAAGGGCGCCAGGCATGAAAAAAACCGCAGCGCTGTGGCCTGCGGTTTTTTTGCGGCTGCGGGCAGCCGGCTGCTACAGAAACTGCACGATCAGGCTGCGCAGGGTGCTCATCTCGAACGGTTTGTCACAGATGGCCGACACGCCAGCTTCTTCCACGGCGGCCAGGCGGGTCTGGTCCTGTTCGCCGGACACCATCAGGATAGGGACCGACATTTGCGGGCTCAGCGTGCGCACGTATTCGATCAGCGCGCGGCCGTCCATCTCGGGCATGTTGTAGTCGGTAATGATCAGGTCGAACTGGGTGTCCTGCAGCAGGGGGATGGCCGACATGCCGTTGGCCGCTTCTTCGATTTGGTCAAAGCCCATGCGCTCCAGCACCGTACGCAGGTAATGGCGCGAGGTGCTGCTGTCGTCTACCAGCAAGATGCGCTTGGTGTCCAGGTCGTAGTGTTCCAGCTCGGCGCGTACTTCTTCGGTGTTGAGGTAATCCAGCGCCGAGCACAAGGCGCGGTCCAACTGGCGGGTAGTAAAGGGCTTGGGCAGAATGGCCAGTGCCCCGGCTTGGCGGATGGCGTCCAGCTGCTGCGCGCGGGTTTCGCTGGAAATCAGCACGTAGGGCATGTCGCGAATTTCGCCATCTGCGCGCATGGTCACCACCAGCTCGGCACCCGTCATGTCGGGCAGGTACATGGCGCTGATGGTGATATCCGGGCGCGGCAGCTCGCGCATGCGCGCCAACCCCTGCGTGCCGGTTTCCAGCAGATCGATATTCTCTATACCCATTTCGCGCAGGTGATTCTGGATGATGAGCCTTTGGGTGCGGGAAGGCTCGATCAGGCAGACCATCAGGTTTTGCAGATCAAACATGCGGTTTTCCTGTTTTGCTTTTCTGCAAGCATAGACACTGCGCTGCTTTAGGTCTAACCCATCTACTGAAAACCTTGTTTCTATAAGTCTGGCTTGTGGGTTTTGCCGTGATTGCGTTGCTCGTTTGCCGCAGTTTCTTCCAGCCAGTGACAAAATGCATGAATGGCCACATCGTCTACTGCGGCGCGCGGTGCGATCCAGCAATAGTCGCGTACCGGCACCACGGGTTGCTGTAGCGGCGCCACCAGCTTGTCGCTATCCAGCGCCTGCTGCGCCATGGGCAAAGGGCCCAGCACCACGCCCAGGCCATCCATGGCCGCCTGTAGCGCCAGCGAGAAGCGGTCAAAATGCAGGCTGCTGGCTGGCTTCAGCTCCGGCACCCCCGCCAGCGTAAACCAGCGCTGCCACTGGGTTGGCCGCGTATCGGCGTACAGCAGCGTGTGGTGCGCCAGGTCGGCAGGCTGCTGTATGGGTAGGCGGGCCAGCAGCGCCGGGCTGCACAGCGGCAGCTCCCACTCTTCCAGAAACGGCTTGGCCAGGTGGCCTGGCCAGTCGCCCGGGCCACGGCGGATGGCGATGTCAAACGGCGTGTCCAGCCGGCTGATGTCGCGGTCTGATGTCACTAGATGCAGGTCGATATCCGGAAAGCGCGCCCGAAAGCCCTGTAGCCGTGGCAGCAGCCAGAACAGCGCAAACGTGGGGGTAGAGTTGATCGACAACCTGCGCTGGCGGTCTGGCTGCAGTAGCTGGCTGGTGGCGTTGGCGATCAGGTCCAGCCCGTCCTGCACCTGTACCAGGTAGCGCCAGCCGGTGTCGGTGAGTTTCACGCGCCCGCCACTGCGTTCGAACAGCTGCACACCCAGCCATTCTTCCAGCTGCTTGATCTGCTTGCTCACAGCGCCATGGGTGACGTGCAGCTCGTTGGCCGCAGATGAGAAGCTTTCCAGCCTTGCCGCTGCTTCGAAAATACGCAAGCCGTTGAGAGGGGGGTAAGTATTCATGGCTGTGATTTTATCTCACAATCTATGTTTCGATTACTCGTTTGTGCATGGGTCGCCAAGGGCGTAATCTTCACGAATCATAGCCGGGAGTCGTAGTAATATCCCGGATGGTTGCCGGCAGCCCGCACCCGCTGCCGTCAGGCTGATTGCAAACAACCCAAGCAAAAAGGTCCCGAGCCATGCTAGTAGCTTACCGCCAACATGTTGCCGAGCGCGCCGCGCTGGGCATCCCGCCACTGCCGCTGACTGCCAAACAGGTAGAAGAACTGGTTGAACTGCTGAAAAACCCGCCTGCTGGCGAAGAGCAGACACTGGTAGAGCTGATTTCCCACCGTGTACCGCCAGGTGTGGATGACGCAGCCAAGGTAAAAGCTTCTTTCCTGGCCGCCGTTGCCGAAGGCACCGTGGCATCGCCACTGGTATCGCGCGAGCTGGCCACCGAGCTGCTGGGCACCATGCTGGGCGGCTACAACGTCAAACCGATGATCGACCTGCTGGGCGACGAAAAAGTCGGCGCCATCGCTGCCGAAGGCCTGAAGAAAACCCTGCTGGTATTCGACTTCTTCAACGACGTGAAAGAGCTGGCCGACCAGGGCAATGCCAACGCCAAGGCCGTGCTGCAAAGCTGGGCCGACGCCGAGTGGTTCACCAGCCGCCCTGAAGTTGCCCAGAAAATCACCGTGACCGTATTCAAGGTACCTGGCGAAACCAACACCGACGACCTGTCGCCGGCACCGGACGCCTGGAGCCGCCCTGACATCCCGCTACACTATCTGGCCATGCTGAAGAACACCCGCCCCGATGCGGCCTTCAAGCCGGAAGAAGACGGCAAGCGCGGCCCGATGCAGTTCATAGAAGACCTGAAGAAAAAAGGCAACCTGGTAGCCTATGTAGGCGACGTGGTAGGTACCGGTTCTTCGCGTAAATCCGCTACCAACTCGGTGGTATGGGCTACTGGCCAGGACATCCCGTTCGTACCGAACAAACGCTTCGGCGGCGTGACCCTGGGCGGCAAAATCGCCCCGATCTTCTTCAATACCCAGGAAGACTCCGGCTCCCTGCCTATCGAAGTTGATGTATCCAAGCTGGAAATGGGCGATGTAATCGACATCTACCCGTACGAAGGCAAAATCGAAAAAGACGGCCAGCTGGTAGAAAAATTCAGCCTGAAATCCGACGTGCTGCTGGACGAAGTGCGCGCCGGTGGCCGTATCAACCTGATTATCGGCCGTGGCCTCACCGCCAAAGCCCGCGAAGCACTGGGCCTGCCAGCCTCCACCGAATTCCGTCTGCCAAAAGACCCGGCCGACAGCGGCAAAGGCTTCTCGCTGGCACAGAAAATGGTTGGCCGCGCCTGTGGCCTGCCGGAAGGCCAGGGCGTGCGCCCGGGCACCTACTGTGAGCCGCGCATGACCACCGTAGGTTCGCAAGACACCACCGGCCCGATGACCCGCGACGAGCTGAAAGACTTGGCTTGCCTGGGCTTCTCTGCCGACCTGGTGATGCAGTCGTTCTGCCACACCGCCGCCTACCCGAAACCGGTAGACGTGAAAACGCACAAAGAACTGCCGGCCTTCATCTCCACCCGTGGCGGCGTAGCCCTGCGCCCAGGCGATGGCGTGATCCACAGCTGGCTGAACCGCTTGCTGCTGCCGGACACCGTCGGTACCGGTGGCGACTCGCATACCCGCTTCCCGATCGGTATTTCCTTCCCGGCCGGCTCCGGCCTCGTCGCCTTCGCCGCTGCCACCGGCGTAATGCCGCTGGATATGCCGGAATCGGTACTGGTGCGCTTCAAGGGTGAACTGCAGCCAGGCATTACCCTGCGTGACCTGGTCAACGCCATCCCGCTGTACGCCATCAAGCAAGGCCTGCTGACCGTCGCTAAAGCCGGCAAGAAGAACATCTTCTCCGGCAAAGTACTGGAAATCGAAGGCCTGCCAGACCTGAAGGTAGAGCAAGCTTTCGAGCTGTCCGATGCATCTGCCGAGCGTTCCGCCGCCGGCTGCACCGTGCGCTTGAACAAAGCGCCAATCGTCGAATACATGAACTCCAACATCACCCTGATGAAGTACATGATCGCCGAAGGCTACGCTGACGCCCGCACCCTGGCACGCCGCATCAGCAAAATGGAAGAGTGGATCGCCAACGGCGAGCTGCTGCAGCCGGATGCCGACGCCGAATACGCTGCCGTAATCGAAATCGACCTGGCCGACGTGAAAGAGCCGATCGTGGCCTGCCCGAACGACCCGGACGACGTGAAATTCATGTCCGAAGTCGCCGGCACCCAGATCGACGAAGTGTTCATCGGCTCCTGCATGACCAACATCGGTCACTTCCGCGCCGCGTCCAAGCTGCTGGAAGGCAAGCGTGACCTGCCGGTAAAACTGTGGCTGGCCCCGCCAACCAAGATGGATGCCGAGCAGCTCACCAACGAAGGCCACTACGGCGTATTCGGCATGGCCGGTGCCCGCACCGAAATGCCGGGTTGCAGCCTGTGCATGGGTAACCAGGCACAGGTGCGCGAAGGCGCTACCGTGATGTCCACCTCCACCCGTAACTTCCCGAACCGTCTGGGCAAGAACACCAACGTGTTCCTGGGCTCCGCCGAGCTGGCAGCCATCTGCTCCAAGCTGGGCAAGATCCCGACCCTGGCGGAATACCATGCCAACATCGGCATCATCAACGAGAAGAGCGCCGAGGTGTACCGCTACATGAACTTTGACCAGATCAAAGACTATCAGGACGTGGCTGACACCGTTAAAGCCTAATAAAATCAGTATCTTACTGATTTGACATCTTGGGGGTTTGGTAGGGGTTTCGGCAACGATACCCCCACCGATACCCCCAATTTTTTTTGGTACCCCAGCCCGAAATGCCCGCTTTACCGGGTGTTGCGTAATTGCCTACATCAAACGCTAGTGCCTGGCTTTCGTGGTGAAAGAGCTGAAGCATGGTCAGTCTTCTGATTCGTTGCTGGCTAAATCTGCTCTGCGGCCAACCTGTGTGCTGTTGCCTATGGCGATAAAGCCACCACTGACCGTGGCAGACATCGAGCCGTCCGGGTTAACGCTGATCGGCATGATATTGAACACCATGGGCTGCTCGATGGGGGTGAACTTGAACATGGCACGCTCCAAAAGCAAAACCCCGCAGGGCGAACCGTGCGGGGTAGGGTAGAAGTACGGCGGGCGCAACTTGCCCGTCACACCGTCAAGATACCAGAGCCTTGGTTTTGTTGGGGCGAAGGCGGGCTGGGCGCATATATGCGGCTGATGCGAAGCATGAATCCTCCGGCAATTTAAAAATATGTAATTAATTAAATTGGCATGATGGGATTTTCAAGAGTCCAATAATTATCTACTGCCTTGGTTGATGTGCCATATGTGGCGATTAGGCTTTTCAGATTTTATAGTTAGGATTGCTTGCACTCAGTTTAGAAGCAAATACTTGTCTTTGCGATTTCCCATTTTACGCCTCGCAAATCCTTTCCTTCTTGAGCGATTGGAGAAAGCCAGGGTAGGTCCATCTCGATGATGCTTGCCTCGTCCTTATTCCAAAAAATTACCACATAAGTTGAAAGGCCGCTGTAGTTGAATGTTTTTGTGGCCTGATTTAATTCTGATCCTTTTGCAATTGTGGCTTCAACTCTGTATCCCTTAGACCACCCATTGGTTGTACGGTATTTTGCGCAAATTACTTCCCTCTCCATTGCAAGGCACGGCACTGCTGCAATTGCCACAATTATCATTGCGAATAATTTCTTCATGATGGCCTCCTGTGGCTCTTTATTGAAGATTGCTGGTCTTGCTTGAAAAGTAATTAAAATTAATCGCGTTAAGGCGTGGGGCTGTCAAGATGACTTGAGAGCTAAACATTCTTTTTGTTAAAAGCTGTTGTGACTAATGGTTTTTCAGTTGCTTAGCAATCCAACAAACTTTTGGTTGGATAGTATTTGCGATAAAAACTCGCCAGCTTTTTCACGGTTTTCTGCATTTTCTTCTGTGATTTTATCGCAGATGCAATATCTGAGAACTCTTCTTGCCATGAATATATTTCCTTGCGTGATGTAGTCAAAAATTTCTTGCACAATAAGAAATGCTAAGTTAATTTTGCTACTAAGCAAGTCTGATTTTGCGCAAGTGTCGAAATTTTGCCAGATTGAACCGAAGTGACTTTCTATTGAGCTGATCTCAATAAAGTATTCCCCTTCGTGGGACGTCAAGACCTCGTCTGGCATCTGATTGATCATGTGAATTAAAATAAAAAGTCTCGTGTATGTTAAAGCGCGAAACATCTCAGCTGTATCTTTTAGTTTTAGCGAATCGTTTAGTATTTCTGTGTTTTGGCAGTGATTTTTTATTTCATTTGTGAATATGCACTCAGCCATTCTCCAGTCTTCGTGGGAAATTGCGGAGGAAAGTCTTTCCCAGGATTGATCTAGCTTTGAAATGGCTTTGGATTTCGAATTTCTGGAGCCAAAGTAAATCCACGCGAAGCATGCTATTAAAATTGATAATGCAAGAATTTTTTCCATAATTTATAGTGATGAATGGTTGTTTTGCGATTGTGAAATGGTTAGTCATTTCGTGGGGCGAAACTTTCAGAGCGAGTGAAATTTGTTAATATAGTCTTGGGCAGATGGTTGTTTAGAGCACGCTCCATAGCGAGATTGTCTTTACGCTGAAAATTGTCGTGCATTTCATAGCGGTGTGGATTAATGGTTCTTTGTCTACACGCTCTGAATGATCAAGCCATACATCAGAGCTTTTGACTTTGTTCTTGATTTTTCCGGGCCGGTCTGGGTGCTGCATAGCAGGTTTCTGGACGTTGCTGTGGACGTAGGTACGTGCTATTTCGATGGCCGTCATAATAGGTAGTCTGTCGCTTAAAGGCTTAACGCATTATGACGATGAGCAAGTCTTATGTCATTAAGGTGGTGATTGGTATCTAGAAAATTTTCCCTTCGATACCCCCACCTTCACCCCTTGGCTATCGATTTGAATTTGTACATAATCAAATCCTCAGCAAGGAGTGCCGCCATGATCCCCATCCCGTACCAGGCCGCCAGCCGGCCGCAGCTGTTGCTGCCCCTGTTCTGTAGCCGTGTGCCCGCCGGTTTCCCGTCGCCGGCCGACGACTATCTGGAAGCCAAGCTCGACCTGGTGGAGCTACTGGTATCCGACCCGGCCGCCACCTTCATGGTGCGGGTGCGCGGCGACAGCATGAGCGGGGCAGGTATCGGTACCGGCGACATCCTGATCGTGGACCGCAGCATCACCCCGGCGCACGGCATGATCGTGCTGGCCATTGTGGACGGGGAGTTCACCGTCAAGCGCCTGTACCGGCGCGGTACCCGCGTGGCGCTGATCCCGGAAAACCCCCATTACCAGCCCATCGAGCTGCACGACGGCCAAGAGCTGCAGATCTGGGGCGTGATTAAGTCCTGCATCAAGCAGTTCTGCTAGCCATGCCGCTGTTTGCCCTGGTGGACGGCAACAGCTTCTACGCCAGCTGCGAGCGCGTGTTCCGCCCCGACCTGATCGGCAAGCCCATCGTGGTGCTCAGCAACAACGATGGCTGCGTGGTGGCGCGCAGCGCCGAGGCCAAGGCGCTGGGCATCAAGGGCTTTGTGCCGTTCTTCGAAATCCGCCACCTGTGCCAGATGCACGACGTAGCGGTGTTCAGCTCCAACTACGCGCTGTACGGCGACATGAGCCAGCGCATGATGCAGGTGATCGGCCGCTGGGGCATCGACCAGGAGGTGTACAGCGTGGACGAATCCTTCATCACGCTGGACGGCATGCCCGGCCTGCGCGAGCACGCCACGCGGCTGCGCGCCGACGTGCTGCAACGGGTGGGCATCCCCACCTGTGTCGGTATCGGCCCCAGCAAGACGCTGGCCAAGCTGGCCAACCACGTGGGCAAGGTCTACCCGCGGGCGCAGGGCGTGTTTGCCTGGCACTGGCTGACACCGGAATGGCAAGACAAGCTGATGGCACGCATACCGGTGGGCGAGGTGTGGGGAATAGGGCGCCGCATCGCGGAAAGGTTGGCCGCCATGGGTATCCACAGCGCGCTGGACCTGAAGCACGCCGACCCGCGCGACATCAAGCGCCAGTTCAACGTGGTGGTGGAGCGCACCGTGGCCGAGCTCAACGGCGTCAGCTGCCTGGCGCTGGAAGACGTGGCTCCGGCCAAGCAGCAGATCATCGCCAGCCGCAGCTTTGCCGAGTTGGTGCACGACTTCGACACCCTGGCCAGCGCCATCAGCCACCACGCCTGCCGCGCAGCCGAAAAGCTGCGCCGCCAGCACAGCCACGCCCGGCTGGTGGCGGTCAGCATCCGCACCAACCGCTTCCGCCAGCAAGATGCCCAGTACGCCGGCTGGGAGGTCTACCCGCTGATCCACCCCTCATCCGACAGCGCCACCATCACCGCCGCGGCGCTGGCCGGCCTGCGCCGCGTCTACCGCCCGGGCTACAGCTACAAGAAAGCCGGGGTGGTGCTGCTGGAAATCAATCACGCCGACCGTGTGCAGCCCGACCTGTTCGCCCCCACGCCCGACCCGTGCCGGGGCCGGGTGATGGCGGTAATGGACCACATCAACCGCGAATACGGCCGCGGCACGCTACGCCTGGCCAGCGAGAAGCTGCACAGTGGCTGGGCGATGCGGCAAGAAAAAAGGTCGCCACGATGGACGACCTGTTGGGGGGAGTTGCCGGTGGTGTAGGAGGGGCTGGTTGTCGGCCGAAGCGGACGATCGCTGGCTCTTGTGTAGACGTCTGGTCTCAACCGCAAAGCAGGCATTACTTACACCAGGAGGGGCCTTGTGGCCCGAGTCTCTCCTCTGCGCCCGCTGTCTTCACAAGTCAGCAGGCTGACATCTCCATGATCAATTGCTGCAAATGGAGCAGCAATCAACTGCATGGATGCCATATTGCTCACCACTGACTACATTCCCATAATCTGGATCAGCATGCAGACTCGCATGCACAGACCCAAGGAGATGTCGATGGTTACTGTTGTCCGGTTTGAGCAGCATGGCAGCCCCAATGTCATGCACATGCAGGAAACAGACCCTGCCCACCCAGGTGCGGGGGAGGCGTGGATCGAGCAAACCGCTATCGGGGTGAACTACCTGGATGTGATGCAGCGCGCTGGAGCAGTAACCCTTCCCCTGCCATCGGGCCTGGGGTTGGAGGGCGCTGGTCGTGTGACGGCCATCGGAGATGGGGTGAGCCATATCCAGGTAGGCGACCGGGTTGCTTATGCCACCGGCCCACTGGGCGCCTATGCCAGCGGTCGTTGCTATCCGGCCGAGCGGCTGGTCAAACTGCCGGACGATCTGTCATGTGACGATGCCGCGGCCACTCTATTCAAGGGCATCACCGCACAGTATCTGCTCAAAAGCACCTACCCGGTAGGTCCGGGTGTCACCATCCTGCTCTACGGCGTGGCCGGTGGGGTGGGTGCCATCATGGCGCAGTGGGCCAAGCGGCTGGGGGCATTCGTGATCGGCGTGGTGTCTAAGGCGGCCAGCGTACAAAAGGCGGAATCGCTGGGTTGTGATGCGGTACTGGTTTTCAACCCGACCGCACTGGCAAGCGAGGTTGGCCGCATCACGCACGGCCGCATGGTAGATGTGGTGTACGACCCAATTGGCAGCATCTCGTTTGAAGCATCGCTGGACAGCCTGGGCCCACGTGGGCTGATGGTGTCGTTTGGCGCATCATCCGGTGTGCCGGCCGCAGTAGAGCTGGCAACGCTGAATGCCAAGGGCTCATTGTTCCTTACTCGACCATCACTGGCTGCGCACACAGCCAACGTCGCGGAGTACCAGCAACGAGCTCAAGACGTGCTGAACGCAGTGAGCAGCGGCGTGATTACGCCGCATATCTGGGGACATTACGCCTTGTCCGATGTGGCCACTGCCCATGCCGATCTCGAAACCGGGCGGGCCTCCGGCAGCATTATTCTGCAGCCATGATGTACGACACATTCGACAACCAGCACAGTGACGAAGTCGCGGCCCTGCTTGCCGTGGCATCCGAAGGCTCGTTCGTGGCTGCCGGGCGCCTGCTGCAGCGCCATCCAACCGTGGTATCCAAGAGGGTGGCGGCCATGGAGGCACGGCTGGGTATCCGGCTGATAGAACGCACCACCCGGCAAGTTCGCTTGACGGATGCCGGCATGCAACTGACACAGAAGCTGCGCACGGCCATCAACCTGATTACCGAGGCGGAGCAGGAAGCATCAGCAGGCGCGGCAGAGGTGCGTGGCACCTTGCGGCTCGCCTTGCCGGCCGCCATGGGACGGCAATGGCTGGCGCCGATGCTGCCAGCTTTTCTGGCAGCCTATCCACAGGTGTCCATCGTGGCAGACTACAGCGAACGCTTTGTAGACATCATCGCTGAAGGCTTCGATCTGGCCATTCGCATGGGGGAGCTGCACGACAGCCGGCTGGTCGCCAAAAAGCTTGGCGACCACCGCCGTATCCTGTGCGCTTCTCCGGCATATATCACCGCTCATGGCCTGCCAATAGAGCCGCAGGCGCTGGCGCAGCACAACTGCTTGCGTTTCAGCGGCTTTGCCACGTTTCCGGAATGGCACCTGACCAATGGGAGTCAGCAGCAAACAGTGCTGGTATCGGGGTCGATGACCAGCAATGACAGCGAGGCCCTGCTGGCCGCCACATGTGCAGGAACCGGCATTCTGGCTGCCGGCGAGTGGCTGATGAGCCGCGATATCGCTGCTGGCAAGCTGGTACGGGTGCTGCCGGATTGGCAGCTGGACGCTCAGGGCGGTATCTACCTGGTGCGCCCATCGGCCAGGTTTGCCGCTGCCAGTACACTGGCGTTCAAAGCCTGGATCGAAGAGCGATTCCGTGCCGGACTCCCCTGGCATATTGGGGAGAACTGAGATGCTGCAACTAGGAAATAACGCCCATCCGTACCGTGGCGTGGCTTTATCGGTGACGTCGTCCTGTCTGTTTGCCGGACTGTATTACTACGCCACCTTGCTGTCCCCGCTCAGCGGCGTGCAAATCTTTGGCTGGCGCATGTTGCTTACCTTGCCTTGCGTCACCCTGTTCATGCTGGTCAGCCGAGAGTGGAAGCATGTGGTGCAGCTGTTCTCCCGGCTCAGACGAGGGCCGGCACTCTTCCTCGGCTTGTTATGCAGCAGTGCTTTGTTGGGCACGCAACAATGGCTGTTCATGTGGGCACCTCTGAATGGTCGCGTCCTGCAGGTATCTCTGGGCTACTTCCTGCTGCCCTTGAGCATGCTGCTGGTAGGTAGGCTGTTCTATCGCGAGCGGCTTTCCGGGCTACAGAAGCTGGCAGGTCTGTCTGCTGCCTGTGGTGTGGCGCATGCGCTCTATCAGGCTGGCGGCTTCTCATGGGAAGCACTGCTAGTGGCGCTGGGTTTCCCGCTGTACTTCATGCTGCGCCGCCGGTTGTCTACCGAACACCTGGGCGGACTCTGGTTCGACATACTGCTGACGCTGCCCTTTGCCAGCTGGGTTGTTCTCGGGCAGCACGTCGGTAGTCAACCATTTGTGCAGCACCCCAGCCTGTATCTGCTGGTAATCATACTGGCGCTGATCAGTGCTACGGCGTTCATGGCCTACATCACCGCCAGCCGCTTGTTACCGCTGGGATTGTTTGGCTTGTTGGGCTACGTCGAACCGGTACTGATGCTGTTGGTGGCGCTGGCTCTGGGTGAGCACATCCAGGCCAATGAATGGCTGACATACCTGCCGATCTGGGGCGCGGTGGCATTGCTGGTTATCGAGGGGGTACATCATGTTTTACGTGGGAAGTAGTTTTGTTCTGCCGCCTGTGATGCTGCTCGCAAACTGCTTATCTCCGTGAGACGCGAGACGTGGGTGAAATGACTGCTTGCAGATTGTTAGCAGACGAATCCATTGAAACGTGAATATGGCTGCTCTGGCCGAAAAGCTCGGTGGCGACCCGAGATGGCCGCCACTTTGGTGGATAAAGTGTTGTCGTAACGACTACCTAAATTTCGATCTGCTCGGAAATTTCCAAAGCATCATCGACTTCGATCCCGAGATACCGCACCGTACTTTCTAACTTGGTATGACCAAGCAAAATTTGCACCGCTCGCAGGTTCTTTGTTTTCTTGTAGATCAATGTTGCTTTGGTACGTCGCAACGAGTGAGTACCGTAGATTGATGAGTCCAGCCCGGCGGTTTCGACCCACATGTGGACTATCCGCGCATATTGGCGAGTCGATAAATGTGGAGAGTCCTCCAACCGACTAGGGAAGAGATACTGATCACTGCGCAAATGTGCTTTCTCTAGCCAAGCGGCAACGGCTAACCTGGTCGGCTCTGTTAGCTCAAACTGTACCGGGCGCTGTGTCTTGCGTTGGACGACAATCGCACGGGGCAAAATCCGGTTTCCATTCGTAACGTCGCGCACTCGTAAGCTGACTAAGTCACAGCCACGTAATTTGCTGTCGATTGCCAAATTGAACATGGCCAAGTCTCGTACCGCGTGCTTATTCTGGAGGTGGATCCGGATCGCCCAGATGTCTTTTGGCTTTAGAGGCGGCTTCTGGCCAATCAGCTTGCCTTTGTTCCATGCCTCACGCTTCGGTGTGGTACCCATGACAGACTCCTTTTCAGTGGAAAGGAATCTGATTATTGGTGGCAACTCAGTACAGCGAGGAGGAAGCCACAGATCGGCCAAAGCAGACGGCCGAGTGCCCGATGAAAAATGGCCGCTTTCCTATTGGAAGCGGCCACAAATGTATCTATTGAAGTAGGGGCGATTCAGTATTGACGGTTAAGGGCAACATGGAAGCTGCCACCTGAATCACGCCCAAGCAGGCTTCATTTTTGTCGCCATAGGTGGCCGTATATCCGGTGCGTACTGGCCATAACCTTAGCGAGTAGACTCGGGGGATTCCGTTGCGCCTAGGTAAACAGAGCTGTTGATTCCGCTTTAGCTATCACAGCGCTATCCAGAACGTATTTCACATTCAATCATTCAGACCTGAACATGCGGCTTGGTCCATGTAGAGAGTAGTCAATTGAAACAGGTTCTTTCGTCCCCACAGAAACTTGGGGTCATGTTTGCCTTTCTGGCCGCCTTCGGTTTTTCCTTTAAGGCCATCTTCGTCAAGCTTGCCTACGCCACCGCTCCGGTGGATGCCGTCACCCTGCTGACCCTCAGAATGGTGTTTTGCATGCCATTTGTCATGATTGCCGTTGTGCCTGTCTTGCGAGGCATGCCCCGCCTGTCGTGGCGCGATATCGGCATGCTACTGTTGCTGGGCGGCATAGGCTATTACGGCTCCAGCATGCTCGATTTCTATGGTCTGCAATACATCTCGGCTGGGCTGGAACGGTTGATCCTGTTCACCTATCCCACCCTCACCATCCTGATCGGGGTGCTGTTCTTGGGTAAACCTGCGGAACGCAGCATCATACTGGCCGCAATGCTGTCCTATGCCGGGATTGCGATTGCCTTCGTGCATGACGCCAGCCAAAGCAGCGATGTGCACAGCGTAGTGCTCGGTGCTGGTTTTGTATTTGGCTGCGCGGTGCTGTATGCCCTTTACAGCGCGGGTTCGGAGCTTGCCATCAAACGGCTTGGCGCCATGCGATTTTCGTTGCTGTCCATCCTGGTCGCGACCGCGGCCATCGTACTGCACTTTCTGCTCAGCCGGCCGTGGCAACAGCTGCTGCTTCCGGCGCCTATCTACGGCTACAGCCTAGGTATGGCGCTGTTTTCTACCATCCTGCCAATCTTTTGGCAGTCACTGGCAATACGCCATATTGGTGCCGCCCGCGCGGTGCTGATTGGTACGCTCGGTCCGGCGTTGACCATCTTCTTTGGCTGGTGGCTGCTGGATGAGGCCGTATCGCTGTCACAGCTGGCTGGTACGGTCTTGGTCATTGGCGGCGTACTCCTTGCTAGTCGGCGTCCAAAGTTGGCCGCAGCACCTCAGCCATCTGCGACACGATAGCTGTTCACCGTTTCAAGAACCGCCGCAAGTAGGTGGTTGTGCCGCTGTGCATTCCAGGCCATGGCGGTGGTGACCACGTGCAATTCGTCTGCCAATGGCCTGATCACCACGCTGGCCGGCGCCATACCCTGCACCGATGCCGGCACCAGCGCCACCCCCTGATTGCAGCCGACAAAGGCAATCTGGGATGTCACGGAGCGCACCTCATGTAGGATGCGCGGTGAAAAGCCGCTGCTATGGCACGCAGCGGTTAGCCGATCGAACGAGATTGGGCTGACCTTGCGCGCGAACATGATGAAATCCTCACCGGCCAGATCGTGCAGCACCAGCTGTGCCTGGCTGCAAAGTGGGTGCGTGGCCGGCAATGCCACGGCCAACTTGTCTTCTCGTAGCGGCAGTGCGCTGATGTGCTCACCCAAGTCGCCCTCAAGGCGCGCAAATGCCAGATCGATGTCACCGCTGAGCAGCGCTGGCAGCGCCTCGTAGCTATCGATTTCCTTTACCGCCACAGTCAGTCCCGGGTGCTGCAGCTTGATCTGTTCGATCAGGCCCGGCAGCACGTCCAGAATCGCCGAGGTGATTGCGCCGATGGTGATGGTGCCGATTTGCCCGGCGGCCGCTTCTCGTACCGCCAGCTCCAGGCTTTCCAGCTGTTCGGCGAATTTTTTCATCGCAGGCAGGATGGCCTGTCCCACTGCCGTCAGCTGTGCGCCGCGGCGCGAACGCTCGAACAGCTTCACTTTCAATGCCTGCTCCAGGATCTGTATCTGCTCGGTCAGCGGCGGTTGCGACATGCCCAGGCGTTTGGCAGCTCGGCCGAAGTGTTGTTCCTCCGCTACGGCCAGGAAGAGCCAAAGGTGGCGAATGAGGCGAAAGTTGATCATGATTTTTGATAGGTTTGGCGTATTTAAAAGTTACAAAATTCGGAATTTACCTATCGAACTGTAGGGTGGAAAGTAGCGGTACACAAGTCCCCAACAGGAGAGTCCGATGAGCCAACCTTCTTTACTTGCGCGTCTGCAGCAGCAGGACAGCAACACACTGTCCGACGCGCTCGACTTCCTCAACTTACCCGGTGCCACCTATGGCCTGCGTCCACTGTGGGATGGCCCCAAGGTGGTTGGCCGTGCCAGTACCGTACAGCTCGGCCGCAAAACTGACGCGGCGCCGACGGTACACCTCATCTCGCCGGTGATTGCGGCTATCAATAGCACTGACCGCGTGCTGGTGATCGCTGGTGGCGTGGATGGCATTTCCTGCTGGGGTGACATTCTGGCGAATGCCGCAAAGGTGAAGGGCATTCGCGGTACGGTAATCGACGGCCTCAGCCGCGACATCGACGGTAGTGCTGATATCGGTTACCCGCTGTATGGTCGTGGCGTCACCATGATCAGTGCGCGCAATCGTGTGATTCAACTATCGTCTGGTCAGCCAGTTTCCATGGCCGGAGTGCAAGTACATGAAGATGATTATGTGCTGGCAGACCGCTGCGGCACGGTGTTTGTGCCAGCGGCACATATTGAGGCGGTACTTGATCTGGCGGAGCGGATTGCACGCCGTCAAGATGGCATGCTTGCCGCTGTACGCAGTGGTCGCTCAGTAGAAGAGGTCATGCACGACCGGCAATTCGAAGCCATCAAGCAGGAGGGCAGCAAATGAACACGATAGATCGTGAACTGGTGGCCCTGTTCGCCGGGCTGGATACCGCTGGCGTATCCGATGCTATGGACAAGCTGGGCCTGCCGGGACAGTGCCTGGGCATTATGCCGCTGGATAATTACCGACAGGTGGTGGTGGGTCCCGCGTTTACCGTCAAGTACGTTTCGGCCAGCACACCTGCCGGCACGGTGGGGGACTTTATTGACGATGTCGCAGCCGGTGATGTGGTGGTGATAGACAACGATGGTCGCACCGATTGTACCGTGTGGGGTGACATCATGACCCAGTATGCCGGCCTGCGGGAAATAGCTGGAACAGTCATCGATGGGGTGTGCCGCGACGTCAACAAGGTACTAAGCGACGGCTATCCGATGTTCTCCAAGGGTCGTTTCATGCGTACCGGTAAGGATAGGGTGCAGGTGGAGGCCGTGGGCGGAACCGTATCGATCGGTACCGCCCGCGTTGCAGCCCGCGACATCGTGGTGGCCGACGCCAACGGCGTAGTGGTGGTGCCGCGTGACCGAGCGGCTGAGGTGGCCGCGTTAGCACACAAAATCGAAGCAGTAGAAGCCGAAATTCGCGATCAGCTGGCACAAGGTAAGACCCTGGCCGCCGCACGCGAAGCTTTGGGATACCACACTCTGCAGAGGAAAGCTTGATGAGCCACTCGATTATCGATCAAACATTGGTCGCACGTTGTGCAGCACTAGGGACCGCCACATTGTACGAGGCCTGCGGCCAACCTTGCGCGGTGGATCCGCAGATTCGCAGCCTGTGGTCTGGCGCCTTCGTTGCAGCACCGGCTTATCCGTTGGTCTGCTCTCCTGGTGACAATCTATCCATTCACCTCGCCCTGGAACGCGCACCGCGTGGCAGTGTGCTGGTAGTAGATACGAGCGATTTCATTGCGGGTTACTGGGGAGAAGTACTGACCGTGGCTGCTGAGGCCGCCGGCATTGTCGGCTTGGTTATCAACGGTGGCGTGCGTGATACTGCTGCTATCAGCAAGCGCCGCTTTCCCGTATTTGCCCGAGGCGTGTCTGTACGCGGCACGGTAAAGACCAGTGCGCCAGCCATTGGCTTACCGATGATTTTTGGCGGGGTGCCCGTCGCAGAGGGCGACCTAGTCGTAGCCGACGATGATGGCGTGATCATCGTGCCAGCTGCCGACGTGGCGCGCACGCTAGAGGCTGGTGACGCACGCGCCGACAAGGAAAGCGTAATGATGAGCCAATTGAGCCAGGGTGCGACCACACTGGAGCTAATGGGTCTGGGACACTGGCGCGAGAAGGCATGATGATGACTACCCAATACCTGAACAAACATCTGGCCAGTGCCAAACCTTCTGCTACCTATAAAGTGATCGATCGTGTGGCAGCGCTACGTGCTGCCGGCATCAAGATTATCTCGCTGTGTGCTGGCGAGCCAGATTTCGATACGCCGGAACACATCCGTCATGCTGCGATTGCAGCTATAAACGGTGGTCACACCCGCTACACCCAGGTGGCTGGCACTCGCGCGCTGCGTGAGGCTGTGGCCAGCAAGTTCCGCCGCGAGAACGGGCTGAACGTGCAGTGGCAGGACACCATCGTCTGCTCCGGCGGCAAGCAGGTGATCTTCAATGCACTGGCGGCCACGCTAAATGAAGGCGACGAGGTGATCGTACCCGCGCCTTACTGGGTGAGCTACCCGGAAATCGTGCAGTTGTGCGGTGCGCACCCGATAGTGGTGCCCTGCGGTGAAGACAGCGGTTTCAAGCTCACAGCAGAAAAGTTGGCCGCAGCCATTACTCCGCAAACGCGCTGGTTGATTCTGAACTCACCATCCAACCCCACCGGCGCCGTCTACAGCCGTGCCGAGCTGCATGCACTGGCAGACGTGCTACTGGCGAATCCCCACGTACTGGTACTGTCGGATGATATCTACGAGCACCTGCTATTTGACGATCAATCATTCTTCACCCTGGCGCAGGTCGAACCACAGTTGCAGACGCGGACACTAACCATGAACGGTGTGTCCAAGGCCTACGCCATGACCGGCTGGCGCATTGGCTATGCCACAGGACCGCACTGGCTACTGGAGGCAATGGAAAAGTTACAGGGGCAGCAAACCTCAGGTGCCAGCGCCATCTCGCAGCAGGCGGCACTAGCAGCGTTGACTGGGCCGCAGGATTTTATTAGCCGCTCACGCGAGGTATTCGAAACCCGCCGCGACCGCATGGTACGGCAGCTCAACGCTACTCCAGGATTATCCTGCGCTCAGCCTGGCGGCGCATTCTACGTGTTTGCCTGCTGCGAAGAACTGTTGGGCAAGACCAGCCCGGCCGGCAAGTTGCTGGCTAGTGATGAGGACGTGGCACTTGCCTTACTCAACGAGGCCGGTGTGGCAGTGGTGCAAGGCAGTGCCTTTGGACTGGCACCATACATCCGCATTGCCTATGCGCTGGATGATGCTGCGCTACAGCAGGCATGTGCGGCGATTGGCGAGTTCTGCACTGCGGTGATGGGCAGCCGCTAACGACAACCCCGCGCTTGCGGCCAACCGTTCACCCAAGGTTGGCCGCAAGTGCAGCTGCTAATTGGGACACAGCATGACAATCCAACAGTTTGCCAGCCAACGGCTGGCCTTTGACATCAATGGCGTAGCACTTGACGTGGCTGCCATCCACCGAGATGGCGACAAAGCGCCGATTCTGTTCCTGCATGGTTTTGGATCGACGAAGGAGGATTACGCCGATATCGTTTTGCATACTGCCTTTGATGGTCACTCATTTATCGCTTATGACGCACCGGGTTGCGGGGAGACGAGCTGCTCCGATCTGAGTAGCGTTTCGATAAACCTGCTGCTACAGACTGCACTACAGGTACTAGCGCACTATCAAGTGGATCGCTTCCACCTGGTCGGTCACTCGATGGGCGGACTGACAGCCCTGTTACTAGCTAACCAACTAGGCGAGCGCGTACTCAGTTTTACCGATATCGAAGGCAATATCGCGCCGGAAGACTGCTTTCTGAGCCGCCAGATTGTCGATTACCCGAACGCCGATGCAGAGGCATTCTTCGATGACTTTATCGAACGTACTCGCCACGCGCCGGCCTACGCCAGCGCCCTGTACGCCGCTAGCTTGCGCCACAAGGTGCGCGCTGCGGCAGTGTGCGGTATTTTCAGTTCCATGGTCGAGTTGTCGGACCACGGCATGCTGATGGAAAAATTCCTGGCCTTGCCATGCCGCAAAATGTTCATGTACGGCGTGCAGAACGCCAGTCTCAGCTATCTGGCAAACCTTAAGCAGCACGGGGTGAGACTTTGTGAAGTGCCACATTGTGGCCATTTCCCGATGTATTCCAACCCTAAATTCATGTGGCGGGAGATCGCCGACTTTGTAAGTTGATAGTTTTGATCGCTTCACGGAAGTGAGTTCCTGTCTATTGGCTAGATACTTTCATGGCTGCTTTCAAAGCGAATGCAGCCATCGTCCGTCTGGAGAGTGAAAGTCAGCATTGGCCGACAAGCTGCCACAGTTCTCGGAAGGATGGCTGGAGGTCGGCCAAAGCGGACTTTCAGCTTCCCACAAGTATCCGTCAGCAATGTGCCAGTTACCCGTCACTCAGCCATTAAGGCTTTCAATAGGTTCTTTCATCACCGGCGAGGAAAACCCCGCTCCCATGCGGCCATTGGCGTTTTGATGCTTTAACGGGGGCTAACCAAGCTGAGCGGCCATAAAGTGTCTAGCAAAGCTGTAGCGATTTACAGTGTGAGGCTCGCGAGGTGTCTAGGAAAAGAGGGGCGATTCAGAGTGCATGGCTATTGCTTTTGGTCCGGTATTTCTTTTTGCTCGAACAGCCCATCACCTCTCTGTGCTAGCCACTGCTTTTTATTAAATCCAGTCGCTACTTGCTTGCGTATATCCCCCCGGGTAGGATGCTGAGCCATGAGCACACATACTTCCCATCCCGACATTATCAAGCGGCTCAAGCGTGCCGAAGGCCACCTCAGGAGCATCGTCACTATGCTCGAAGAGGGACGCAGCTGCCTGGAGATCGCCCAGCAGCTACAAGCCGTAGAAAGCGCCGTGACTAATGCCAAAAAGACGCTGGTTCACGACCATATCGAGCACTGTCTAGAACACGCTGTGCGCGAAGGCGCGCAGACTGCAGACGATACCCTGCGCGAATTCAAAGCCATCACCAAATACCTCTGAGGCGCTACCTGCATGACTGAGTTTGCAACCCTTCTGCAGCAGGGCAATGCCTGGCTGTTTGTCCCTAGCGCCATCCTGCTGGGGGCGTTGCACGGTTTGGAGCCGGGCCATTCCAAGACCATGATGGCCGCGTTCATTGTGGCCATCCGCGGAACGCTGGGGCAGGCGGTTTTGCTAGGCCTGTCGGCGACCTTGTCGCATACCGCCGTGGTGTGGGCCGTGGCCATGACTGGCCTGTACTTTGGCCAGAACTGGGACCCGGGCAAGACCGAAGCCTATTTTCAGCTGGCATCTGCCGTGATTATTGTTGGTGTAGCCGCCTGGATGATCTGGCGCACCTGGCGCAACGAGCAATGCGCGCACGCCCATGACCATCATCACGACCATGACCATGATGAAGGCCAGACTATTGATACCGGCCACGGTAAGGTAAGGCTGCAGGTTTTCGAAGACGGCGTGCCGCCTCGTTTTCGCTTATATCACGCAAGCCAGCGCGGCCATGTCTGGGCGGCTGAACATATCCGCGTGGAAACCCTGCGCCCAGATGGGCAACGGCAGGCTTTTACTTTTGTACAGCGAGATGGCTTTGTGGAATCCGAGCAGCTCATTCCCGAGCCGCACGAATTCGTGGCGCGCCTGAGTTTGGGGCATGGGCAGCATAGCCACGATTACGAAGTGCAATATGTAGAGAATGGCCACGATCACGCTGTTAATGACTCGGATGGCCTGAGCATATCGGCAGACGGTTACCAAGACCCGCACGAATTAGCCCATGCAAACGATATCCGTCGCCGCTTTGCAGGCCGGGAGGTGACCACCGGCCAGATTGTCATGTTTGGCCTAACG